>NZ_JBHWEN010000009.1:0-234419 GCF_042734215.1 Kitasatospora sp. NPDC059673 | reverse complement strand
GGCTCCCAGTAGACGACTGGGTTGATAGGCCGGATATGGAAGCCCTGTGAGGGGTGGAGTTGACCGGTACTAATAGGCCGAGGGCTTGTCCTCAGTTGCTCGCGTCCACTGTGTTGTTCTGAAACAACGACCCACTCCGGTGGACAGTTTCATAGTGTTTCGGTGGTCATAGCGTGAGGGAAACGCCCGGTTACATTCCGAACCCGGAAGCTAAGCCTCACAGCGCCGATGGTACTGCAGGGGGGACCCTGTGGGAGAGTAGGACGCCGCCGAACAATTATTCAGAAAAGCCCCTGCCCGGGAAATCGGGCGGGGGCTTTTCGTGTTTATCAGGGCGCCAGCACAGCCGTTGGCCGGCGACCGGGCGGCCGGGCGACCGCTTGCCGAGGTCCACCGGGCCGGCCCGGTCAGGGCGGTTGGGGTCGGCCGATCAGCCGGTGACGAGTTCCGCCGATCTCACCGTGCGGGTTCCGCGCGAGACCGTGAGGCGGACGAGGCTGCCGGGCGGGAGAGTGGGGGCGTTGGCGGGGAGGGCCCAGGCGAGGGTGTGGTCGGTGGTGCCGGTGTCGAGGGCGAGGAAGCGTGGGGCCCTGGCGCGTCGGCGGGGCTCCAGGCGCAGGACTTCGCCGGTGACGGTGTGCGGGGCTCGCCGTTCCAGGGCGGCAAGGGTGAGGTAGTAGGCGGTGAGTGCGCCGAAGCAGGTGATTGCGGCGGTTTCGCCGGGCAGCGGCCCGGGTGGTCAAGGCTGTGGGACATCCAGCCGTGGGCGCTGGCGAAGTTGCCGGGCATCAGGGCGAGGAAGGCCAGGAGCGCCGTCCAGCGGCTGAGGCGGCCGGCCGCCGCGAGGGCGAGGACGCCGATGCCGACCCAGCCGGCGCTCAGCAGCAGGCCGGGGCGGCGCAGCGGGTCGGTCATGTCGGGGGCGGCTGCCCATTCGGGGCGGCGGAGGACGGCGAACAGGGTCAGGCCGACGGCCACCACGGCTGTGGCGCCTGCCAGTTGGAGCAGCTGGGCGGTACTGGCGCCGAAGCCGGGGCGAAGCCGGGGGTAGCGGATGCGGACGGGGCGCCAGGTGCCGCCGTGGGAGGACCAGACGCGGCGTTTGTCGCCCGCGTCGAAGCCGAGCAGGCGGGAGGCGTTGGCGGTGACGCCGAGCGCGGTGCCGTACGCGAGGTAGCGGTCCCAGACGGTGACGGCTGCGGGTGGCAGTCGGGTGAAGTCTTCGTGCGCGCGGAGCCAGGACTGGATTCCGGCCCAGTGGCCCGCGCGTTCGAGCCCGGATCGGGTTGCCCGTTCGCCGATGGCGAGCGCCAGCAGGAACCCCAGTGGGATCGCCGTGATGGTGCCGACCCCGATCGCCGCGCGGAGGTTGTGCCCGCCGGTGAGGACGCCCAGCGCGAGGAGCACGCCGGGGGCGAAGAGGCCGGTGAACAGCACGCCAGCCAGCAGGGGGCCGAACCGCGGCCGGGAGAGGCCGCGCTGGCGGGCCTCGGCGACGATCTCCCGGCGGAGGGCGCCGTTCCAGGCGGTCGCGCGTTCCTGTGCGCGGAAGGCGATCGCGCCGATCGGGGCTCCGGAGGCGCCGGCCTGTTCGGTGATCCGGTCGAGGACCCGCTGTTCGTAGGGGGCCAGGGCGGGGGCGTCCTTGCGGGTGCGGTGCACTGTGCTCTGCGCGGGGTCGTCGGCGGGCTGGCGGATCTCGGCCAGGCCGCGCGCCGCGAGGTCCAGCAGGGTCGCCGCGGCGGCGTGGTCCACGGTGCGCCACCGGTTCGCCAACATGGCCACCACGGCGGGGCGTTCGGGCTGGTCGCCGAGTTCCTGCGTCGCGGGGCCGGGGTGGACGGTTCCGTTCCGGGTGGCGAGCAGGGCGATTCCGTAGACCGCGAGCCAGAGTGCGACCAGTGCGGCGCCGGCCCAGTAGAGCTGGGTGTCGAGGCTCATGCGAGGTTCACCGGGGGTGCGTCCTGCGCGGTGGCCCCGGCCTCGAAGTACTCGCGTCGGCCGTGCCCGCCGCCGATACCGGCGACGAGGTTCCCGGGGAAGCTCTCCAGGGCGGTGTGGTAGCTCTGGACGGCGCTGTTGTAGAACTGCCGCGCGTAGGCGATCTTGTCCTCGGCGGTGGCCAACTCGGCCTGCAGCTTGAGGAAATGCTGGTCCGCCTTGAGCTGCGGGTAGCTCTCGCCGAGGGCGAGCAGCCGGCCGAGGGAGGCGGTGAGCAACTCCTCCGCGGCGGCCTTGTCGGTGACGCGGAGACCGGTCTGCGCCGCCGTCCCGCGCGCGGTGACGACGGCTTCCAGCGTGGCCCGCTCGTGTGCCGCGTACCCGCGCGCGCCCTCGACCAGGTTCGGTATCAGCTCGTGCCGGCGCTTCAGCTGGACGTCGATCTGTGCCCAGGACGCCTGTGTCTGATTGCGCAGCCGGATCAGCCGGTTGTATGTCCGGACGACCCACAAGGCTGCCACCGCGAGCAGCACGGCAAGGACGGCGACCACGACGAGACCCACGACGAGACCCACGATGTTCCCCCATGGTGTGGTGACCTGGCGCCGGCGGTTCCGGCAGGTCGGGGGAGATCTTAGGGCCGGAGGCCGTTCGACCGCCGCCCATGGCGGAAGGCGGCGGTCGAACGGGGCCGCGTGAGGCGGTGTCAGTTCCAGATGTCGTTGAGCGGGGTCGCGTACTGGTCGTTCTGGGTCAGGCGGCCGGGGAGGCGCAGGCCCTCTTCGACGGTGCGCAGGATGCTGTAGTGGTTGTACTGGACGGGGGAGCGGTAGCCGGGCTTGGTGAGGCCGGGCGAGCCCGTGACGATGGTGGGGATGCGCTGGCCGTGGTTGTTGTCGTCCTCGTCGAAGGTGATGACGAGGAGGGAGCGCTGCTGCGTCCAGGCGGGGGAGGCGAACAGCTTCGGGAGGTTGGTGCGCATCCAGGTGTCGCCGGTGGCGACGTCGCAGTTGTGCATGGTGTTGCAGCTGTTGGGCTCGAACCAGACGAAGTTCGGTGTGGTGGCGGTGGATTGGAGGTCGGACCAGAGCCGGGTGATCGGCTGCAGCTTGTCCTGGCAGCGGGCGGTGTCGCCGGTGACGTCCTTGAAGTACACGAACGGGATGTTGTCCGCGTCGTAGTTGCCGCTGGAGCTCAGGTTGCAGGGCGACTTCATGTCCTCGACGTAGCCGCGCCAGGACCGGCCGGCCTGCTCCGCCAGGTTGCCGAGGTGCGGCGCGGTGACCGCGCCGGTGAGTGCCGGGTAGGGGTTGTCGGTCCGGCCGAAGGTGGAACCTCCGGACACGGCAAGGTAGTTGGGGTCACTGGGGTGGACGACGCCGTAGGACTGGGTGAGCGTGACACCGCTGTTCGCCAGCTGGTTCAGGTAGGGCGCGGCGGAGCTGCCGATCACCTGGTCGTAGGACCGGTTCTCCAGCATCACGAAGAACACGTGGTCCAGCGAGGGCACTTGGGAGGAGACGGGGGCCGGCAGGGCGGGGGCGGGCAGGGGCGCCGAGATGGTCAGCGAGAGGTTGTCCGCGTAGGCGTCGTTGTACGCGGTGCCGGTGCGGCTCGATTCGCGGGTCAGTTGCAGGGCGAGTGCGATGCTGCGGGTGCCGGCGGGAAGGGTTCCGGTGGCGGTGCGCTGGAGCAGGGCGGTGGCCAGGCCGCGGTCGGTGGCGCTGACCGGCCCGATCCGGGTGGTGCCGAGGGACGCGCCGGAGCCGTTGCGGAAGGTGGCCGTGAGGGTGGCGGTGGAGTTCTCGGTGGCGTAACCGCCGAGCCAGCCCGAGAGGTTGTACGTCACCGCGCCGGTGTCGATCCGGTCGGCCGCCGCCGACACGTCGGCGGTCTGGGAGAGCGTGGAGCTGCCGACCGGGCCGCCGGAGAAGAAGGCGTTGCCGCGGTTGCCCGGGCCGGTGGTGCTGTTCGACGGGAAGCCGTTCGGTGCGCCGTACGCCACGGCGGTCGGGACGCCGGTGGTCTGCCAGCCGGGGAGCGTGACGCTGTCGTAGCCGCTGACGGAGGCGTCGGCGCACTCGGCGTCCCCGTTGACGATCAGGTTGGTGCTGCCGGTCCCGGGCGCGGTGACGGAGAAGCGGGCGGGCCGGGCGAGCGCGGTGTAGCCGTCGTTGTAGAGGTAGTCGGCCAGGTAGGTGCCCGGGGCGAGCGAGTCGGTGGCGAGGGACACCGAGCCGGTGCCGTTCGGCGCGTAGGCCCAGGCGAGGGCCGGACTCCCGCCCGGCTGCTGGCCGTTGTCGGGGTAGATGCCGATCCAGTTGGTCGCGGAGACCCGGCCGGTGCCGTAGGAGGCGAGCACCGCCTGGCCCTGCGCGTAGGAGCTCTGGCCGAGGCACAGCATGCTGTTCTGCGTGTCCAGGACGGTCGAGGAGGTCACGGTGAACAGCACCGGCGTGGCCAGCGGCGTGTAGCCGTTGTTGGCGAGCAGGTAGGCCAGGTAGCTGCCGGGCTGCAGGGAGCCCGCCGCCACGGTGACCGTGCCGCTGCTGTTCGGGGCGTACGCCCAGGCCAGCGAGGCCGTCCCGCTGCCGGGGCCCTTCGCGGGGTCGGTGGGGTAGATGCCGACCCAGTTGGTGGAGGAGGGCTGCCCGGTGCTGTACGTCACCGGCAGGGCCGAAGTCCGGCCCTGGACGTAGCTGGTGGCGGCCAGGCCGATCGAGCTGCCCGCGGCGGCGGCCTGGGTCGGTATCAGCGGCACGAGCAGGGCCACGACGGCGAGCAGCAGCAGGTGCAGCCGTCGGTGGCGTCGGTGTGCGGACGGTTTCCGCATGGGGGCACTCTCCTGAGGGTGGGAGGGCTGGGCGTGTGGCGCGGGCCAGGATGGCAGGCCCGGTGCTGCGGATTCAAGAAGGGCCGACGGAACTCCGTGCAACGCCCGCGTGAAGAGTTGTCCGGCCAACTCGCCCACACAGAAGGCTTCCTTGATCCTCTACTGGCTGGTAACGAACCGTCAATTTCCGGTTTTCCCTCGCATGTTGGTGGATCGTTGGTAGGGTGGTTGCGCTGTCCCATGTCCTTCGGGTCCCGCGCAATGTGGCCGGGCGCCAATGAGCCGTCAGGTCTTCTGTGTGGTGCAGCCATTGAGGGAGAGTCAGGGCCGCCGGAAAGATCCGCAGTCATGACAACGCGCACAAAGCTTCTGTCGCGGTGGCTGGTGGCCCCGCTGCGGTGGGCGGCCCTGCTGTCGGTCCTGGTGTCGGTCGGAGTGTTCTTCGCCGGGGCCGGGACGGCGCAGGCGACGCCTTCCTGTGGGGTGCTGTCCACCGGTGCGGCCTCGCAGGCGAATGCCGCCGTGCGGTCCGCCTGCGGGCTGATCGGCACCCCGTACTCCTGGGGCGGCGGGCACGGCTCGCAGCCCGGGCCGACGTACGGGATCTGCGACCCGTCCAACGGCGCCCCCAACGACTGCAACGTCCGCGGCCTGGACTGCTCCGGCATGGTCCGCTACGCCTACTACCTGGCGGTCGGCGCGGACGTCATCAACGGCACCACGCGGACCCAGTGGCCGACCTCCCGGGCGGTGGCCCGGTACTACCGGGGGGACGGGACGGCGCCGCTGCTGCCCGGGGACCTGGTGTACTTCGGCAGTACCGCCTCCACCATCCACCACGTGGCGATGTATCTGGGGCAGGGCTGGATCGTCGAGGCCCCGTACTCCGGCGGTTACGTCCAGGTGGCGGCGCTGTCCTCGCACGGCGACTACTACGGCGCCATCCGGCTGTACGGCTCCGGCAACACCACCCCGGCGCCGACCCCGCCGCCGGCGGGCGGCGGCCAGTACTGGGTGAACACCTTCTCCAACGCGCCGGTGTACGCCTCCCCGACCTCCACCAGCAGCACGGGCACGCTGTACCAGGGCACCAACTACGTGTACTGCAAGGCCTGGGGCCGTGAGGTGTCGAACGGCAGCAGCTACAACCACTGGTGGCTGAAGACCGACCCGGACGTCGGCCCGAGCGGCCAATGGGTGTCGGCGTACTACCTGTCCGGGTGGGGCAACGACGTGGCCAAGGACACCAACGGCACCGTCATCCCCGACTGCTCCGGAAGCAGCACCCCGGCCCCGAGCGGCAAGTACTGGGTGGACACCTTCGCCAACGCGCCGGTGTACCCCTCCGCTACCTCCACCAGCGCCACCGCCACCGGGACGCTGTACCAGGGCACCAACTACGTGTACTGCAAGGTGTGGGGCCGTGAGGTGTCCAGCGGCGGCAGCTACAACCACTGGTGGCTGAAGACCGACCCGGACGTCGGCCCGAGCGGCCAATGGGTGTCGGCGTTCTACCTGTCGAGGTGGGGCAACGACGTGGCCAAGGACAACAACGGTGTGACCATTCCCAACTGCTGACGGCATGAGCCGGCCCCCGTCGAGGACGGGGGCCGGCTTCGTGTTACGGGCAGTTCTCGTCGATCTTGTACTGGAGGGCCCTCGGGTAGTCGTGCCGACTGAGCCGGACCCGGGCCAGGATCGGGGCGTGGTTGAGCTGGTTGGTGGGGTCGGCGAGTTCGGTCAGCAGGGTGTCGAGCTCGGCGTGGGTGCTGAGCTTGAAGCCGTGCATCTGGTCCTTCTCGCTTCCGAAGACCTGCGCCAGCTTCTCGTAGTGCCAGGGGTGCAGCACGTTGTAGAAGTCGGCCCCGTCGGACGGCCTGCCCTTGTAGTAGCAGGGGCTGACCAGCATCTGCTCGATGCCGTAGAAGCCCTCGTTGTCCAGGACGAAGATCACCGGCCGCAGGTGGTGGCGGACCTGGGTGGACAGTTCCTGGCAGATCTCCTGGAACGAGCCGTCCCCGACGAACACCAGCGGGCGCTTCAGCGGCTGCTGCCGGCCGAAGGCCACACCGGTGGCCGCGCCGACGGAGTAGCCGATGGACAGCCAGCTGTTCTGCGCCAGGAAGCCGGACCGCTCGTTGATCCGCAGGTTCATCGAGCCGAGCAGCGCGAACGCCGCGTCCGAGACCACGGTGAACGGGGAGGCGGCCTCCGGGTCACCGCCGGTGGCCTCGAACTCCAGGAAGTGATTGATGCGTTCGAAGAAACCGTCGTAGGTCAGCTCGGTCTTCCGGTGGTGCCGCACGCTCAGCGAGCCCAGGAACTCGGAGGTGGTGGCGGGAACGTCCAGGCCCGCCTCGCGGGCCAGCGCGAAGTGGTCGGCCGGGAAGGTCTTTCCCGCCAGGGCGGCCTTCAACGCCGGGATGAAACGGCCGAGTTGGACGTCGGGGAAGTACCTGGCGCCGACGCTGACGCCGCCCCGGGCGGCCACGATCCAGTCGTCGCCGATGGACTGCTCGCCGTTGAGGTTCTTGGACGTGGACCACGTCCCGAGGCCGATCCGGCAGCCCGCGTTCTTGAAGGTGTCCCGGATCTCCGGCAGGCTCGCCCTGCCGTTGTAGACGCCGGCGAACCGCGGGTGCCGTTCCGACACCACGGACTTGGCGCCGACCGTGGTGCAGAACTGCATCTGGGTGGCCTCGACGAACTCCAGCAGTTCGTTCTCCAGCCGCCGGCGGACCAGCTCCTCGCCGGCCCAGACGATCGGCGTGCCGAAGGTGGTGATCAGCTCCACCGCCGCCGCCACGGCCTTGTCCAGGATGTCCTGATTGCGCTTGGTGAACGGCCGCTGGTGTGCCCGGAGTTGACCCTGCGGGGGGTCGCAGGGCGCGTGCCAGAGGTCGTCCATGACCTCCAGGTAGACCGGCTTGCGTTCGGTCAGGCACGCGGTGATCGCGCTGTCGATCTGCGAGGGCGCCAGCCCCGGGTTGGAGAGCACCTGCGCGTCCACCGTGACCTGCCGGTAGACGTCCAGGTTGCTCTCCTGACGCGGGCTCATGTGCGTGGTGAGCAGACCGACGGCCTGGAAGTTGAGCCACTGCTCGTAGGACGGCGCACCGTTGATCGCGATCAGCGGGATGTCCTCGACGTACGCGCCGCCGATCGGGTTGAGCAGGCTGAACGCGCCCACCCCGTACGTCACCCCCACGGCCGCGACGCCCTGTTCGGGCTGGTCCGGGGCGGCGTCGGCGAGCCGCACCCGGGCGTAGCCGTCGGCCGCGTAGCCGGCGCCGATCTCGGTCGGGGTGCCGACCCAGCGCACCGAGGTGGTCTCCTGCATGATCGACAGGAACGGGCCGAGCAGGTCGCCCGGGACACCGAACAGGTACCGGATGCCCAGCTGTTCGAGCCTGGTGGCCAGGTAACGGCCCACGGTCCATTCGTTGGTGCTGCTCATCGGCGCAGTGCCTCCTCTTGGTTCTCCTGGCGGGGCCGGGCCTCGGGCCGGACCTCCCGGCGCGCCGCGGCCGGCGGCGCCGTCTCGTGCACGGCGAGGGCCGCCCGGACGGCGCTCTCCACCGCACCCTCGATCCAGGCGTGCTTGAGCGAGACGTGCTCGCCGGCGAAGAGCACCGGGCCCTCCGGCTTGACCGCGTCGAGGTGGAAGCTGGTCATCTGGTGCGGGGTGTACACGGCCGCCTCACCGAAGGCGTACGGGTCGCGCAGCCAGCTCTGGGTCTGCCCGTAGCCGGTGTAGAACACCTCGATCCGCCGGCCGTGCACCGACTGGAGGTTGCGCAGCGCGTACACGTACCGCTCGTCGTCCTCCATGGAGTCCCAGCGCACCGCGTCGTCCGACCAGCTGTAGCCGGCCAGCACCACGCCGCCGCCGTCGCCGTCGGGCACCGGGTGGGAGGGGTAGTACATGAAGCGGTTCGGGTTGTCGGTGGTCGAGCCGCCGCCGAAGCAGTCGGTGGCGGGGCGCACGCCGGCCCGCAGCAGCGGGGTGTGCCGGTAGACCTCCCGCTGGCCCTCGCTGATCCGGCGCTCGTCCACGCTGCCGTGTGCGCCGAGCAGCATGTCCGGCAGGTTGCGCGGCGGCCGGTGGCCGTTGTGGGCGGCGGCGACGGCCGCCTCGGCGTCGTCCTCGCCGGTGCGCTGGTAGTACTCGTACAGGCCGGGCGCGATGGAGTTGAGTTCCTCCTCCCAGTCGGCCTCGGTGAACTCCCACCAGCGGCGGGAGAACTCGAGCAGCACCTTGGTGGCCTGGTCGTAGTGGGTCTCGATGATCGCCCGGCGCTTCTTGTACGAGAACGGGGGTGTCACCTGGACGAACCGCAGCGCCGAGAACGGGACCGTGACGATCGCCAGGTCGCCCTTCCAGACGGTGGGCGGGGCCTGCGGGTCGTCCTCGGGGACGGTCTCGACGGCGACCTGCGGACCGATCGGGCCGACGTTGAGGGTGCCGCCGCCGTCCCGGCGCGGGTCCCAGTACTCCATGCGGATCATCCGCCGGCCCATCCGCAGCTCCGCCCGGAGCTCGTCCGCGAGCGCCTCGGGCAGCTTCCAGCTGCCGCCCTCGATCTCCCAGTAGGTGGCGTTCGGGTTGATGTCGCTGCGGCCCAGGAAGGTGTGGAAGAAGGCCAGGTGCAGCCGCGAGGTCATGTTCTCGATGGTGCCGATCGCCTCGATGGCCTCGTCGCTGAAGCCCGCGTACTCGCGCAGGAAACGGCCCATCGAGTAGCCGTCGAAGTCGCGGATCACCCGGGTCCAGCCGTCCAGCCACTGGGCGAACGGCTTGTTGACGCGCTTGCCGTCCTTGATCTCCGAGTAGTAGTCGCGGACCGGCTCCAGCGCCTGGTTGACCATCTCGGCGACGGTGATCCGGGCCTCCTCACCGGTGAGGTGGAAGCCCTCGTTGATGCAGCTCGGGTCGTCGGCGTAGTCCTTGCGGCGGGCCTGGATCCGGTTGGTGCGGATCCAGGAGTGGAAGCGCTTGACCGGCTCGCGGAACTCCGGGCTGTCCGCGCCGTACTGCCAGACCTTGCCGGGCTCGAAGGACTCGTAGACCACCGGCGGGACGGGCGCGTTCTGGTTGCCGGTGTCCGGGTCGATGTCCACGTTGAAGAACAGCTGCCGGCGCAGGCCGAGGCGGTCGACCAGCGCGAGGGTCAGCGGGTGGAAGCTCGGCAGCCGCATGGCCCCGGCCTCCGCGTACTGCTTCGGGTCGTGGAACGGGCCGTCGGCGCTGTCGTCGGTGGAACGGAAGGTCTTGATCCGCCCGCCGACCCGGTTGGCGTTGGCCTCCAGGATGGTGACGCGGTGCCCGGCGTCCTTGAGCAGCTTCCCGGCGATCAGGCCCGCGATGCCCGCGCCGATGATCAGCACGTCCTTCGGCTGATCGGTCTGCGGGATGCCGTCCTTGATCAGGACGTCGAGGTAGCGGAGTTTCAGGTCCTTGTCGTCCGGGCCGATCAGCAGCAGTTCGCGCGCCAGTTGCCGGCAGGTCTGCCATCGCTCGCGGTCACCGGCGGTGCCCTCGGTGACGGGGTTCGTCATGGTTTCTCCTCCGGGCGACGGCAGGTCAGGAGCTGGTCGGCGTGTTGGGGAGGTCCTGGCCGCCGGCGAGCAGCCGCAGCGTGGAGATCGAGGGCGTGAAGGCGTACAGCGCGCCCGTGGTGCGGACGAAACGCTTCATGTCGACGGTGCCGTGGGTGCCGTCCGCGAGCCCGATCTCGGCCTTGCCGGCGAGGCCGATGACCTTGTCGAAGCCGTTCGGGGCAGGCGTGGGGCCGTTCGGCTTTCCGGGCGGGAACGAGGAGTCGTTGGCCCAGAACTGCTGGACCAGCTCGAACTGCTGCTCCAACGAGGTGCCGTAGCAGACGAACATCAGCCCGCGGTCCACGCCGTCGTCCGCGCCGCCCGGGAACTCCGGGCCGTACGGGATGCCCCGGCGCATCAGCCGGTGGCTCTTCGGCTGGCCGTCGCCGATGCCGGCGAAGGAGCGCGGGTTGGTGCGGCGGATGTGCGCGACCCACGGGGTGTGCTCGCCCGCCGGGTCGTTGCTGTAGTCGAAGTCGTTGCGGTCGGTGCCGACGCCGGTCACGGTGCCGTTCGGCGGGGCGAGCGGCGTGCCGTCCTTGAAACGGCCGACCAGGCAGGCACCCAGCCGGGTGGCGTCCATCGTCCCGGTGAACTGCGCGACGCCGTCCACCACGGCCTTGTTCCAGCCCGCGACGTCCTGGCGCAGGCGGCGCACCACCTGGAGCGAGCCGTTCGCCATCCACTGCGGAGCCGTCCGGTCGCCCGCCTCGCTCTTCTGGCCGAAGACGAACTCGCCGGGTTCGATCAGCTCGGTGCCGGGGTGGACGTCGCGGGTGCCGGGCTGGTCCGGGCTCTCCTGGTGGAAGTCCTTCACGCCCGGCTGGGAGATGCCGTCCTTGTAGCCGAAGTGCTCGTGGCCCTTCAGCGCGCCGGTCAGGGTGCGGCCCTCGTCCACGTGGACGCGGACGATCTGGTTCGCGTTCTCGACCGCGTCGAGGTTCTTCAGCTTCTCCTGCAGCATCTCGTCGGTGTCCGCGGCGACGATCAGGACGGCGTGCACGACCTGGTCGCCGGTTCCGGCGCCGAACAGCCACTGCTTGGGGTCGCTGTCGTCGGTGTCGCCGAGGTCGGAGGCCCGGGCGGCCGCGCCCGCGCTGAAGGACGGGAAGTTCGCCTGGAGGTCCGCTCTGACCTGGTCGGGGTTGTTGGCGACCGTCAGCAGGCCCTCGAAGGTGAGCGAGACCCCGCAGCGGACGGTGACCAGGCCGGGGTCGCGGCCGAACGCCCGGCGGGCCAGCGAGAACTGCTCGTTGAAGTCCTCGGTCTCGCTGGTCGTCGAGACGGTGTTGAGGATCGCGGAGAGCCAGCCGCGGCCCCGGGCGGCGTCGGGGAAGTGCAGGTAGCGGAAGTCCATGAAGTCTTTGTTGAACGCCGCCAGGATGTTGCCCTGGATGTCGGTGCTCGTCCGCAGCGGCGGCTTGGGCAGCTGCTCGATGGCGGGCACACCGGTGGGACGGGTGGAGGTGGTGGTCACGGTCGGGCTCCTCGGATGCAGGCATGATTGATCGCACAATGCGACCGGGCCGACACTCAACGTAGCCTCCGGGTCGAGAGTCCTGCCAGCCGGACGTCTGCCCTTCGGCGCAGGGCCGTCGCACCGGTGCCGGAACGCGGGCGAGGCCGCCGGGCGTTGTGCCCGGCGACCTCGCGGCGGAAGGTGGCTGCTACGGGTGGAAGCCGATCTCCGGGTTGACGGGGGTCGGGCCGTCGAGGATCCGCTGGGGGACGCCCTTCAGCTGGAGGTCGAAGAACGCCGCGACGTACTGGCGGGTGAGCTGGATGCCGCGGGCGGCGGTGACGGTGGTCTCGGGAGACTGGGGGAGGCCGAGCTTTTCGAAGAACAGAGGGATGTCGGTGAAGCTGCCGTGGTCGGAGCCGGCGACCGTCAGCCAGCGCTTCCAGCCGTCGAGGTGGGACCAGCTCTCGGTCCAGCTGGGGTCGTCCGGGCCGTCCAGGGGGCGGCCGATCATCAGGAACGGCTTGCCCTTGAGCCCGGTGGCCGGGACCGGGACGAACATGGTGCCGTCCAGGTTCGCACCCGCCCGGATCCGGTCGTCGGTCAGCAGGGCGGGAACGGCGGCGGCGCCGCCGAGGGAGTGGCCGGCCATGCCGATGCGGTCGCGGTCGATCAGGTGGGCGTAGCGCCAGGCGGGGCGTCCGCGGTCGGTGAGCCGGTCGAGGACGAAGGAGACGTCCTTCGGCCGGCTCTCCGCAAAGGTTGCCAACTGCTCGTCGCTGGGCGGGAATTCGCAGGCCTCGCAGGTGGTGGTGTGCCCATCCGGGAAGGTGGTGCCGGTGTTCTCGTAGGTGTGGTCGACGAGTGCGACGACATAGCCGCGGCTGCTCAAGTCCTCGGCGAGGGCCGTCAGTTCGGTGCGCGGCATGGTGTAGCCGGGGGAGAGGACGACCAGCGGGAACCGGCCGTGCTGCGGCAGTGCGTCGGTCCTGGACCAGGTGCGGGTGCCGGTGACCACCTCGGTGGGGATGGTGTTGCCGGGGAGCTTCACGTCCAGCATGAGCCGGGCGGCCTCGGGCGTCATGTACGGCGCGGGCCCGCCGGTGCCCGCCTTGGCCGGATAGTACATGGAGACCATCAGCTGACGCGGTCCGGCGGACGGCACCCACGGGTCGGTCCGGCTCCGGTCGGTCAGGTGCAGGATCTGCCGCCCGACCGCGAACGGCCCAGTGGGGCGCGGGAGTTCGACCTGCACGCCCACCGGTGCGGTGGATGCGGCGGGCGCGGTGGCGGCCAGCGCGGGCGCGGCGGTGGCGACGGCGGACAGCGGCAGGGCGAGCAGGAGCGCGGCTGCGGCGGCGGTGCGACGGATTGCGGTCATGGGAGTCAACATAGTTCGCCTGCAACACAGTTGACGTCAGATCAGAGGCGTAGGGGATCCCACGGATAGGGCGCGAGGACGCGGGCTGCCCAGGGGCTGTTGTCGAGCCGGTTCAACGGCCGGGTGGGGTGCGGGAGTTCGAGGTGGCAGCCGGTCGGCGCGCCGGACGGGCGCTGCGCCGGGGACCGTCACTGCTGGGCGTCGAACACCTGCTGAATGTGGTCGGGCGCCTTCTGGATCGGGTGCACGACGACGCTCCGGTCCTCCGGCAACCACTCGGCCGCAGCGCCGAGTTGGAGCGCGGCGGCGTAGAACTCGGTCACGTCGATGCCGTACGACCCGTCCTCGTTCGGCTCGTCCCGCATCATCGCGTCGGTGACAGGGACGGACACGTAGGCCTCCTCCACCGTCGTGCGCTGCAGGCGAACCGAGATCGAGTAACTCGCCATGTCTCCCCGTCTCCCCCTTGATCGATTGCCGCCGGTGCCGACGGCCGAGGGCTCAACCTACCCCTGGATCGAGGCGGGCACGACGCTGCTGTTGCTCGCCCTGGTGCAGTTCGGCGCGGTGCTGCGGCCGGTCTGACGCGCCGCGGCCCCGGCCTGGTCGGGCCGGGGCCGCGGGTGGGGAGGCCGGGGCGGGTCAGGCGGCGGCGGGGGTGGGGAGGTCGAGGCCGCGGGTGGTGACCAGGTGGGCGGTGCCGTCCACCAGGCGGTAGGAGAGGCCGACGACGGCGGTGCGTCCGGCGTCCACCGCGTTGGAGAGGGTGCGCGAACGCTCCATCAGCAGGGCCACGGTGTGCCGTATGTGTTCGTTGATGAAGTGGGAGTTGTCGGTGTGCCCGGCGGCGTTCGCGGCGAGCACGCTCGGGGTGACCCGCTCGATCACGTCGCGGACGTAGCCCTCGCCGGTGGCGCCGGCGGCGACCGCCTCGCGGGTGGCGGCGACGGCGCCGCAGGAGTCGTGGCCGAGGACCACGACCAGCGGGGTGCCCAGCAGGCTCACGCCGTACTCGATGCTCCCGAGCACCTCCGGGCCGAGCACGTGGCCGGCGGTGCGGACCACGAACAGGTCACCGAGACCCTGGTCGAAGATGATCTCGGCGGCGAGTCGGGAGTCGGAGCACCCGAACAGCACCGCGAACGGCGCCTGCGAGGGCGCGGTCTGGGTGCGGCGGGCGGCATCCTGGTTCGGGTGGTGGGGGCTACCGGCGACGAACCTGCCGTTGCCCGCCAGCAGCATCTCGAAGGCTTCCCGGGGAGTGAGGTTCGCGGCGTCTGTCATGCCCGCAGACTACGTCCTCCGTCCAGAGGCAGGCTCGTCCGGGCCACCCGCCGGACCGGCCGAAACCGTTCGCCGAACCGGACGAAGCGGTCGAAGACGGCCGGAATCCTTCGGATATCGGTGTGACGACCGCGATAGTTATGCAGCGTCCGCGCCCTTGGTTCCGGCGCCGCTCAGTAGCAGCGGTAGTCGCGGGAACCCTCGTTGGTGGTGCCGAAGTTGTTGCGGAACACCACGTTGTAGTGGCCGTACCGGTACCCGTTGCCGCCGGTGTACGTGTACGCCAGGGTCTGCACGAACCCGCCGTTGCCGTAGTAGTCGGTGTAGTAGTCCGGGCACCCCATTCCGGTCAGGTCGGCGACTCCCGAGGCGGAAGCAGGGCCGGCCGTTCCGAGCGCCAGCGCACCACCGAGCGCGAGAACGGACACGGCCTTGGCGGCGCGACGGACTGCCATGGGGAACTCCCGGGAGGGCAAAGGGACATGAGGGGACGGGCGGACATCGCCCGGCCGCGGACGATCTTTCGGGATTGAGTTGAGCGCGTCAATGGTGTGGACCAATTGCGGCTGGAGGATGGCTGGAATGGGGCCCGGCGCGGCGGCCGGCTCTTCCGCCCGACGAGCCGCGACGGGCAACGGCGAGCCCCCACGAGCCCCGACCGGGCCCCGACGGGCAACGGCGAAGCGCAACTCGGTTTACCGTGCGGCAACCGGATGGCACGCTTGCCAGTTGTGACGGATCAGGACGACACGGTGTCAAGTCTTCGGATCGGCGTGCTGGGCCCGGTCACGGCCGCCGTGAACGGCCGGCCGGTGGCGCTCGGCGGGCCGCGGCAGCGCGCGGTACTGGCCGCGCTGGTGGCGGCGCGCGGACGCCTGGTCGATCAGGACGCGCTGATCGAGCAGGCGTGGGAGCGGCAGCGCTTACCGTCCGCCACGACCCTGCACTCCTACGTCGCCGCACTGCGCCGGGCCCTGGAGCCCCGCCGCGCGGCACGCGGCTCGGCGGAGGTGCTGGTCAGGGAGGGCACGGGGTACGCGCTGCGACTGGCCCCGGAGCGGGTGGACGCCGAGCGTTTCACGCTGCTGGCCGGCCGCGGGGAGCGACTGCTGAGCGCCGACGACCCGGAGGCGGCGGCCGGGGTGCTGGCCGAGGCGCTGGCACTGTGGCGGGGCGCGGCGTACGCCGAGTTCGCCGCGAGCGCCTTCGCGATGCCCGAGGCGGCCCGGCTGGAGGGGCTGCGGCTGTCGGCGCAGGAGGACCTGTACAGCGCGGAGCTGGCCCGGGGCCGGCACACCGCGGTCGTCGCGGACCTGGGCAAGCACACCGCGGAGCAGCCACTGAGCGAGCGCGGCTGGGAGCTGCTGGCGCTCGCCCTGTACCGCTCCGGGCGGCAGGCGGACGCCCTGGAGACGCTGCGCACCGCCCGTCGGCTGCTGGCCGAGGAGCTGGGCATCGACCCGGGCCCGTCGTTGCGGCGGCTGGAGTCGGCGCTGCTGACCCAGGACGAGTCCGTGGCACCCCCGCCCCCGCGCGCCGCCGCCCTCCCGCACCCCGCGACAACAGCGTTCCCGCCCCCGCGCGCCGCTGCCGCGCCCCCGTACCCCGCGTCGCCGCCCCCGCGCCGCGGCCGCAACCTGCCGATCCCGCTCACCGCGATGATCGGCCGCGAGGACGCGCGCGACCGGCTCGCCGCCCTGTTGGACGAGCACCGGCTGGTGACGCTGACCGGCCCGGGCGGCATCGGCAAGTCCCGGCTGATGGTGGAGGCGGCCCGGGCCCGGACGGACGAGGACGGCCCGTGGCTGGTGGAACTGGCCGACCTGGAGGGCGCGGACACCCCCCTGCTGGTCGCCCGGATCGCCGACGTGCTGGGGATCCGTGACGCGGTGTCGGCGGAGCGGCTGGCGGAGGTGCTGGGCGAGCGCCGGCTGCTGCTGGTGCTGGACAACTGCGAGCACGTGCTGGCCCCGGCCGCCGAGTGTGCGACGCGACTGCTGTCGCGGTGCGCGGGTGTGCGGGTGCTGGCCACCAGTCGGGAGCCGTTGGGGGTGAGCGGCGAGCTGGTCTGGCCGGTGGACCCGCTGCCGGCCGCCGCGGCGGTGGAACTGTTCGTCGCGCGGGCGTCGGCCGCGCTGGCCGGCTGGACGCCCTCGGACGCGGAGCGGGTGGTGGCCGAGCGGATCTGCCGGGAGCTGGACGGCCTGCCGCTGGCGATCGAACTGGCCGCCGTGCAGTGCCGGACGCTGTCGCTGGAGCAGATCGAGGAGGCCCTGCACGACCGGTTCGCGGTGCTGGTCGGCGGTCCGGCCACCGGCCCGGCGCGGCACCGGGCGCTGGAGTCGGCCGTCGAGTGCAGCCACCGGCTGCTGGACGAGCGCGAGCGCGCGGTGTTCCACCGGCTGAGCGTGTTCGCGGGCGGCCTGGACCTGGACGCGGCGGCCGCGGTCTGCGGCGGCCCGGTGCTCGCCGAGGTGACCGCGCTGGTGCGCAAGTCGCTGCTGGCCGTGGAGCCGGGCACCCACCCCAGGCGCTACCGGATGCTGGAGACCCTGAAGGAGTTCGCCCGCCGTCAGGGGGAGCCGTCGCTGCTGGCGGCCGCCCAGGCCGCGCACCGGGCCTGGGTGCTGGGCCGGGCGGAGTCCGCGGAGACGCAGATCCTGGGCGGGCAGGCCGGCGCCGCGACCGAGCGGACCGTCCGTGACCAGCCGGAGATCCGGGCGGCCTTCACCTCCGCGCTGCTGGCCGGCGAGTCCTCGTACGCGCTGCGGCTCGGCGGGGCGCTGACCAGGTTCTGGTACCGCTGGGGCCACGTCACCGAGGGGCTCGGCTGGCTGCGGGCGGCGCTGGAGATGAGCGGACCGCAGGCGCCCGCCCGGGCGCGGGCCCGCGCGTCGATCGGGGTGGCGGCGCTGTCGTACCTGGTGGGCGACTTCGGCACGGCGGCGGAAGCCGCGGCGGAGGCCGTCGAACTCGCCCGCCGGGCGGGTGATGCCACGGTCGAGGCGCAGGCGCTGGGGTACCGGGCGCTGTTCGGCGCCCTGGGCGGGGCGGCGGGGGCGTTGGCGGATGCGCAGGGTGCCGTAGAGCTGGCGCAGGCGGTCGGCCCGCCGTGGGTGCGGGCCGAGGCGCTGATGCTGCTGGGCATGCTGCTGCGTTTCGGCGGGGAGGAGGAGCGCGCGCGGGCGGTGCTGACCGAGTCCATCGAGGTGGCGCGCGGGTGCGGCTTCGGCTTCGTGATGTCCTCCTCGGCCTGGCTGGTGATGAAGAGCGACCTCGACGCGGGCCGCACCGAGCAGGCGCTCTGCGCGGGGCTGGACATCCTGCGGGTCCTGGAGGAGGACCGCGACACCACCGCCTGGCTGGTCATCGCCCACACCACCGCCGCCGCCCTGGCCCGCTCGGGGCAGCCGGCGCAGGGCGCGGCGCTGCTGGGCGTGGTGGCGCGGCGCGGCGAGCGGATCGGGTTCACCCCCACCGCGCTCGACCCGGTGGACGGCCCCCGGTACGCCGAACTGGTGCGCGGCGCGCTGCCCGAGGGCGACTTCGCGTACCACGTCGAGCGGGGACGCCGGCTGTCCGCCGCCGAGGCGGCCGAGCTGCTCGCCGGGGTCAGGACCTGCTGTTCCGACTCCGCCGGCCGCTGACGGCGCCCGCGCGCAGGCAGCAGGGCCGGACGGGTTCAGCGAACCCGTCCGGCCCTTGATGGTGGGTCAGTTCCGCACCGCCAGGTCGGTCACCTTGACCGTGGTCATCAGCGCGTCGACCGTGGGCAGGCTCTCGGTGTACGTGCCCGCGGCCAGTTCGGCCGAGTGGGCCGCGTACCGCTGGGCGAGCGCGTCGGTCCGCTGCCGGGCGACCGAGAGCAGGCAGTTGCCGAGCGGGTCGCCGGGCAGCTGGCCGCCGTCGATCTGGCAGCCGGCCGTGTACTGCTGCTGCCCGGCGTACGGGTCGAACGGTCCGCGGCCGGTGCACGGCCCGCCGCCGGTGGCCGGGTTGCAGCCCTGGTAGGCGGCGGCTGCGGTCCGGAAGGCGTCGGTGAAGTGGGCCGTGCCGGGCAGGTCGGCCGGCAGGTGCAGGCGGCCGTTCAGCAGACCGTTGAGCAGGTCGTCCTGCTGGACGGCCCGGGCCCAGCCGAGCTCGGAGTACGCCTGGAGCAGGGTGACGGCCTCGGTCACCTTGGTGTTGGCGGCGAGCAGGTCCCCGGGGCTGCCGAGGCGGGAGGAGACGGTGTCGTAGTACAGCTTCTGCCGGCCGTTGAGGACGTTCTGCGTCCGCACCTTGGCGTCGGCGAGGGTGGTGTCCTCGTCGGTGGTGGTGGCGAATTGCTCGAACCGGTCCGCGAACCAGCCCCAGTTGTGGTTGAGCGTGGGCAGGCTGAGCTCGGTGGACTCGAACGGGTCATCGGTGAAGGTGCGGGTGCGGATCAGCCGGCGCGTGCTCTCGCCGGGCCAGAGCACGTAGTTCCGGTAGGTGAGCGTCACCGTGTAGTAGTTGTGGAGCACCCCCTCGTCGTCGTACGTCTGGTCGGTCAGGGACACGACCGCGTTGCACGACCAGCTGAAGGCCGGCTTGGCGCCGTCCGGGGCCAGGTAGTTGGCGAGCAGGTACGGCGACGCCAGGTCGTTGTTGGTGACATTGCTCGGCGTCGGGTGCGAGGTGGTCGGGACCTGGTTGGTGGAGCAGGTGCCTTGGGCGGGGGTGGCCGGGACGGGCCACTCCGGGCGGCGGGCCTGGTCGGCGGTGCCGAACAGGTCGTAGGACTTGCCCTGCTGGACCTCCGTGGTGCGGATCTTCGCCAGCTGGTCGGAGAAACTGTTCATCGCCGCCCGGTAGTTGGCCGTCAGGCCGTTGAACAGCGCGTTGGTCTTCCCGTCGGCGGTGGGCCTGCTGAAGTTCGCGGCGGCCCGGTTGATGTCCTGCCCGGTGGCCTGGATCTGCGCGGCGCGGGCCGGGCTGACCTTGGACGCGTAGGGCTGGTTCTGGGATTCCAGCACCGCGTACGAGCGGGCGCCGAGCTCCCAGACAGCGGGGTTGGCGACCTTGCCGGCCGGCTGCGGGAACGCGCCGTCGAAGCGCTGCTGGGCCAGCCACGCCAGGTAGTTGATGCTGCCGGCGGGACGGTAGTTGGCCAGGGTGGAGACCGGGTCGACCGCGCCGTAGGTGCCGGCCGGCACCAGGAAGGTGTCGTCCGAGGAGAGCGCGGTCGCGGTGAAGTGGAAGGAGTTCTCCGGGGTGGTGTACTCCTGATAGGTGGGGATGTCCTGGCCGTAGGTGTCCCGGTAGTTGACGTACCGGTTGATGTTGCCGCGAACGTCCTGGGTGGCGACGGCGGTCAGCGCGGCCTGGGTGGAGGCGGCGAAGGTGTCGATCTTGGCGTTCAGCAGGAAGATCCGGTGCTCGATGTCGGAGAGGTTGCCCCGCACGATCACGATGTCCTGGAACAGCCGGTCGAACTGGGTCATCACGTCGGCGTAGACCTGGGTCAGCGCCTTCTCGATCCGGTCGAACCGGTCGTTCATCTGCTGCCCGAGGTTGGCGACGTCCTCGCGGAGCTTGCCGAGCTCGTTCATGATCAGCTGGTCCGGGGAGGCGCTCTCACCCGTGAACAGCGGCAGCAGACTCAGCACCGCACCCAGGACGTTCCCGCTGAACACCAGGGTGCTCGCCGAGGTCAATGCCTGGGTCAGGTCCAGACCCGCCACCGTCGGCAGGTACTTGTTGATCGCCGAGGCGATCGTGACGGCCGCGTTGCCGGCCAGGGCGACGTCCCGGCCGAACTTGGCGTCGGCGAAGCCGGCCAGCGTCGACAGGATGTACACCGCGGAGCCCGCCGCCTCGATCTGCGCCTGGAACTCCTCCGACTTCTTCTTCTGCGCCGCCTGCTCGTCGGCCGTCGGCTTGGCACCGTCCACGCCCACCGGGTACTTGTCCGACAGCTGACGCAGGTCCGCCGTGACCTGGTCGGTCTTCGCGTCCAGCTGACCGAACGCCGCCGCGAGCTGACGCCGCATCTCGGTGAGGTAGGTGTCGGTGTTGCTCTGGTTCTCCAGAATGGTCTGGATGGTCAGCCAGTTGGCCAGCGCCGGGTCCGCCGACAGCTGCTCGAAGCTGGCCGTCGAGGTCACGTTCAGCCGCGAACCGACGTACCCGTCCCAGGCGTTGGCCATCGTCGTGTCGACGGCGGCGCGGCGCTGCAACTCGCCCCAGACCTGGTCCTGAAGGGCGAAGTACTTGTTCATCCAGGTGAGCGCGGTGCGGCTGCTGGTCACCGCGTCGGTCAGGTTCTGCCACTTGGCCGCACTGTCCGCGAGAGTCACCTCGGCGAGCGCCTTCAGCGCGGGCGTGGCGATGTTGATCTCGGGGACCCCCGACAGCGCCTCCATCACCTTGATGAACGCGTCATAGCCGGCCTTGCCCGGGTCGTACCCCGTCAGCTTGGAATCCAACTGCTGCTGCACCAGCGCCATGTGATGCACCACCTCGTCCGCCGAGACGGTCGGGTGCTGCTGGCGCCAGTACATCATGTTGTCGGTGAGCACCAGGTCCTTCAGCCCCTGGAGCCCCCGGTCGTAGTTGCGCACGTACGCCGAGAACACCCGGCTGTGCAGCTGCTCCATGTCCACATTGACCGGCCCCGTGGCCGCGCGGGCCGGTAGGTCCGCCCCCACCACCAGCACGGCGGTCACCAGCAGCAGGGCCAGCACCCGTTCCGCCCCTGCGCGCACGCGCCGCCCGGCGGACCGCAGAGCCCGTGCCCCGCCGTACCGTCCCGGAATTCTCGGATCCACTGTCGCTTCCCCCCTTGGGAATTCGGTCGGTCGTCCCGACACCACGAGCGTGCGCCCGGGGAGTGGGAGTCGACTGGGAAGCCACTGGGAAGCGGGCCATGACCGGCGGCAACGGGGAAACTCACGTAGGGGCCTTGTCCGGCCGGGCCCATGCCACCACGCCCCGGGCCCGCACGACAAGGCCCCGCCCTCGACGCCGTGACGTCGTCCGGCATCCGGTGCTATGGGCCCGCGGTCTTCGGAAGTCCTCCTTGCCGGCAGTCCGCGTGGCCCGCGCCGCGCAGCAGCAAGCCGAGCGAGAGCATCGCGGACAGGCTGAGCAGCACCGTGGACCAGAACCAGAAACGTACCCAGGTATCGGGGACTGGCAGCAGGATCACCAGCACGGCCGGATACAGGACCAGCAGCCACCCCAACCGCCGCTCCGCTCTGGACTGTTGGCGCAGCCGCCTGGCTGCCCTCTCGCCCTGCCCGGCAGCCCCACCGGTGATCAGTCTCAGCCCTTCGGCGGTGGTCAGCCGACAGGTGTGCACGATCGCCACGATCATCGTGAGAAGCAGGGCGAGCCCCAGGAGCTGGGCCCATTCGGGCACTCTGGGACGGCCTGGCGCGGTGACCATCAGCATGGGCACCGCGAACAACAAGGTGCTCAACGCCTCGAAGGCGAAGAGCCGGGTGGCGGGGGTACGGGGCGTGGACACCAGCGTCTCCTTGGACAGAAGTCTCCGGTGGCCGCAGGCGCAACCGATCGCTCGGGGGCGGAGTGAATCCGTCATGACCCCGGCTGCGCTTCGCCGACGCCCGCGCGGACGGACCCGTCGGAGATGGATTGGTCCGGGGCGACGTGCGGCGCCGTCAGTACGTACTCGTCCGGGTCGATGGCTCGGGTTCGACGGCGGAACTGCCAGGTCGATGCGGGCCAGATGGTGGTGACACGGCCCGTGCGGTCCTGGTACCAGCCGGAACAACCGCCCGCGGCCCAGACGGTGGGGGCCATCCGGTTCTGCAGTTCGGCGTTGTACGCGTGCTGCGTCTCCGCGCGCACGTCCACGGAGCCCAGACCGCGGCTCCGCATCAGCCGCAGGGTGCTGACGAGGTAGTTGATCTGCGACTCGATCATGTGGATGAGGCTGGTGTGCCCCACGCCCGTGTTGGGTCCTGCCATCAGGAACAGGTTGGGGAATCCCGCGACGGTGGTACCGAGGTGTGCCTGCGGGCTGCCTCGCCAGACCTCGTCCAAGGACCGTCCGTCACCACCTATGACGTGCTGCGCGTAGGAGGCGTCGGTGACACGGAATCCGGTTCCGAAGATCAGTACGTCCACTGGATGCGTGGTGCCGGCGGGTGCGCCTCGAGTGCCACTGCGCGGGGTGGTGAGGACCGCGTTCGGTCCGACGCTCGCGATCGGGTCGGTGACGACGCGGACGTTGGGTTGAACCAGTGCCGGGTAGTAGTCGTCGGAAAGCAGGACCCGCTTGCAGCCCAGTGCGTAGTCCGGGGTCAGCTTGGACCGCAGCTCGGGGTCCTTGACCTGGCGGTGCAGGTGGGACAGTGCCTCCCGACGCCCCAGCGCGGCCATGGTGCGGTTGCCGAGCAGGGCCGGCAGCGTCGCCTCCCGTGCCAGGTACTCCCAGCCTCGCGCCAGTCGCTGCGCCGTCGGGGCCAGCTGGAACAGGCGATGCTGCCACGCCGGTACCGGCCGGTCCCGGCGCGGGGCGATCCATGAGGGAGTCCGCTGAAAGACCGTCACCTGCCGGGCCGTGCGCTGCAGGTGAGGGATGAACTGGACGGCGCTCGCGCCGGTGCCGATCACGCCCACCCGCTTGGCCGACAGGTCCAGGTCGTGTTTCCATCCGGCGGAGTGGAACGCTTCTCCGGCGAAGCCGTCCAGACCGGGCAGCGAGGGGACGGCCGGCTCCGACAGGGGCCCTTGGGCCATCACCAGCAGCCCGGCGCTGAGCGGTCCGGTGCTGGTGTCCAGCTCCCAGCGCAGCCGATCGGGGTCCCAGGTGGCGCGCTGCAGTTCGCAGCCGAGCCGAAGGCGGGGCGTCAGGTCGTATCGGTCGACGCAGCGCTTCAGGTACCGCTCGATCTCCTCCTGAGGCGCGAAGCGCCTGCTCCAGGTGGGGTTGGGCGCGAACGAGAACGAGTACAGGCGCGAGGGCACGTCACAGGCGCATCCGGGATAGGCGTTGTCCCGCCACGTGCCGCCGACCTCATCGGCCCGCTCCAGTATCAGCAGGTCGCGGTAGCCCTCCTGCAGCAGCCGGATGGCTGTGCCGAGGCCTGCGAATCCCGCGCCGACGATGACGACGGACACGTGTCCGGGTGAGGCGCCGGCTGCTTCGTGCGGGGCCGGGTCCGTGGTGTGCGGGTCGGTCATGGTTCCCCTCCATCCAGAAGAATGCTCGAACCGAATGCTATCGTATGCGCCACGATCGTAATCCACTCGATAGATGGAGCAGTGAATGAGGATTCTGGCTCTCGGAGGCCCCGGAGCAATGGGTGCCGTAGCGGTACGCGTGGCGGCCGGACTCCCCGGCGTCACCGAGATCGTCGTGGCCGACCGGAACCTGGAGGCGGCCCGGACACTGGTGCGCCGGCTTGAGAAGGACGGCACGGGCGGCGCGCCGATGCGGGCGCTCAAGGTGGACGTGACCGACAGCGGCGCCCTGCACGCCGCTCTGGAGGACGCCGACGCCGTCCTCAACACCGTCGGCCCGTACTACCGCTTCGGCCTGACCGTGCTGCGAGCCGCGATCACGACCGGCACCCACTACCTGGACATCTGCGACGACTGGGAGCCGACCCTGCAGATGCTCGGCCTGGACGACGAGGCCCGGGCCGCCGGGGTCCGTGCCGTGGTGGGACTGGGCGCCAGCCCCGGTGTCAGCAATCTGCTGGCCACACGTGCCGTCCGGCAACTGGACCAGGTCCAGGACCTGTACACCGCCTGGCCCGTCGACGTCTCCGGCAGCGGCGGGGACGACGAGCAGCTGAGCGACCCCGACGGGCGCCCCAGCGCGGCCGCCGTGCACTGGATGGAGCAGATCAGCGGGAAAGTCGCGATGGTCAGCGGCGGACGGCTCGTTCACCGGCGGCCGCTCCAGCCGGTCGCCCTCTCCGTAGCCGCCGGACGCACCGGCACGGCCTACACCGTCGGCCACCCCGAGCCGGTCACCCTGCACCGCAGCTTCCGGCCGGCCGGCGAGGCCGCCAACCTCATGGTCATCACCCCGGGCACGATCGCCTACCTCGACGTCCTGCGCCGCGACATCGACGCCGGAAAACTCACCAACGAGACCGCGGCAGCCGAACTCGCCAAGCCCTCGGTGTCCCGCGCGCTGCGGGCCACCGCCGGTGCCATGACCCGCAAGGGGCCCGGGTCGCTGCCCCCGTTCTTCGCTGTTGCCACCGGCACCCGCGACGGCCGCCGCGTCACAGCCCTGGCCAGGCTCGCCGATACGCCCGGCGCCTCGGCGCTGCTCAACGACATGGCGGAGGCAACCGGTCTGCCCCTGGCGCTGGGGCTCGCGCAACTGCTGGACGGCGCCGGTGGCCACCTCGGCGTCCACCCGCCGGAGACAGCCATCGACGCCGACCGCTTCTTCCTCGACCTGGCACGCCACGTGCCCGACCTTCCCGGCCCCGACGGCCCTCGCGACGGCGTGATCGTCGATGTGACCCCGAGCCGGTGAAATGCGGCAGGAGACAACAACGTGCCATCGAAGAAAGCCACCACACCCCCCACCGAGTTCATCGACGTCGCGGGACGTACCGTCCACTACGCCGCGACGGGCAGCGGCCCCCCGGTGCTCCTCCTGCACGGTCTGGACCGCAGCCTGGTGGACTGGGCACCGCTCCAAGCAGCCCTGCCCGACCACCGGCTCATCGCGATCGACGTCCCGGGGTTCGGCCGGTCGCAGCCCCTGCCGGACTGCCGGCTCCCCTCACTGGCCGGACACGTCGAGCGGGTACTCGACCGACTCGGCCTGACGTCCCCCGTGCACGTGGTCGGCAACTCCCTCGGCGGCGCCATCGCGATGCAGCTCGCCGTTCACGCACCCGCGCGCGTGTCCTCGCTGACCCTGCTCAACAGCGCCGGCTTCGGCCGCGAGGTCACCTGGGCGCTGCGCATCCTCGACCTGCCGCTGCTCTGGCGGCTGCTTCTGCGCCCCACCAAGGAGAACGCACAGCTCGCGGAGCGCTCCCTCTTCCACGATCCGGACTTCGCGACCCCCGAACGGACAGCCGCAGCACTCGCTCTCGCCCGCCGTGAAGGAGCCGCCCGGACGCTGCGACAGGTGGCCCGCGAGCTCGGTTCCTGGCGCGGCGTACGTTCCCACTGGCGCGCAGAGCTGCTTGCGGAGGTCTCGGCGCTGGACACCCCGACGCTGGTCGCCTGGGGGACCCACGACCGCATCCTTCCCGCCCGTCATCTCATCAACGCCGCGTCCACCCTGCCCCGGGCACGTACCCACCTCTTCCCGCGAACCGGTCACCTGCCGCAGATCGAGCGCACCGAAGAGACGGCCGCCCTGCTCAGCTCGTTCTGGAACAACCGGTGAAGCGCGTCGCGCCAGGGCTTGACGGCGGGTGCAACGCGCAGGTCCCGACCCCGGACCGCCTTGTGCACGCCTGCCGGTGAGCCACATGGTCGCCCCGGTCCGGACCGGGGCGACCATGACGATCGGCCCCGCCTCGCGCCCCCGATCAGGACTGTGTCGAGGTCGTCGGCATCACTCCCCGAGCCCATGAGCCGAAGGTAATCTGTTCCGCAAACGATTGAATCGATTCCGATCGTTCCTCGATCCAGCACTCCGACGCGGCACCTTGATCAACCATCTCGACGACGCCAGAGAGGCCCACCACCCCATGCCTGGAACGGATTCACCCCGCACTCCGGAACCAGCCGTCCAGGTCCCCACCCGGACACTCGTCGAGGCACTGATCCGCACCGACAACACGGTTGACGCCGGCGAGCTCTACGCCATCGCCCCGCTGCTCGGCATGACCGACCAACAGGTGCGGCTGTGCGTCAAGCGGCTGGTCACCGAAGGGCGGTTCACCCAGGAAGGCAGGGGACGCAAAGCGGTCCTGCGGGCCACCGGCGCCACCGAGCGGGCACTTGGACCCGATGTCGACTTCGTCGCACAGGCGTTCCGGCAGGATGCCGGCCTCGCCCCCTGGGACGGTACCTGGCACCTCGTCGCCTTCGCGGTCCCCGAGACCGCCCGCACCGCCCGCGACGCCCTGCGAGCCGCTCTCACCCGGCTCGGCGGCGCACCCGTGCAGGGCGGCCTCTACGTCAGCGCCGGCGCCTGGGAGCCCTACGTCGAAGACCAAGCCCGCCACCTCGATGTCCTCGACCACCTCACGCTGTTGACCACGGACAACCTGCGCCACGGCAACGAACACGACCCCGTCGCAATCGCCCGCACCCTGTGGCCACAGGACGAGATCGCCGACCGCTACCGGCGACTGGCCAGCGTCGCCCGACCGCGGCTGCGCCGACTCCAGGAGGACGCTCACCTCCCCGGCCCCGAGCGGCTGACGATCGCGGTCGAACTGGCCGCCGAATTCACCCGCGCCATGGAGCCCGACCCCCTCCTGCCGCCGGAACTGCTGCCCCAGCCCTGGCCCGGCACGCAGGCCCGTGAACTCGTCGCGCAATGCTGGTCGCTCCTGGAGAAGCACACAGACAAGAGCGAGCGAATCAGCCTTTTCCAGCTCTACCGCGACGCGATCCGCCCAGCAGTTGCCGCCGGCTGAGGCCCGCGACGCCGACCGGCTCGAACAGGCCCTGGCGCCCGGCGAACCCTTGGCACGTGAGCCGGATCGTCCGAGATCCCCGACAGAGTCGAGCTCAGGGGGCGCCGGTGGTCTCGGTCCGGACGTCGTACGGGCGCAGACCCCGGCTCTGGTAGTTGCGCAGGGCGTTCGGGTGATCGCCGGTGTCGGTGTGCAGCCAGACCCGCCGGACGCACTCGGCATCGAGCGGCTCGGTGGCCCACGCCTGGCGCAGCGCGAGCGTCAGCGCGTAGCCGCCGAGGCCACGGCCGACATGCTCCGGGACGAGCCCGAAAGTGGTGATCTCCACCTCGCCGGCCGGGTGCGGCTCCAGGTTGGCGATGCCGGCGGGCTCGCCGTCGTGCGTCAGCAGCCAGTACTGGCGCCGGGGGTGCTCGGCGAGGTGGGCCGCCCAGTCGGCGGCGGTGCGGGCGGTGCTGCGCCAGCCGTGCGGCGCGCCGACGCGCGCCTGGACGGCCTGCACCTCCGGGGACGAGCCGTCAGCCGGCACAAGGGCCAGCGCGGGGACCGGCGGGGACGGCCGCAGCTCGGCAGGGTCGGTCATCTCCAGGTACGTGACGGTCTTCTCCATACGGTGAGACTACGGCCTCGGCCCGTCGCGCCGACCGCTGGGCCAGGGGCCGAAGCCGCTCAATGGCCGGAGGCGGTCGAGGCGCCGGCCGTCGGCGGCCCGCGGTGCGCGCTGACGGTCGTGCACTGCGTCCGGCCCGGATCCGCAGGGTTGGAGCCGGTGCCGAAATCACGGGGCGTCAAACACTGGTGGACGCCCTCACCGAACCGGCCCCCACTGTCCGGCTCACAGCCGCCCAACCCGAGCGGGCCGTGTTTCCCCCGTTCCCCGGGGTTCGCGCCCATCGGGGGGAGCCGCGGCCGTAAGCGGCGCCGGGCAGCGCGGACCGCTCCGCGCACGGAACCCTGCGGCACGGCGGGTCAGGGGAGGTGGGGCTGTGGGGCGCCGAACCAGCGGGTCAGGGCGGTCGTCAGGTCGTGCTGGCTCTCGCCGAGCCAGGCCACGTGTCCGTCCGGGCGGAGCAGGGCGGCGGGGGCGGGCAAGTCCGGGCAAGGGTCCGTGAGTTGGTCGACGCGGTCGGACCAGGGGGCGGCCGACAGGTGGCCCGTGCGGTCCAGCAGGAGGCCGCGGCCGGTGTGCAGGTGGGCGTAGAGGCGGCCGTCGGTGAGGGGGATGTCCCGTTGGTGGCGGCCGAGTTGGTCCGGGCCGTCGCCGAAGGCGTAGCGGATGTCCAGGGCCGTGATGACGCCGGTGATGTGGCGGTTCACGTCAGGGAAATCCATCAGTCGGGCGAACAGTTCGCGCAGCGCGGTCGGCCCCGGGTCGGTGCCGATCAGGAGGCTCTGGGCGCGGGTGTTGTTCAGCACGGAGGCACCCACCGGGTGGCGCTCCGCGTGGTAGCTGTCCAACAGGCCGGGCGGGGCCCAGCCGTTGACCTCGGCCGCCAGCTTCCAGCCCAGGTTGAACGCGTCCTGCACGCCCAGGTTGAGGCCCTGGCCGCCGGTCGGCGGGTGGATGTGCGCGGCATCGCCGGCCAGCAGCACCCGGCCCACCCGGTACCGCTCCGCCTGCCGCGTCGCGTTGCCGAACCGGGACAGCCAACGCGGCGAGTGCACACCGAAGTCGGTACCCGCCACCGCCTGCAGTTGCCGCCGGAAATCCTCCAGCGTCGGTGCCGCCCGATTCTCCGACACGCCGTCGGCGGGCACCACCACCCGGTACTGCCCGCCGCCCTCCGGCTGCATGCCGAACCGCACCTGGGTACGCCGGACCCGCTCCACCACCTCGGCAATCCGCTCCGGATCCTCCGCCGCCGACATCTGCCCCAGCAGCGTCTCCACCGTCGCCGCCTCGCCCGGGAACGCCACACCCGCCAGCCGGCGCACCGTACTGCGACCGCCGTCGCAGCCCACCAGCCAGCGTGCCCGCAACCGCGAGCCGTCCGCCAACTCGACCTCGACACCCTCCTCGTCCTGCGCCAGACCCACCACCTCGCAACCGCGCCGCAGATCCACGCCCAACTCCCCGGCGCGCTCCGCCAACAAGCGCTCCGTCACCGGCTGCGGCGTCGCCAGCCCGTACGGATGAGCCGTGTCCATGCCCTCCGGCCAGCCCTTCAGCACGCCGCCGAACAGCCCGCCGACCCGATACTCCGGACTCACCGCCCGGAAACGCTCCAACAATCCGCGCTGATCCATCACCTCCACACTGCGCGCATGCAGACCCTGCCCACGGGACTCCCCGGTCGGAGCCGTCAACCGCTCAAGAACCACCACCTCCACCCCGTGCAGCCGCAACTCGCACGCCAGCATCAGCCCGGTCGGCCCGCCACCGACCACCAGCACGTCGATCATCAACTCTCCCAAATCGCCCGGCAAGTGATTTTTCGTCAGATCCGGCGCGAACGTCGCTTCCCGGGCTTCCCCGCCCTCGGTCGGACATTCTGCGACAGCCCCCGGGCCTTGCCACAAGCCCCCCGTCGCGCTATAGCTTGGTAGTGGCAGGAGCGGCCCGACCGCCCTGCCGTTGCTGTTCCCGGCGGCAGTGCCGGGCCGCCGCCGGTGCGGTGGCCTTTGCGACGGCCGGTGCGACGGCGTGCGGCCCCTGGATGCGGCGTGTGCGCGGCGTGTGCGCGGCCGGGAACCGGACAAACCCGTGGCCGAGACCCCGGCAGACCGCCCACAGCCGCACACCCACGGTGACCGTCCGGATACGATGACGGCACATCAAGTCCACCCGGCGGGGAGCCGGCACGGACGCGAGCCGGGGAGGGCGGGGATGCACAGAGCCGTGCCGCCGACCCGGCTGCCGCGCACCGCACCGGTCGCCGCGATGGTTGTCGCGCTGCTTGCCGCGATGGTTGTCGCGCTGGCGGTGGCCCTGGTGGTGGCGCTGCTCCCCGGCCCGGCGGGCGACCGGTTCACGGACACCCGCGGGGCAGCGGCTCGGGCGGCCGGCGCCACGGTCGGCAGCACGAGCAGTGCGGTCAGTGCGGCCAGCGCCGTCACTGTGGTGGAGGAGGAGCCGGAGGGCGTCGAGCGAGGACGCGACTCCACAACTTCCGCTCCCCAACCCACCGTTCACCGAGACGCCCGGACCCCCGGGACGGTGAAGCGGACGGGATCACGGGCGGCAGTCCACGCGGACGGCTGCGTTGCCCCGCGCACGCCGCCCGATACCGCCGGCCGACCCGCACCGGCCGCCCGACCGGCCGGACCCGCCGCACTCCAGGTGTTCCGCCGCTGAGCCGGAGCCGTCGCGCCCGGCCCCGACACCCCGTCACCGACCCTCACCGCGCCGCACAATGCCGCGCCGCACAATGCCGCGCCGTACCGCGTCGCGCCGTACCGCGTCGCGCCGTACTGCCCAGCGCCGTACCTTGCCGCGTCGCACTGCACCGCGCCGCGCCGTCCCGCCCGCTGCCCGCGCCGTCCCGCCCGCCGCCCGCACCCGCCTGCCCGCCGGGCGGGCCGGGCGTGCCCCCGCGCCACCGGAAGTCCCCGTCACTGCTACGTCCGAGGACCCGCCATGCCCTGGAACCCCGCCCGGGTGCGCGCCGTGCTGCGCACCGACCTGCCCGCCTCGATCACCGTCTTCCTCGTCGCCGTCCCACTCTGCGTGGGCGTCTCCGTCGCCTCCGGCGCGCCCGCCGAACTCGGCCTGGTCACCGGCATCATCGGCGGCCTGGTGGCCGGCGCGCTGCCCGGCAGCAGCCTGCAGGTCAGCGGGCCCGCCGCCGGACTGACCGTGCTGGTCCACTCCGCCGTCACCACCTACGGGCTGCCCGCGCTCGGCGTGGTGGTGCTGACCGCCGGGCTGGTGCAGGTGCTGCTCGCGGTGCTGCGCCTGGGCCGCTGGTTCCGGGCCGTCTCCGCCGCCGTGGTGGAGGGGATGCTCACCGGTATCGGCATCGTGCTGATCGCCTCGCAGTCCTACGTGCTGCTGGACCGCAAGGCCGAAGGGGAGGCGCTCGCCGACCTGGCCGGTCTGCCCGTCGCGGCCGTCCGCGCGGTGGACACGGCGGCAGGCGGGGCGTCGCTCGCCGTCGGCGCGGGGGTGGTGGCGGTGCTGGTGCTGTGGAAGTACGCGCCGCGCCGTCTCGCGCTGCTGCCGGGCCCGCTGGTGGCGGTGGTGCTCGCCGCGGCCGCCGTCCGGCTGCTGCACCTGCCGGTGCCGACCGTCCGGGTGGACGGCCTGCTCGACACCGTGCAGCCGCCGGGCGTCGAGCAGTTCGCGCTGCTGGTGCGGCCCGAAGTGTGGGGCACCGTGCTGGCGTTCGCGCTGATCGCGTCCGCCGAGAGCCTGTTCAGCGCGTCCGCCGTGGATCACATGCACGCCGGGCCGCGTACCGCCTACAACCGGGAGCTGCTCGCCCAGGGTGTCGGCAACACGGTGGCCGGGGCGCTCGGTGCGCTGCCGATGACGGCGGTGATCGTCCGCAGCGCCGCCAACGTCCAGGCGGGCGCCCGAACGAAGGCCGCGCGGATCCTGCACGGCGTCTGGCTGCTGCTGTTCGCGCTGGTGCTGCCCGGCCTGCTGCACCTGGTGCCGCTGGCCGCGCTCGCCGGGCTGCTGCTGCACGCGGGCGGCAAACTCGTCGCGCCCCGGGCCCGGTTGCGGCTGTGGCGCGCGGATCGTTCCGAGGCGCTCGTGCTGCTCGCCACGGCGGTCGGCATCGTCACCACCAACCTGCTGGAGGGCGTGGCGATCGGCCTGGTCGCCGCGCTCGCCAAGACCGCCTGGGACGTCACTCACATCCGGCTGCACGTCGAGCAGTTGCCGGACGGCACCGTGGTGCGGGTGCACGGGAACGCGACCTTCGTCAAACTCCCCACCCTGGTCGACCGTTTGGAGGACGTCACCCCGACCGGCTCGGTGGAACTCGACCTGTCCGCCCTCACCCATCTCGACGCGGCCTGCCGCCAGGCCCTCACCTCCTGGGCCGACCAGCACCGCCGACGCGGCGTCCCCGTCACCGTCACCCCCGGCCCGGAGCTGGTCGGATCGACCTGACACACGCCGGTGCCCGGCGCCGCGGTCGAAGGACCAGGGCGCCGGGCACCGGCATGTTCAGACGGCGGTCCGGGTGACCCGCCGGTAGGTCAGGAACACCAGGGCGGCCGAGACGGCCAGCAACAGGCCGCCCTCGACGAGCTGCATCGGGACGAAATGCGAGTTCGGGTGGTAAGTGACCCAGGAGAGAGGGGAGTTGTCACACGCGTCGCCGAGGCGGTAGCAGTCGGATTCGGAAGCCCGCGTCCCGTCGGCCAGCACCGGCCCGTGGTCCACCAGCCAGGAGTTGGGCGGCATCGAGTACGGGACGGCGTGGGAAGGGACGGCCCCGGGGATGTGGCCGGTCGCCTCGGCCAGCGGGACGAAGTACACCCGGAGCGAACGGACCAGCAGCTGGGCCCCCAGCACGAGGACGCCGGTCACCAGCACGGACACCAGGGTGCGGCGCAGCAGTTGACCGACCGCCACGCCGACCGCCAGCGCGAACAGCGACCAGGCGAGCGGCGCCAGGCCGATCGTCGCGTAGGTGAATCCCGGGAACAGGTTGTCCTGCCCCCAGCCGAGGCGGTGCATGTCGAGCCAGAGCCAGGTGTTCATCGCGGCGAACAGGCCGACCGCGACGGTCACCAGCGCCGCGGGCGCGGTCAGCCGGGCGGTCAGCCAGCGCACCGGCGACACCGACTGGGCGCGGATCATCCGCAGGGTGCCGCGCTCGTACTCCTGGGCCAGCAGCGGAGCGCCCAGGAACATGCCGACCGCCACGGGCAGCAGGAAGAACGGCCGGTGCGTCAGGTTGGTGTACGCGTCCATCGCATTGCCGCGGTCGGCCACCAGGTGCCCGCAGATCGGCACGTTCCAACTGCTGGGCTCGGCGCAGGGGCCGTGGGTCAGGAAGATGACGTCCCGCAACTTCCAGTGCAGGACGAACAGCGCGACGCACACCAGCAGCATGGCGCCGCCGAAGGTCCAGACGGCGAGCCGGTTCTGCCGCCAGGCCAGCCAGACGAGGCCGCGCAGGCGCGAGCGGCGGGCCGGGTCCGGGCCGCCGGAGACGGTGTCGGGCGCGGCGGCCGGGGTCAGCTCTGCGGTGCTCATGCGGCGGCCTCGCTGGTGTTCGAAAGACGGTCCGTGGAAACGCTCTCCGGGTCCGGCGGCCCGGGCTCGGCGGGGTTGCGCAGGTGGGCGAGCAGGAGATCCTCCAGGCGTGGACGGGTCGCGTCCCAGGACTCGGACAGCGCTTCGGGCGGCGGGCCGGTCGGGTCGGTACGGATCAGCCCGGTGGCCTGGCGGCCGGTGACCCGCCACTCGACCACCGTCCCGGCCGGCCGCTCCGCATCGGCCAGGCCCGCCACCAGGCGGTGCCCGTCCAGGAGTTCGTCCAGGTCGCCGGCCAGCCGGATGCGGCCGGACTGCACCAGCAGGACGTGATCGACCACGTCCTCCAGCTCGGCCAGCAGATGCGAGGAGATCACCACCGTGGTGCCGTGCTCGGCGGCCTGGGCGAGCAACAGGCCGGTCAGGTCGTGCCGGGCCAGCGGGTCCAGATCGGCGAACGGCTCGTCCAGCAGCAGGAGTTGGGCCCGCTTGCCGAGCGCCAGGGCCAGCGCGACCCGGCTGCGCTGGCCGCCGGACAGCCGGCCGACCCGGGCATCCGGACGCAACTCGCCGAGCTCGACCACGCGTTGGGCGGTCGCCTCGTCCCAGGACGGGTTCAGCTCGCGGCCCATGCGCAGCGTGTCGGCGACCGTGAACGTCCGGTACAGCGGCTTCTCCTGCGTCACATGGGCGACCCCGGCGCGCAGCTCGGGCGTCGCGGGGGAGCTCACCGGCTCACCCAGCACCCGCAGTTCGCCCTCCGACGGGGTGAGCAGCCGTGCCGCCAGCGCAAGGAGTGTGCTCTTGCCCGCTCCGTTCGGCCCGACCACTCCGCAGATCCGGCCGGTCGGCACCGTGAAGTCGCAGTGCCGGACCGCCCATTGGCCCCGCCGGTAGGACCGGCCCAGGTTCCTCGCCTCCAGTGCGAGCGGCTGCGCGCCCATCGCTGCGGTCATTCCTCCCCCTTGCCCAGTGTCGTCCGCTCCGCCGGGCCGGGCCCGGTCTCGAAGCGCTGATCCAGTACGGAGGCCACCAGCGCGCCGATGTCCTCCCGGTCGAGCCCGGCCTCCCGGGCCCCGTCCACCCACGCCGTCAACTGCGCCCGCAGCGGCCCGTCCTCGGCCGTCTCCGGCCGGGACAGCGACCGCAGCACGAACGTCCCCAGCCCCGGCCGCGGCGCCACCAGGCCCTCCCGTTCCAGCTCCCGGTACGCCTTCAGCACGGTGTTCGGATTCACGGCCGTCCGCTCCACCACCTCCCGCGCCGTCGGCAACCGGTCCCCGGGCTGCAGGGCGCCGAGCCGCAGCGCGTGCTTGGTCTGCTGGACGATCTGCTGATACGTCGGCACGCCGCCACGCCGATCGAGGCGGTACTCGATCACGGCACCACCACCCTTTCACTAATTGATTAGTGGAATGGTGCCGGGTGGGCGTGATCGGGTCAAGTTGCCTGGTGGGAGCGCGGTTTGACGCACGCCGGAGCACCGCGCAGGGTCGGGCGGCCCGTCGGGCCTTGCGCCATCAGGCAACTGATGGATCGTCAATATCGTGTGCCAGTAAAGGACTTCGAGCACTCGGCCAACCCGTGGCGGCGACAACAGTCGTTCGCAGTCGGTACGGTGGCCTTGGCGGCGTCAGGCCAACCTGGGGCGTCGCCCGCCCCCATGCGCCCTCTTCCGCACTCCAGGACGGCCAGAACGTTGTCTCCCGCGAATCCGATCACCGTTCGCTCCACCCTCACCGCCTCCGACCCGGCCCAGGTCTTTCCCACGGTCCGTCGCCTCACCTCCGAGTGGCTGGGGAAGAAGTTCGCTACCGCACCGCTGGCGACGGGCAGTCACGTGCTCAAGTCCGGCTCGGTCCTGGTCAATCAGGTGATCTACGGCAGCGGCGGCACCGAGCGGGCCATCCGTCTGCAACTGCGCGAGGACCAGCGGGAGGCCACCTGGCGCACCACCATCACCGCCGTCACCCCGGACAGCGCGTCCGCCGTCGTCAACGTGACCCTGGAGGCGTTCCCGAACGTCGGTGCCACGGTGAATCCGATGCGGCCCGGCATCGTCCGCGACCTGGTGGTCGCCCTCCGCCCCCGCGACGGCCTGGCCCGGCTCACGCTCAACACCCAGGAAGTCGACACCAACGTGGGTCACCTCCTCGACGTCCTGTGCGATCCCGACCGGCAACTGCCCGTCATCGTCGCCGCGCGGCCCCGGCAACCGAACAGCACCTGGTCGCAGCGCATGGAACGGGCCATGCCGCACTGCGCCGGAGCCGCCTCCCTCTACCTGCTGAGCGACGACGACGCGGTCCGCGCCTTCCAGAAAGCCGTCGGCGACTACCACCGGGTGGCCCCCGGCGCGGTGCGCACCTTCCTGACCGAGGTCGACCCCGCGTGGCCGGCGGACGGCGCCCGCCACCGCTTCATCCCCTACTCCCGGATGACCGCCCCCAACGACGGCGCCTTCCGCAGCATCGGCTTCAGCGCCCAGCGGCTCGCCTCCGCCGTACCCCTGCCCCCCGCCCTGCGCGGCCTGGCCTTCCCGGACGCCGCCCGCGCCCACCAGGCCGAGCGCCGGGCGGCCCTGGCCGCGGACCGCACCACCGCCGAACTCGCCACCCTCCGGCAGGACTTGGAGCTGCTGACCGGCCTTCTCGCGCAGGCCGACCACGACCTCAAGGAAGCCACCCGCAACGCTCAACTCGACGCCCGGACCATCGGCTCGCTGGAAGCCCAGGCGGAAGAGGCCGAAGCCGCCTCGCTGCGCGACATCGAGGAGACGATCGCCGCCTGGGAGGAGGTCGAGCGGCTGCGCACCGAAGGCGATGTCCTGCGGGCGCGCCTGTGCGCGATCGGGCGGTCCACCGAGACGGTGGTGACCGAGCAGGGACCGAGCATGCCCCAGTCCCTGGAGGAACTGTGGGCGCGGCTGGGCGAGTTCACCGGCCTGGAGGTCACCGCCGACCCGACCGAGGCCTTCGCGCTGGACGAGTACCCGCGCAACCGGATGTGGGCGGCCAGGATCTGGAACGGCCTGCGGTTCCTCGAGTCGTACACCGCCCGGCCCGACTTCAACGGCCACGTCCGGCAGTTCTGCGAGGCGAATGCCAGCCCGGTGGCCTGGTCCCCGAAGCACATCACCATCAACGAGACCCGGACGACCATGGAGCGGTGGGGGGACGAGCGGATATTCGCCGTCCCCGCCTGGGTGCACCCGAGCGGAAAAGTGACGATGAAGCCCCACTTGAAGATCGACAACTGGAAGATGATCGCCCCCCGCGTCCACTTCTACGACGCCACCCAGATCCCCGGCCATCCGCCGAAGATCATCGTCGGCTACATCGGCGCGCACCTGACGAACACCAAGACCTGATCGAGGTGCCGACGGGGCCCACCCGCGCCGACGCCATCGGGCTGCTGCGAAGGGCTGCTGCGAGGGGCTGCTGCGAGGGGCTGCTGCGGGGGGCTGCTGCGAACGGCGGGAAAACGGGCGGATCCGGCTGTGAGACCCGCGTGAGCCGGGCACACGCGCACCATGGTGCGAATTGGATACACGATGATGACGGAGCAGCGCGGCCCGGCCGACCTGGTCGCGGACGTGGTGCGCGCGGAGCGGGCCGGGTTCGACTTCTCGGTGACCTCCGACCACTTCTTCCCGTGGCTGGACGAACAGGGCCACGCCCCGAACGCCTGGGTACTGCTCGGCGCGGCCGCCCGGGCCACCGACGCGCTGCCGCTGATGACGTACGTCACCTGCCCGACCTTCCGCTACCACCCGGTGGTGGTGGCGCAGCAGGCCGCGACCGTCCAGTTGCTCTCCGGCGGGCGGTTCCGGCTCGGGCTGGGAAGTGGCGAGAACCTCAACGAGCATGTGGTGGGCCGGGGTTGGCCGGCCGCCGCAGTGCGGCAGGAGATGCTGGCAGAGGCCATGGAGATCATCCGGGCGCTGTTCGCCGGCGGGTACGTCACCCACCACGGGCAGCACTTCCAGGTGGACCGCGCGAAACTCTGGGACCTGCCCGAGCCGCCCCCGCCGATCGGCCTCGCCGTCTCCGGCCCGGCCTCCTGCGCGCTCGCCGGACGCCTCGCCGACCTGGTGATCGCCGTCCAGCCGGAGCGCTCCCTGCTGACCGCGTTCGCCGAGCACGGTGGCGCGGGAAAGCCCGCCGTCGGGCAGGTCCCGATCTGCTTCGACCGCGACCGCGACACCGCCGTCACCCGCGCCCACCGGCAGTTCCGCTGGCTCGGCGGCGGCTGGAAGGTCAACGCCGAACTCCCCGGCCCCGCCGCCTTCGCCGCCGCCAGCCGCCACGTGCGCCCCGAGGACGTCGCCAGGATCATCCCCTGCGGCGACCGGACGGAGGACTTCCTCGACGTCGTCCGCCCGTTCGTGCGGGCCGGGTTCGACGAGGTCGCGCTGATCCAGATCGGCGGCGAGAGCCAGCCCGCCTACCTGGACTGGGCGGAGCGTGAACTGCTGCCCGCACTCCGTGAGCTGTGACGGAACATCGGCGCAAGACCGCGTGGGCGTCGCGACCCCCGTACGCGACGCCCGCGTGGGCGGCCCGGCTGCCGGGTGGGTCAGCCGCCGATCGGCAGCCACTTCCAGATCGGGGAGACCCGCCACTTCCCGGTGTCGCCGTCGCAGAGGGCGGGCTGGATCCGGATGTTGCCCGTTTCGCGCATGTCGTAGTTGCACTCGACCCAGGTGCCGGCGCCACCGGAGTTGCGGCAGAAGCCCGTGCGGTCGTAGTCGGTGGCCCACAGGCCGACCGCGGACCAGCCGTCGGCGGCGGAGTCGTACACCCGCACCTTGTCGCCGTAGGCGTCGAAGCAGACCTTGACCCCGGTGTCGCTGACGCAGTTCGGGGTGTCGGCCATGATCTCGGACTGCGACAGGCTGATCGGCGTGCCGATGGTGACCTTCGAGTCGGTGGCGGCGGAGGCCTGGCCGGTCAGGGCGGTGGCCGAGACGGTCAGGGTGGCGAGGGCGATCCCGGCGGTGGCCAGGGACTTCTTCCAGAGCGTGTTGGGCATGTCCGGATCCCTTCAAGGATGTGCCGATGGGCACGTCCGACGGAGGCCCTGTGATGGCCCCGTCCGACGTTGTACGATTGCGTACAACAGGAGGCTAGACCCGTTGTACGGATCCGCACAACGGACTGGATTGTGAGGTGGCACACACATGGGCGCACTGCGCACACCGCGCGAGAAGTGGGTCGAGGCGGGCCTGTCGGCACTGGCCTCGGGCGGCGTGGACGCCGTACGCGTCGAAGCTCTGGCCAAATCCCTCGGCGTCACCAAGGGCGGGTTCTACGGCTACTTCGCCGACCGCGACGCCCTGTTGGGAGAGATGCTCGACACCTGGGAGCGGGAGGCCACCGACGACGTCCTCACTCAACTCGACGACCGGGGCGGCGACCTCAGAGACCGGGCGCGCCTGGCCGGAAAACTCACCTTCTCCGAGCGGCTGCGCCCCATCGACCTGGCCGTCCGCGACTGGGCCCGCCGCGACCAGGCCGTCGCCGAGCGGCTGCGCCACGTGGACAACACGCGCATGGGCCTGCTGCGCGAGGTGATCGGCACCTTCTGCACCGACCCCGACGAGATCGAGGCCCGCAGCCTGCTGGCCTTCTGCACGGCCATCGGCAGCCACTTCCTCGCCGCCGACCACCCCGGCCGCACCCGCGCCGAGGTGATCGACCGCGCCGGCGCGCTCATTCTCGACCGCCCGCCCCACCACCTCGGGGGCTGACCGCCGAAGCGGGGCGGCGGCTGACGGCTGACGGCTGACGGTTGACGGCGCAGCGTGCCGCGTGGGCGCGCAGCTCCTCCGCGTACGGTGCCCGGCCGGCCTTGCCGCACTGTTCGCCGAGGGGTCGGTTCCTCGGGGCGTGGGCGTGGGCGTGGGCGCGGCGCTGGGCGATCCGTGCGGGACGTGCTGGTGCGGGCGCCGGCGGGGCGGTCCTCGGCCGACCGTCCGGAGCGCGCAGGGCCCGGGGCTCCGGCGCGTGCGGGGTGGGGTCCTGCGCGTCGGGCTCCGGGCGGGGTTCGGTCGGGCTGCCGCCCCCGGGATCGCTCAGACCTCGGCCCGGTGGCCGGCGAAGGCGTCCACGAGTGCGCGCTCGAAGGCGGGCAGGTCCGCCGGCTTGCGGCTGGACACCAGCGTGTTGGGGCCGTCCACGCAGATCACCACCTCCTGGTCCACCCAGTTCGCGCCGGCGTTCAGCAGATCGGTGCGCAGGCTCGGCCAGGACGTCAGGGTGCGGCCGAGCACCGCGCCGGCCTCGATCAGCGTCCACGGGCCGTGGCAGATCACCGCGACGGGTTTGCCGCGCGCGAAGAAACCGCCGACGAAGTCCACGGCGTGCCGGTCGGTGCGCAGGAAGTCCGGATTCGCCACGCCCCCCGGCAACACCAGTGCGTCGAAGTCGGCGGCCGAGGTGTCCGCGGCCACCGCGTCCACCGTGAACGCGTCCGCCCGGTCCAGGTGGTGGAACGCCCGGATCCGCCCCGCCTTCGTCGACACCAGCCGGGGCGTGCCGCCGTGGTCCGCGACCGTCTGCCACGGCGATGTCAGCTCGACCTGCTCCGTCCCCTGGGGCGCTGCCAGGAATGCGACGGTGACGCCGTCCAGCTCCTTCATCTCGACTCCTCCGCTCCGTGATCCGTCCGGCCCCCTCGCGCCGCGTCTCACCGCGATCGCCACCCGCCAAACCGGCCTCGGCGGGCGTATCGGGCTCCCGCGAAAATAGGATGAAATGCCACAAAAGGGACAGCGTGGGTTGGGGCCCGAGGACAGCGGAGGCGAGGAGACCGTGGCGGTCGGTGAAGAGCGGTCGGAGGCCGACGGGCGGCCGGCCGGCGGCAAGTCGCCCGCAGGCGAGGAATCGCCCGCGATGGAGGCCACCGTCGACCGGCTGCGGACCGAACTGGAAGGCCTGCGGTCCGCGATGCGCACCCGGGCCGTGATCGAACAGGCCAAGGGACTGCTGGTCGGACGGGTCGGCTGCACGCCCGAGGAGGCGTTCGGGGAACTGGTGCGCCGCTCCCAGCAGCAGAACCGCAAACTCGCGCAGATCGCCGCCGACCTGGTCGCCGCCGCCGCGCCTCGCCCCGCCGCCCGCACCCCGGAGAACACCGAGACGGACGTCCCGAGCGCGGCCCGACCGGGCGCTGACGCCCTGAACGCCGCCGCCCCGGACCTTGCCGCCGCCGACGAGGCACCGGTGCGACCGTCCGCCCGGGCCGACCGGGAGGCCGAACTCGCCACCCGCTACCACCTCGCCGCCGCCGCCGCTGCCACCGCCGGAAACGCCGACGAACTCGCCGAGCGCCTGCACCGGGCCGTGCTCGCCCCGCTCGGCGCCCAGGCCGTCGTGCTCGCCGCCCGCGAACCGGACGGCGCACTGCGACTGGTCGGCTCACACGGGGTGACGGCGGGCCAACTCAGCCAGTGGCAACGGATTCCGCTGCGCACCAAAGTGCCGCTGACCGAGGCGCTGCGCACCGGACGCGTCGTCTGGGTCGCCGACCGCCGCCAGTTCGCCGCCCGCTACCCCGACCTCGCGGGCGAGGACCTGGTCCCCGGCGTCACCGTCTGCGCACTGCCGCTGCGGGCACACGGCGAGGACGGCGACCGGCTGATCGGGGCCATGAAGATCGGCTGGGCCGAACGCTACCGCCCCAGCCGCGCCGCCGAAGCGCACCTCGCCGCGCTCGCCGACCTCACCGCCGACACGCTGGCGCGGCTGCCCGGACCGTCCCCGGCCGTCCCCGATCCGGCCGACCCTTTCCCGGTCGGCGCCCCCGCCCCGAAGGCGCCCGACCTGAAGGTCTTCGAGCCCGCCGGTGCGCCGTGGTTCCGGGCCGTGCTGGACGGGCTGCTCGACCCCGTCCTGGTGCTGCGCGCCGTCCGCGAACCCGGCGGGCCGGTCACCGACCTGGTGGTGGAACACGCCAACGCCGCCACCGTCGACCTGGCCGGCCGGACCGCTGCTGAACTGCGCGGACGCCGACTGTCCGAGCTGTACCCCGGCATGGTCGGGTCCGGCGCGTTCGAGCGGCTGCGGGCCGCCGCCGAGGACGGCGTCCCCTACCTGGGCGAGGCGGAACGTTACGTCGAAACGGTGGCCGGCAGCGCCCGCGCCACCGCGATGACCCTGCACGCCATCCCGTTCCAGGACGGCCTGCTGGTCACCTGGCGCTCCCACGACGAAGCCGAACGACACCTCGTCCAGGCTGCTCAGGCCGCCCGACTCGCCCGGCTCGGCACCTGGGAGTGGCGACCCGGCGAGCGCGGACTCAGCTGCTCCGACGGCGTGCCCGCGCTGTTCGGCGCTCCCGTCGGCACCACCCGGCTCGACCCGCGCACGGCGCTCGCCGCCGTCGTCCCCGCCGACCGGGACGCCGTCCGCGCCGCCGCCGCCGACCTGCTGGCCGGGCGGACCGCCGAACCCGTCGACTTCGCCGTCCGCGCCCCCGACGGCGAGCGCTGCCTGCGTGCCCTGGGCGAGCCCACTGTCACCCCCGACGGTCGCCTGCTCGCGCTGGCCGGCGTGGTCCAGGACGTCACCCCGTGGCGGCGCGCCGAACAGGCCCTGAGCGACACTCGCGACCGCCTCGCCGACCAGCGCCGCCGCACCGGCGGCGAACAGCGCGCCGTCCGGGCCCTGCAACAGGCCCTGATGGGCGCCCCCGCCGGGCGGCCGGTGACCGGCCTGGAAAGCGCTTACCGATACCTGCCCGCCGAACGCGAGGCCAAGGTCGGCGGCGACTGGTACGACCTGCTCGACCTGCCCGACGGCACCGTCCTGCTCGTCGTCGGCGACGTCTCCGGACACGGCCTGCCCGCCGCCGCCGCGATGTCCCAACTCCGCCACGCGCTGCGCGGCATCGCCTACGACGCACCCGAACCGGCCCGCATCCTCGACCGCCTCAACCGGATCCTCTGCCATCAGCGCGCCGACCACATCGCCGGCGCCGCCGTCGCCCGCCTCGACCCCCGCACCGGCCGGCTGACCTGGGCCCGCGCCGGCCACCTGCCGCCCGTCCTGCTGCACCGCGACAGCGCCCGCCCGCTCGACCCGCCCGCCGGCATGATCCTCGGCGTCGCCCCCCGGGCCCGCTACGGCACCGCCGAACTCCGGCTCACCCCCGGCGACCGGCTCCTCCTGTACACCGACGGCCTGATCGCCCGCCGCAACACCGACCTCGCCACCGCCCTCGACCGGCTCCTCCACGCCTGCAACGAATATCGCCCGCCAGATCTCGAAGGCCTCCTCGACCACCTCCTGCGCCGCCTCGGCGCCCCGAACCCCGTCGATGACACCTGCGTTCTCGCGATCCGCTTCACGGGCGCGGGGACGAGCACGTGACGCGAGGGCCTCGGGGGAGGGCGAGCCGCGCGGCGCGGGGTGGCCGCAGGGGGCGCGGGGTGTCGGTGCGGGTGCGGGTGCGGGTGTGAGGTGCGGTCGGGGTGGTGGGGGCGGTCGGGGTGGTGGGGGCGGTTGGGGTGGTGGGGGCGGTTGGGGTGGTGGGGGGCGGGGCTTGGGTCAGTTCTCGCGGGTGTCGCCGAAGCGGAACAGGCGGTGCATGCGTTCGTGCCAGGTCAGTTCGGGGGCGACCAGGTCGTCCGGAGGCAGGGTGTCACGCGGTCCGGCCGGTCGGGGATGGGGCGAGGTGGTCCGCTCGGTCTCACGGGCCTGTTCGCCCAGCGCCTGCAGGCGGGGCGGGGCGGCGTGCGTGCGGACGGTCGGGAACAACTGGGCCTCCTCCAGCCCGAAGTGCCCCGTCGCCTGCTCGATCAGCCGGGCGAGCAGGCGGTCGAACTCGGCCGAGCCGGGCGCCGTCGCCTGCAACTCACGCACCAGCCCGTACAGCGCCGCATGCGTCTGCAACCCGTGCGCCACCGCGTCGTCGTGCGGCGGCCGTCCGTCGCGCGCGATCGGGTACAGATACTCGTCCTCCGCCGCCAGATGCCGCACCAGCGTGTCGGCGGTGAGGAACGCCAGCCGGTCCCGCTGCGGATCGCCCAACGGCAGACCCGCCAGCTCACTGAAGCGCACCCGCAGCACCTCATGATCGGTGGTCAGCTGCTCCAACAGGTCCAGTTCCCGCTCGACCGTCATCGTCACGCACCTCTTCGTCCGCGGTACCCGCCCCTCCTCACTGCGCCTGCCCGAGTTCGCGCACGCGAAACCGCGCTGTGCCGCCGACCTGCGGAAAGCGGTTTCCGGTTGCCGCGGCGCCGACCCGCCAGCCCGGTTCGGCAAGCGCTTTCCAAGCTGTCGCCGTACTGAGCGGGGCCGAGCGTGGTAAGCGCTTTCCGTTTGCTTCGCGACTCCGGGAGCGGTCGTTCGTGTCGCGGGCGGGCATCCGTTGCCATCCGTTGTCCGGGTGCCCCGCCGTCAGGCCTCCGGCCGGGGCTGACCTCGCAGGGTGGCTGGTGTCGGCCCGACTGAAGACGGTCACGGCTGGGGGTGGTCCGGGTGGTCCGGTGGCGGGAGTTTCAGGTCGTCGATGCTGCGGTGGTGGTGACGGGGGCGGGCCCGGTCCGAGTCAGGTTCGGGCTCGGGGCCGGGCTCGGCTTCCGGACGGTCCTCGGGGAGTTGATCGATCGACGGGTCGCGCAGGCCCTGTTTGCGGGCCCGGTCGGCAGGTGAGGGAGCGGGGGTCGCGGGGTCGGCCATGGGGGTGGGATCCAAACCGGAAGTGGGCGGTCGGCGACTGTCCCGGCCAGTGCGGTCGGGGTTGCTCGGGACTCCTCGCCGGGCTCCGCCAGGAGGCGGGCCGACCAGCGTCTGCACCGGAGGCGCGGATGCCAAACCCGACGGATGGTGCGGTGCGTCGGACGGATTGGCGTCGATCCCGGCGGGTAGGCGCGGCAGCGGCCGAGGACAGATCGAGAACGATGGGAAGGGGCGTACCGTCATGGCCACCGAACACCGCACGTCGTCGCCGCAGCATCCGGACCCCGACCTGCCGGAACGTCAGGAACAGCATCTCAGCGAGAAGGACGGCGCGCCGACCGTCGCGCCGACCCCGACCGAGGTGAAGCACGGGCAGGGCGCGGCAGCGGAGCCCAAGGCCGAGACCGGCAACCCGGCCGATCCCGAGCCGCCCGACGCCGACGTCCGAGCGCCGTGACAGGTCGGCCGGCACGGCGAGGAGAGTCGGCCCGACCGCCCCGTCGTCGCCGCTCACCCTAGGAACCAGGCGGCCGAGTGCCGGGGCGCGGAGGTACGGGGGGTGTACGGGAGGCGGCGAGGGCCGGTGGCTGCGGTATGCGCTGGTGCCCGCCGGCGCGGACTGGGCGTCGCCGTATTGGCGGTGGCCGAGGATCGAACGGGTGGCGGGGGCGCGGGGGTTGGAGTTCCACACAGCGCTGATAGCGGGCGCCGGGTCGCCGCCGTGCTGCTGGGCAGGCCGATCGGGCGGTGCGGGCGGTGCTGACCGGCGGCAGGGTCGCCGTCAAGGGCCGTCCCGCTTGTGCAAGGCCGATCCGCGCTGTCTGGCGATGCTGAACGCCGGTGGGACGGGCCGGTGGCTGCGGTATGTGCTGCCGCCTCGTTGGCGCGGACTGGGCGTCGCTGTCTTGGTGGCGGCCGACGATCGAGTGGGCTGCGAGGGTGCGGGGGTTGGCGGCGGCCAAGGCTTGAAGGGCTTTGGGGGCGCGGGGGTTGGCGGCTTGCATGGCGTCGATGGCCGGGGCAGGGCCGCCGTCGAGGGCCGTCCCGCTTGTGCTAGGTCGGTCCGGCGCTGCTGAACGCGGGTGGGACGGGCCGGTGGCTGCGGTATGCGCTGGTGCCCGCCGGCGCGGGCCGGGTGTTGCTGTATTGGCGGCAGCCGAGGATTGAACGGATGGCGGGGCACGTTGATGGCCGGGCCGGGCCGTCGTCGAGGCCGTGCTGCTGGGCGGTGCGGGCGGTGCTGACCGGCGGCAGGGCCGTTGGCGAGGGCCGTCCTCCCGTGCGAGGCCGATCCGCGCTGTCTGGCGGTGCTGAACGCGGGTGGGGCGGGCTGCTGCCACGCTGGCGCGGGCCGGGCGTCGCTGGGTTGGTGGCGGCCGAGGATCGAACGGATGGCGGGGCACGTTGAGGACCGGGCCGGGCCGTCGTCGAGGCTGTGCTGCTGGGCGAGGTCGATCGGGCGGTGCGCGGGCGATGCTGACCGTCGGTGGGGGCGCCGTTGAGGGCCGTCCTGCTTGTGCGAGGTCGGTCCGGCGCTGCCTGGCGGTGCTGATCGCGGGTGCGGGGGCGCACGGGGCCGCCGGGCTCCGGGAATTGTGCACCGTAGGCCGGTCGGCGGGCGCGGTGGCGGAGCGGCGCGTGCACAGCTTCGTGAAGTCGCTGCCGTTCATCGCGCTGTCCGTTCTCGTAGGTCTGCACCCCGACCGCAGGTGCGGGCGTTGAGCCGGGGCGCGGCGTGTCGCGGCGCCGCCTGCCGGGCGTCGGCCTGGGCTGCGCCTCCGCCGCCACCACCTGCCGGGCGTGGGCAGCGGGCGGAGGTGGTTCTGCTCCGGGGGGCCGGGTAGCCGCTCGGACAGCAATCAGCTGACCTCTGGAGGAACCATGCTGTCAGGACGGACCCCCTCGACCCCGGCAGTCGGCCGACCCGGGACCCGCGTGATGCACCGGCCAGGCCGTCGGACGGCGCTCGCCCCGGGCGGGCAGTTCCGCTGTCCGCCGCAGCGGTGTCGCCGCACCCGCGTCCGATGCGTGCGCGGCAACGGCACCCTTCGGGGGAGGGCGGCGGCATGACGGAGTACGGCTACTTCCTGTCGTGCGAGGAGTACGCGCCTGCCGAACTGCTCGACCAGGCACGGCGGGCCGAGCAGGCCGGGTTCACCCGGCTGGCGATCTCCGACCACTTCCATCCGTGGACGGACGCCCAGGGCAACAGCCCGTTCGTCTGGTCGATGATCGGAGCGATCTCGCAGGTCTCCGCGCTGCCTGTGACCACGCTGGTGACCTGTCCGACGGTCCGCCTGCACCCGGTGGTGACAGCGCAGGCCGCGGCCACCTCCAGTGTGCTGACCGGCGGCCGGTTCCGGCTCGGGCTCGGCACCGGCGAAGCGCTGAACGAGCATGTGGTGGGCGGCCGTTGGCCGTCGTTCGCGGAGCGGGCGGAGATGCTCGCGGAGGCGGTGCGGGTGATCCGCGCACTGTTCGCCGGGGGCACTGTCAACCATCGCGGCCGGCACTACACCGTCGACAATGCCCGGCTGTACACCGCCCCCGACGGCGAACTCCCGCTGTACGTATCGGCGTTCGGACCGCGCGCAGCAAAGCTCGCGGCCGACCTCGGCGACGGGCTGGTCACCACCGTGCCCGATGCCGAACTGCTGCGCGCCTACCGGGAGTCCGGCGGCACCGGCCCGACCCTGGCCGGGACGAAAGCCTGTTGGGCCCCGGACGAACAGCGTGCCGTCGCCACCCGCCACCGGCTGTGGGCCAGCGAGTACCTGCCCGGCGAACTCAACCAACTCCTGCCGACACCACACCACTTCGAGCAGGCGATCGAACTGGTTCCGGAGTCCGCGGCCGCCGAGTCGGGCGGCAACGGCCCCGACCCGCAGGCACACCTGGCGCTGCTGCGCCCGTACCTGCAGGCCGGGTTCGACGAGGTGTACGTGGGCCAGATCGGCGGCCACGTCGAGGAGTTCTTCGATTGCTACCGGCAGCGCGTGCTACCGGAGTTGACGAGCTGACGGATCGGGACGGGTGCGGCGGCCGGGTCCGGTGCGATGCGGAACCCGGCCGCCGGTCGCTCCGGTCGTGGCGCGTTGGTCGGTCGGCGCGTCGCCTCGGTCCGGTCGGTCCGGTCGTGGCCGTCGGTCGGTGCGCCGGTGCGTCGGTCGGTCCGTTCGTCGGGCCGTTGGTCGGTCGGTCAGTCCGTGCTGGCGATCTCGATGCAGGCCAGGTCGATCTGGTCGGCGAGCTGGCGGACCAGATCGGCGAGCGCCGAGGCGGTCACCGGGTCGAGCTCGTTGTCGTCACGGCCCGCCCACTCCTGCCACTCCTCGGGCAGCGCCCGCAGCAATCGGACCACCTGCAGGGCGGGAATGGCCAGATCGCCGGAGAGTCCGCAGATCACCGGAACGCTGAGCTGCCCCATGGTGTCCACCTCCATCTGCCGTGCAATTCCTCCCCTTTTGTGCTTATCCGACTTCTGCCCGGGAGTGGGCGGCGGAAACGGCTACGGCGACGGCGACGGAGCGGGGCGCGGACGGCCGCAGCGGCGGTGACTGGTGCCACACAACGGACAGCGGACAGCCGCGGCTGCGGCGGGCAGGTGCAGATGGCGACCACCGGCCGGTCGCAGTGCAGTGTGGTTCCGTCCGGCAGCAGCAGCTCCACCGGGCCGTCGATCAGCACCGGCCAGCCGCGATCGGTCAGCCGGACCCGCGGGGCGGGCCGCTCACGGAGTCGGCGGCGGACACCGCGCACCACCGGCAAGTCCTCGGTCCGGTCATCCGGTTCGATCAGGCCGAGGTCCTCGCAGCACTGCGCCCGGGCGGTCATCACCGGGCCATCAGGGTGGCCCGAAGGGCAAGCAGTTCCGGCGACCACTCCCAGCCGTCGTCCACGTCCACGTCCGCGTACCCGTGACCGGCTGCTTCCTCCGTGTGTCCTGCGCCGCCCGCCCCGAAACGGGTCGGGCCGACGGGGCAGCGGCGGCAGCCGGGGACGGACGGCGGGCGGGCAGAGGGCTCCGGCGGGCCGCGTGCGGGGGAGGACGGCCCGGGGCGGAGGTGGGGAGCGGGGGCTGGAGGTGGTCGGTGGTGGCCGGTGGTGCGGTCGGGCGTGGCTGCGTCGCGTGCGCTGCGAAAGCCGACCGGGGCGGCGAGGCTAGGGGTGGCGCGGCCAGGCAGACGCGGCGGCCGGAGGAGGGACAGTGATGCCCGGACGCACAGGCGGTCGGCGGGACGGCAGGGCCCGTGCGCCGCTCGGCAGCCGGCCGGCCGGACCGCGGCGGCGGGCGGCGCTCGCACGTGACACCACCGTGCCGGTGCGGCCGACCGGGCTGGAACGGGTGGCCGGGCGGGCCTGGCGGCTGCTGGCCGTCGCGGTCGCCGGGTACGCCGGGTACCTGATCGTCAGCCGGCTGCTGCTGCCGGTGGTGGCGGTCTTCGTCGCGCTGGTCGTCACCGCCGTGCTGCGCCCGCCCGTCGACCTGCTGGCCCGCAGGATGCCGCGCGCGCTCGCGGTGCTGCTCACCGTGCTGGGCTCGCTGGTGCTGCTCGCCGGGCTGGGGACGCTGATCGCGGTGGTGGTCCGTTCTCAGTCCGGGCAGCTCGGCGGCCAGGTGCGCGGTGGGCTGGACCGGCTGGAGCACTGGCTGGAGGGCCCGCCGTTCCACGCCCGGGCCGGTACCCTCGGCGACCTGCGGCAGCGGTTCGGCCAGCTGCTCAGCACCCACCGGCAGGCCGTGCTGTCCACGGCCGTGACAGGCGCGGGCTGGGTGGTCGAGGCGGTGGCCGGCGGTGCGCTGGCGCTGTTCTGCGCGGTGTTCTTCACGTTCTCGGGCGAGCGGATGTGGGGCTGGGGGACCTCCCTGCTGACCACTCGCACCGGCAGTGTGTGGCGGCGGGCCGGCCACGCCGCGTGGCGTACCTTCGCCGGCTACACCCGGGGCCTGTTCCTGGTCGCGGGCACCAACGCCGTCCTGGTCGGCGTCGGACTGGCTGCGCTCGGTGTACCGCTCGCGGTGCCGCTGGCCTTCCTGGAGTTCGTTGCGGCGCTGATCCCGCTGATCGGTTCACCGATCGCGCTGGCCATCGCCTCGCTGGTCGCGCTCGCCACCAGGGGGCCGGTGACCGCGCTGGTGGTGCTCGCCATGATCGTGGTGATCGGCCAGCTGGAGGGCCACGTCCTGCACCCCCTGGTGATGGGCTGGGCGGTGCGCCTGCACCCCGTCGCGGTCGCCCTGGCGGTCGCCGTCGGAGGCACCCTCGGCGGGATCGTCGGCGCGGCCGTCGCAGTGCCGGTGCTGTCGGTGGGGTGGGCGGTGTTCCGCGAGCTGCGCGCACCGGGAAGTGGGTCGGGCAGCGGTTGAGGGGCGTGCGGCAGCGGCTTGCGTGCGCCGGGCGCGCGAGAAGTGGTCAACGAGAGCCGGGCGCGCAGGTTCGGCCCCGTCATGCGCCCCGCGCGTGACTCGCCAGGACGGCCGGCGCCGGCGGTTGGCCCACGGCGGCCGACCGGGCCCGGCAGTTCGGGCCGAGGCCGACGGGCCCCGTGCGGCGTTCACCGGGCGTCCGCCCCGGGCCGGGCCCTATGCGGCGTTCACCGGGCGTCCGCCCCGGGCCGGCCGCCGCCGAACGCCGCACGGCGGCGTCCGCCCCGGGCCGTCCGCCGCCGTGCGGCGTTCATCGGGCGTCCGCCCTGGGGCGGGCCAGCACGCTGTCGTCCAGCGAATCGAGCAGCTCGCCGACCGAGGCGTGCACCTCCAGTGCGCCCGCGGCGCGCAACTCGTCGCCGGCGAAGCCGCCCGTCTCGACGGCCACGCACGGTGTGCCCGCGCGATTCGCGGCGCGCACGTCCCAGACGCTGTCGCCCACGAAGATCGCCCGTTCGGGGGGCGCTGAGGCCCGCTCCAGGGCGGTGCGCACCAGGTCGGGGGCCGGTTTGGAGGCCGACACCGAATCCGCGTCGGTGAACGCGAAGACCGCCTCGTCCGCGTCCAGCACCGCCCGCAGCACGTCGAGTTCACGGCCCGAGGCGGAGGTGCACAGCACCACCCGCCAGCCCCGTCCGGCGCAAGCACGCAGCAGGTCCGCGGCGCCGTCGAAGGCCCGCAGGCCCGGCCAGTGCTGGGCGTACAGGGCGAGGTGGGCGGCGGCGATCGCGTCGTCCTCCGAGCGGTCCCGGCCGTCGCCCAGCAGGTGGGCGAGCAACTGGTCGGAGCCCATGCCGATGGCGCGGTGCACCGGTGCGGCCGCCAGCCGGTGGCCGTACTGCCTCAGGGCCTCCCACCAGGCGAGGGTGTGCAGGTACGCGGTGTCCACCAGAGTGCCGTCCACGTCGAACAGTGCGGCTGCCGGGTCCACTGCCATGGCGTCTCCTCCTCGGGGCGGTCCGGGGTCCCGCCGGAGCCGTTCCGGCGCGTCGGCCCGTCTACCCCCGTCGCCCGCCCCCACACGCCGCACCGGTCGGACCGGGCTTTTCCGGGTCCGGCGTCGCGGACAGACGCGAGCGCGATACGACCGGGCGTTTCCGGGTCCGGCGTCGCGGACAGACGCGAGCGCGATACGACCGGCCGTTTCCGGGCCCGGCGCCGCGGACAGACGCGAGCGCGAAAGGAGCAACGATGACGCCCGAGGACGGCAGAGGCCGGCACGAGACCCCGAACGAGCGCGCGGACCGGCGCTGGACGGAACTGCTCCAGGAGGTCCGGGTGGCGCAGACCGGTGCGCAGATCCTGTTCGGCTTCCTGCTGAGCGTGGTGTTCATGCCGCGTTTCGCCACCCTCTCCACCTTCCAGCGCGACCTCTACGTGGTCACGGTCGTGCTCGGCGGCCTCGCCACCGGCGCCCTGATCGCCCCCGTCGCCTACCACCGGCTGCTGGCCGGCCGCCGCCTCAAACCCGAACTCGTCGACGCCACCGCCCGCGTGGTCACCCTCGGCGTGGTGCTGCTCGCACTGACCATCGGCTCGGCGCTGCTCCTGCTGTTGAACGTCGCCCTCGGCGCCCCGGCGGCCGGGCTGATCGTCGCCGGGATGATGGTCTGGTTCGCGCTGTGGTGGCTGCTGCTGCCGATGCTGCTGATCCGGCGCAACGGACACTTCCACCACCCGCAGGACGACGCCCCGCAGGACGACGCGGACGACGACCACGGCCGGGTTTCCGCCGCCCCCGGACGGTCAGACGCCCGCCATGACAACCAGTGAACCCCGCACCGTCGTGATCACCGGCGCCTCCGCAGGCATCGGACGCGCCGCGGCCCGCGCCTTCGCCGCCCGCGGCGACCGGGTGGCCCTGCTGGCCCGGGGCCGCGCCGGACTGGACGCCGCCCTCGCCGAGGCCCGGGAGGCCGGCGTCCGGGCGGTGGCGATCACTGTCGACCTCGCCGACCCGGAGGCCGTGGAGCGCGCCGCCGAGAGCGTCGAGCGCTCCCTCGGGCCGATCGACATCTGGGTCAACGCCGCCCTGGCGTCCGTGTTCGCGCCGTTCATGGAGATCAGCCCGGCCGACTTCCGCCGGGTCACCGAGGTCTCCTACCTCGGCTACGTGTACGCGACCCGCGCGGCGCTGCGCCGGATGCTGCCCCGCGACCGCGGCAGCGTGGTGCAGGTCGGCTCGGCGATCGCCTACCGCGGCATCCCGTTGCAGAGTGCCTACAGCGGCGCCAAGCACGCCCTCCAGGGCTGGCACGAGGCGCTGCGCTGCGAATTGCTGCACCAGGGCACCGCGGTGCGCTGCACCATGGTGCAGCTGCCCGCCGTCAACACCCCGCAGTTCGACTGGGTGCGCTCCCGGCTGCCCCGCCGGGCCCGGCCGGTCGCGCCGGTGTACCAGCCGGAACCGATCGCCCGCGCGATCCTGTACGCCGCCGACCACCCGGGCCGCCGGGAGTACCGGGTCGGCGCGTCCACCGTCGCCACCCTGCTGGCCAACGCGGTCGCCCCCGGGCTGCTGGACCGCTACCTGGCCCGCACCGGCTTCGACGCCCAGCAGACCGAACAGGACAGCCCACCCGGCGCCCCCGACAACCTGTGGACCCCGCAGGACGCCGTCACCGACCACGGCGCTCACGGCCGCTTCGACGACGAGGCGCACGCCCACACCCCGCAGGCCTGGGCCGACCGCCACCGCGCCCCGCTGGCCGCTGCCGCACTGCTCACCAGCGTCGTCCTCGGCACCGGCCTGCGCCGCCGCCGAGGCTGACCGGCACGATGCCGAGGCTGACCGGCACGATCGAGCCGGTCGCAGACCGACGCGCCCGCCCGCCCCCGACAGATCGTCCTGATCGTCGGGGGCGTGCGGGCGTGCGGGCGTGCGGGCGTGCGGGCGTGCGGGCGTGCGGGTCAGTGTTTGAAGGCGCCCTTGACCCGGTCGGTGCCCTCCTTGATCTTGTCCTTCGCCCGGTCGGCGGTCTGCTTGGTCTGGGCCTCGGTCTGGTCGGCGCGGCCCTCGTGCTCCAGCCGCTCGTTGCCGGTGGCGGAGCCGGCCTTCTCCTTGGCGGCGCCGGCGGCTTCCTCGGCCCGGTGCTTGATCCTGTCGGAGGCGTCACTCATGAGGGTGCCCCTTCTCGCGATGGTCAGTGGGTGAAACGGCTGCCCGGTCGCTGCGCGCCGGTGGACGGGTCGCGGTGCCCGTGCCCAGCGGATCGGCGGTGCCCGAGCTCGGTGGACCGGCGGTGCGGCCGACGGTCACCGGCCCACCGGCGGCGGCCGTGCGGACGTAGCGATGGCGCCGGTGCAGGCCGCTGCGGATCAGAAGCAGACCGGCGCAGAAGATCAGCGTCAGGGCGATTCCGGCGAGGAACGCGCCCAGGGTGCTGATCGTGGCGATGTGCTGGCCGAGCACCGTCACGCCCGTCTCGGGTCCGCCGCCCAGGTTGTCGGCGATCAGCAGCCCGGCGAACGCGCCGGATGCGGCGAACAGGAGGAGTCCGAGCAGCAGCAGCATGGGTCCTGTCCTTTCGCTTGCTCCGTTGCTCCGTTGCATGCGGCGTCTGCCCCGTGGCCCTGCGCTCAATCGGCGGGCAGGGTCCAGGCGGCCGTCAGGTGGGACTCGGCCCGCTCGGTGGCGAGGTGCAGCCCGTGGCCGGAGGCGTCGGACGCGCCGGGGGTGACGGTGCCGCCCGTGGGGTCGAGGACGCCGTCGAACAGCAGTGACTCGACCCGGACGTGGTCGTGGAACCACTCCAGGTGCCGCACCCCGGGCCGGGCCGCCGCGGCGTGCGCGTGCACGTGCGGCGCGCAGTGCGCGGACAGCGGCACCCCGGCGGCCTCGGCGACGGTGGCGGCGCGCAGGAAGCCGGTGAGGCCGCCGCATCGGGTGGCGTCGGCCTGGAGGCAGTCCACGGCGGGCGCGAGGCGGGCGAAGTACCGGGGTTCGTCGCCGTACTCGCCGGCCGCCACGTCGGGGGAGACGGCGGCGCGGACGGCGGCCAGGCCGGGCAGGTCGTCGGACGGGACGGGTTCCTCGAACCAGGTCACCCGGTCCTCGGCGAAGGCGTCGGCCAGCCGGATCGCCTGCTTGGCGGTGAACGCGCCGTTGGCGTCCACGTAGAGCGCGGTGCCGGGGCCGATCGCGTGCCGGGCGGCGGCGATCCGCTCCAGGTCGCGTTCGGGGCGGGTGCCCCATGCCTCGCCGATCTTGATCTTGACGCGGGGGATGCCCTGACGGTCGGTCCAGCCGCGCAGTTGACGCTCCAGCACCCGGTCCGGGTAGCTGGTGAACCCGCCGCTGCCGTACACCGCCACCGGCCGGGACCGCCCGCCGAGCAGGCGCACCAGCGGCAGGCCGAGCAGCCGGGCCGCCAGGTCCCACAGCGCGACGTCCACGGCCGACAGCGCGTACGTGCCGGCGCCCGGGCGCCCCGCGTTGCGCAGAGCGCGGCGCATCGCCTCGTAGGCACCGGCGGTGTCGAGCGCGTCCCGGCCGAGCACCGCGGCGGCCAGCGGTTCGCGGACCAGCGCGGCCGTGGCCGGCGCGCCGTACGTCCAGCCGAGGCCGGTGGCGGGGCCGCAGTGGGCCTGCACCAGCACCAGGGTGGTGGCGTGCCAGGAGAAGGTGCCGTCCGCCTCGGGACGGTCGGTGGGGACGGTGTACACCCGCACCGTGAGGCGATCGACGGGGAACTCGGGCCGACGGCTCGTCATGAGGCCTCCGCGGGGGTGCGCAGGCCGCTGCGGGCGCCGGCGGCGAGAACGGACGCCGCCCGGTCGACCAGGGCCATGATGGTGAGCGCCGGGTTGGCCGCGCCCTGGGTGGGCAGCACGCTGCCGTCGGTGATCAGCAGGTTCGGCACCGCGAAGCTGCGCAGGTCCCGGTCGACCACGCCGTCCTCGGGGCGGGTGGCCATCCGGCAGCCGCCGACCAGGTGCGCGTACCGGTCGATGGTGATCACCTCGCTCGCCCCGGCGGCGGCCAGCAGGGCCTCCATCACGCCGCGGGCGGCGGCGATCAGCCGGCGGTCGTTGTCGCACTGCGAGTACGCGAAGTGCGCGACGGGCAGCCCGTGCCGGTCCTTCTCCTCGGCGAGGGTGACGCGATTGCCGGGTTGCGGCAGCAGTTCGGCCATCGCGCCGAGCGTCGCCCAGTGCACGTAGTCGGACAGGTACTGGCGCAGCTGCGGGCCCCAGTGGCCCTGGGCGACCACGTGTTCGGCCCAGGTGATGGGCAGCGGCGAGATGTTCTGGATGGTGAAGCCGCGCCGGTAGGGCTTGGCCGGGTCGGTCTCGTAGAACGCCTCGGTGGAGACCTCCGGCGGTGGCGCCTTGTACATCCGGATCTCCTGGTCGAAGCGGCCGGAGGTCTGCGGCGCACCCTGCACCATGACGTACCGTCCGACCTGGTCGTGGTCGTTGCACAGGCCGTGCGGAAAACGCTTTCCCGTTGAGTTGAGGAGCAGCCGGGGCGTCTCGATCGCGTACCCGGCGACGGCCACGGTGCGGGCCCGCTGAAGGTGTTCGCGGCCGCCGCGCAGGTAGCGCACGCCGCAGGCCAGGCCGTCGGGGCCGAGTTCGACGGCGGCGGCCATCGCGTCGGCGCGGATCTCCACGCCGTGCGCGAGCGCGTCCGGCAGGTGGGTGATCAGCGGGGAGGCCTTCGCGTTGACCTTGCAGCCCTGGAGGCAGAAGCCCCGGTAGACGCAGTGCGGGCGGCGGCCGAAGCGGCCGTTGGAGATCGCCACCGGTCCGACCCGGGCCTCGATGCCGAGTGCCGCCGCGCCGCGCAGGAACACCTCGCCGTTGCCGCCCACCGGGTGCGGCGGGTGCGGGTAGGCGTGCGGTTCGCCCCACGGCCAGTACTGTCCGGCGACGGGCAGTTCGGCCTCCAGCCGCCGGTACGGTTCGCGCAGGTCGGAGTAGTCCAGCGGCCAGTCCACGCCCACGCCGTCCCGGCTGTACGTCTCGAAGTCGGACGGGTGGAAGCGCGGCGTGTACCCGGCGAAGTGCACCATCGAACCGCCCACGCCCCGGCCGGAGTTGTTCGATCCCATCGGCACCGGGTCGCGGCCCGCCAGCACCCGCGGCTCGGTCCAGTACAGGTGGTGCGAGCCGTACTCGTCGCTCACCCAGTCCCGCAGCGGGTCCCAGAACGGCCCGGCCTCCAGCACCACCACCGACCAGCCGGCCCGGGCCATCCGCTGGGCGAGCATCGAGCCGCCGGCGCCGCAGCCGACGATCACCAGGTCCACCTCGTCCTCGTCGTGGAACATCCGCATGCGGTCGAGGAGTTGACGGTCGAAGCCGAGTCCGCCGGGCGGCAGCAGCCAGGCGGAGGCGTTGCGGCGGCGCACCGCGCGCTGCCGGCGGGTGGTCTGCCGGAGCGTGGCCAGCGCGGCCTTCGCCTCGCTGTGCCGGGCGGGGTCGGTGACGGCGGGCAGCGGCGGCGGATCGGGCTTCTGGGCGTCCGGTGCCCGCGGGTGCGCGTCGGCGACCTCCCACGGTTCGCGGCGGCCGATGCCGAGCCGGGCGTAGCCGGACGGGAACGCGGGGCCGCCGAAGCCGATCTCGTCCCAGGCGTTCGGGTGGCTGTAGTAGGCGGTGCAGGCGTAGCGCGTCCACAGGCTCCACACGTGCCTGGCGGGCCAGCCGTGCCAGCGGTGTGCGCGGCGCACCTTCTCGACCAGGCCGGTCTGTTGGCGCCCCGTCAGCTCGGCGAAGGCGGTGCGTCCGGGCAGGGCGCGGGCGTCCTCGTCCAGGGCGCGCATCGTCTCGGGCCAGGCCCGGTCGTCGGGCGGCAGGTCGGCGTAGTGCCAGCCGTCGGTCTCGCGCTCGGCGAGCCGGGCGTCGATCATCGGCAGCAGGTCGACCGGCGGATCGTCGAGCAGCCGGTTCAGCAGGGCGCGGGCGCAGGCCTCCTCGGCGGGGGAGAACAGCCGCAGCGGTGGTCGGGGGCCGGCGACCCGGGCGGTGACGACGGCGGCGGTCACCGGGTCCCAGTGCCGGCGCCGGTCCAGCGAGCGATGGCCGGGGAACCGTTCCATCGCTCAACTCCCTTCCGTCGAAAGGGCGGTGTCCTCGCGGCGCAGCACGGCGGCGACCAGGCCCAGGCCGCCGACCATGCCCATCAGCAGCGGTGCGAACAGCGGCGGGCCGGTCTCCAGGTTGAACCGGGCCATCCGCCACCCGCCGGGCTTCTCCAGCAGCCCGCGCAGGTGCAGCCAGAAGCCCTGCACGCCGTTGGCGGCGACGGCGGCCGACACCACGGGCAGCACGGTGCGCGCGGCCCGCTCGTCCACGGCGCCGGCCACCCCGGCGGCGGCGCCGACCGGGCCGAGCAGCACCGGCCACCACATCATCCGGTTGCCGAAGCCCGCCCGGTCGTGCTCCAGGTAGATCTCGGCGGCGGTCACCAGCGATCCGCCGGCGGTGGCCAGCGCCAGCGAACGCTGGAACCGGCCGGTGCGCAGGGCCTCCAGGGCGGTGGCCGGAAAGGACGTGGCCGGAAAGGACGTGGCCGCTGGCGCACCGGCTGCCTTCGTCACCGTCCTCACCGGCTTCCGGAACGGTGCGGCAGCAGTTCGGCGAGCTTGGCGCGCAGGCCACGCTTCACCACCGCGGCGCGGTCGCTGTCGCCGCGCAGCACCGACTCGGCGGCGTCCTTGATCTGCGACCACTCGGCGTGCGGCGGGATCGGCGGCACCGCGGGGTCGGTGCGCACGTCCAGCACGCACGGCCGGTCGGCGGTCAGCGCCCACTCCCAGGCGGCGTGGACCTTCTTCGGCTCCTCGACCCGCAGGCCGCGCAGGCCGACGGACTCGGCGAAGTCCGCGTAGCGCACGTCGGGCAGCGACTGCGAGGGCAGGAACTGCGGGGCGCCCTGCATGGCCCGCATCTCCCAGGTGACCTGGTTGAGATCGCCGTTGTTGAGTACGCACACCACCAGCCTGCGGTCCGTCCACTGCTCGAAGTACCGTGCGACGGTGACGAGTTCGGCCATGCCGTTCATCTGCATCGCGCCGTCGCCGACGATCGCCACCACCGGCCGGTCCGGGTGGGCGAACTTGGCGCCGATCGCGTACGGCACGCCCGGGCCCATGGTGGCGAGGGTGCCGGACAGCGAGCCGCGCATGCTGCCGCGCATCCGCAGGTGCCGGGCGTACCAGTTGGCGGCCGAGCCGGAGTCGGCGGCCACGATGGCGTTGTCGGGCAGCAGCGCGTCCAGGGCGTGCACCAGGTACTCGGGGTTGATCGGGTCGGCCGGGACCTTCGCCCGCGCCTCCATCACCTGCCACCAGCGTTCGGTGCTCTTCGCGATGCCCCGCTGCCAGCCGCGGTCCTTCTTGCGGCGCAGCAGCGGCAGCAGCCGCGACAGGGTGTCCGCGGAGTCGCCGACCAGGTTGACCTCGTACGGGTAGCGCAGCCCGACCATGAACGGGTCCGCGTCGATCTGCACCGCCCGGGCCTTCCCGAACTCCGGCAGGAACTGGGTGTACGGGAAGCTCGAACCGACGGTCAGCAGGGTGTCGCAGTCCCGCATCAGCTCGTACGAGGGCCGGGTGCCGAGCAGCCCGATCGAGCCGGTCACGTACGGCAGGGTGTCGGGCAGTACGTCCTTGCCGAGCAGTGCCTTCGCCACTCCCGCGCCGAGCAGGTCCGCGGCCTGCTCCAGCTGCGGACGGGCGTGCCGGGCGCCCTGGCCGACCAGCATGGCGACCTTCGTGCCGGCGTTCAGCACCTCGGCGGCCCGGTCCAGGTCGGCGTCCTCGGGCACCGGCCGGGAGTGCGGGAGCCCGAGACTGGACGGCACCATCTTGAACGCGTGCTCGGGGGCCTGCTCGGCCAGTTCCTGCACGTCCGCCGGGATGATCACGGCGGTGACGGTGCGGTACAGCGCGGCGGTGCGGATCGCCCGGTCGAGCACATTGGGCAGCTGCTGGGGGACCGTCACCATCTGGCAGTACGCGGACGCGACGTCCTTGTACAGGCTGAGCAGGTCCACCTCCTGCTGGTACGAGCCGCCCATCGCGGAGCGGTCGGTCTGCCCGACGATCGCGACCACCGGCACATGGTCCAGCTTGGCGTCGTACAACCCGTTCAGCAGATGGATCGCACCCGGCCCGGAGGTCGCCGCGCACACCCCCACCTCGCCGGAGAACTTGGCGAACCCCACCGCCTCGAACGCCGCCATCTCCTCGTGCCGGGCCTGCACGAACACCGGCTCGTTCCCGGCCCGCCCCCACGCCGCCAACAGCCCGTTGATCCCGTCCCCCGGGTACGCGAAGACCTGCTCCACCCCCCACTCCCGCAGTCGCCCCAACACCTGATCGGCCACGTTCCTGGACACGGGGACGTCCCTCCTTCAGACGCGAACAAACCTCTCCGCGCGTCTGGCCACTCATCCGGAACGGAAACGTCCGGCGCGCCCGCCGTGGCGCGGCCTCGATCGCGACCTCCCCGCGCGCGCCGTTCGGGCACCGTCCGCTCCGGGGCCGTGCCGGACGTCGGCTCGCGCGGTTCGTGCCGGAGGTCAGCTCGCGCACATCACGACGGCGGTCAGCGTGGTGCGGCCGTTGCCGGTGGTGGCGACGCCGTCGGCCGTCCAGCCGACCGGGGGCCGTCGGCCCGGCGGGGGCCATCCGGAGGGAGCGGGATCAGGGGGCGCGGAACAGGCGGGCCAGGTGGTGGTGCAGGACGGCGGTGGCGGCCTCGGGGGTGCGCTGGGCGAGCAGGACGCTGAGGCCGAGGCCGGCGGAGAGGGCGAGGAGGGCGACGGCCTCGTGGTGGGGGTCGGGGGTGCCGGCGGCGGTGAGGTGGGCGACCAGGAAGGCTTCCATCTCGTCGGGGGCGGCCAGGAAGGGCTGCCCGGCGAGGGCCGGGTCGGTGACCGAGAGGACGGCGTACGCGGTGTGGACGAGGTGGAAGGTGCGGCTCTCCTCGTCGGTGGGGACCGCGTCCGGGCCACCGCCGCCACCCGCCCCGTTGGACCCGGGCGGGATCGAGAAGGTGCCGGTCCGGTTCTACTTCCACATGGTCGCGGGCCTGTTCGGCATGCTGGCCCCGCGCCGCCTGCGCCCCGCCCTCGCCCGCCTGCTCGCCAACCCCGCGCTGGTCGCCCCGCCCGAGATGCTCGCCCCGATGATGCTCGCCATGCGCAGCTGGAAGCCCACCGGCCGCCCCGCCGCACCCCCGTTCACCGACGAGGAACTCCGCGCCGTCACCGTCCCCGCCCTCGTCCTGATCGGCGCCCGCAGCGCTCTGCTGCGCCCGCGCAGGGTGCTGGCCCGCGTCAACGCGCTGCTGCCGAACGTGCGGGCGGAGATCGTGGCGGGTGCGGGCCACGGGCTGACGCTGGAGTGCCCGGAGCTGGTCAACGAGCGGCTGCTGGCGTTCTTCGCCGCGACGGAGGCGGAGCGCGCGGCCGGTTGACGCCCCCTCGGCGCCGTTCGCCGCGACGGGGGAGGAGCGTGCGGCGAGTTGACGCCCCTTCGGTTCAGGCCAGGGCGGTGATCGCCGCGAGCAGGCCCGCCAGGCCGACCAGCAGCCAGGTGACGTAGTCGCCCAGCAGGCCGGAGTGGAGGCGGCGCAGGGCCCGGACGGTGCGGCGGGTCCAGGTGGGGGCGGGGAGCGGGCCGCGCAGGGCGCCGGCGGCGAGGGCGCTGGCGAGGGCGGTGGAGAGCAGGCCGAGCAGGACGCCGGCGGTGGTCCAGTCGGCGGGCGGGGAGGCCGGGGCGGGCAGGGCGGTGGCGCCGTGCAGGACGGCGTCGAGGTAGCCGGGGCGGTCGGTGAACCGCGCGGCGGCGGAGGCGAGTTGCCGGTCCAGTGGCGGGCACAGGCCGATCGCCAGGCAGCCGGCCAGCAGCAGCGCGGGGACGGCCAGGACGGGCGGCGGGAGCGGGCGGGTCGGGTCGCGGACCTCCGGCTCCTCGCCCTCGCCGGTGGTCTCCGGCTCGCCGGGCCGCTCGGACGGGTGCCGCCCCCAGCCGCCGAACACCCGGGCACAGGCCCGCAGTGCCGCGCCGCCGGTGACCGCCGACACCAGCACGTACAGGCCGGGCAGCCACCACGACCAGGCGCCGGCGGCGTCCTCCGCCAGCGCCTTGCCGAGGCCGGTGCCGAACGGCGGCAGCCCGGCCAGGGCCAGCCCGCCGAGCGCGAACAGTGCGGCGGCGAAGGGGAGTTGTCGCCCACGGCCGAACAGCCCGTGCTCGTCGACCGAGCCGAAGCGGTCCAGCAGGACGCCGCACAGCCCGAACAGCGCGGCCTTGCAGCCCGCGTGGCCGGCCAGGTACACCGCCGCGCCCGTCACCCCGGCGGGGGTGAGCAGCGCGAAGGAGGCCAGGAACAGGCCGACATGACCGACCGTGGAGAACGCCAGCAGCCGCTTCAGGTGCCGCTGCTGCCAGCACATCACCGCCCCGACCAGCGCCGTGAGCACGCCCAATGCGAGCAGCACCGGCCGCACCGCGTCCGCCGGTACCCCGCCGGGGCCGGCGAACACCGTCCAGAAAATACGCGCGGTCCCGTACACGCCGAGCTCCACCATCACGCCCGACAGCAGCATGCACACGGGGCTGGGCGCGACCGCGTGCGCGTCCGGCAGCCAGAAGTGGAACGGCAGGGCGGCGGCCTTCACCAGCGGCCCGGCCAGGACCAGGACGAACGCGCAGCGCACCAGCGCGTCCGGCGGGCGGGCGTCGAGGGCCTGCCCGAGCTGGGCCAGGCCGAGTTCGCCGGTGCGCGCGTACAGCAGGCCGATGCCGAGAAGCGAGCAGTACGCGGCCAGCGAGTTGACGATGCCGAAGGCCAGTGCGCCGTGCAGCGGCCGCGGGTCCTCGATCCGGTAGCCGGTCAGCGCGTACGCGACGGCGCCCATGAGTTCGAAGAACACGAACGCGTCGAACAGGTCGGCGGTGAGCGCGAACCCGCACATCCCGGCGGAGAACAGCAGTAGCAGCGCCGGATACACCCCGCCCTTCCGGCCGGTCGGCTCCTCGAAGTACCGCCACGAGTAGCCGACCACCGCCAGCACCAGCACGGCCGCGAGCAGCGCCAGCAGCACGCCGATCCGGTCCGCCGCCAGCACGATCCCCACCGAGGAGCCGCCCACCGGAGCCCAGCCGCCCAGCCAGGACACCGACACCCCGTCACCGGTGCCCACCCACAGGGCGACCAGGCACAGCACCTGTGCCAGCGCGCAGCACCCGGCCAGCGCGTCCCGCGCGGTGCGCGGCAGCCACCGTCCGGCCGCCGCCAGCAGCGCCGCGCCCAGCAGCGGGACCGCGACGGACAGCGGCAGCAGCGCCGCCGCGTCCGGCAGCGGGGCGGACAGCGGCAGCGGCGTGGCGGCCCCCGGCACTCCGTCAGCCCCGCAGGCCGGTCAGCCGCTGCGGGTCCACCGTGCCGTGCCGCTTGCGCAGTTGGATCACCAGGGCCAGCAGCAGGGCCGTCACGGTGGCGCCCACCACCACGTCGGTCAGCGCCAACGCCTGCACCACCGGATCGACCACGGGCGTGTCCGTCGGCACGTCGGCGAAGACCGGCGCGGTCGCCCCCGCCCGGTAGCCGACCGCCAACAGCAGCACGTACGTGGACGACTGGCACACCGCCAGGCAGCCCACCGCATGGATCAGGTTCCGGCTGGTCACCAGCCCGTAGCAGCCGGCCAGCAGGATCCAGCCCGCCGCCAGGTACGCCAGGACGCCCATTCAGCCCTCACTCCGTTCCGCCGTCTCCACGGCCTGCTCCAGGAAGTGCGCCAGCAGCACGACCACCCCGCACGCCACCTCCACCCCGACCACCGCGTTCACCACCGCGACCAGCCCGCTCGACGCCAGCGTGTTGAACGTCCCCCACGGCAGCACGTTCTGCAGGTACGCCCCGCCCGCCGCCAGGCCCACCAGCCCGAGCGCCGCGAACGACCCGGCCGCGACCGCGTCCGCCACGTCCAGCACCGCCAGCGGCCGCAGCCGGCGCAGCGCCCGGTAGTCCGCGGCGACGTACGCCAGGTGCAGACCGGTCGCCAGCACCACGCCGCCCTGGAAGCCGCCGCCCGGGCTGAGCGCCCCGTGCGCGACCAGGTACACGCCGGTGAGCAGCGTGAACGGCAGCAGGCCCGCCCCGAGCAGTCGGGTGCTGGGCAGCACCCGGGCGGGCTCCGGGCGGCGGTGGTGCTCGTCCCGGGCCAGGCGCAGCAGCAGCGTCGCGTCGAGCACCGACGCGAACAGGATCGACTCCTCGCCGAGCGTGTCGAACGCCCGCTGGTCGAAGTTGACGGAGGACACCGCGTTCGCCGTCCGGTGCGCCAGAGCCGCCGCCACCGCCCTTGTCCCGTACGGGTGCTGGTCGCCGCCGAAGACCGGCAGGCGCAGCGCGGCGGCGGTGAACGCGGCCGCGAGGCCGGCCGCGGCCGGGGCGAACAGGGCGAGCCGGACGGCGGGTCTCACCGCCGCTCCCGGTCGCCGGGCTCGTCGTCCTGTCGGCGGCGCACCTTGCGGACCGTCAGCAGGATCAGCAGCGGCGTGATCGCCGTGCCCACGCCGAGCTGCGACAGGGCCACGTCCGGCGCCTGGAGGGTGGTGAACAGGAACGCCAGGGCGAGGCCGAGACCGGCCAGCACCACGGCCTGCCGGGCCGGGTCACGGGTCAGCGCGGCGAGGGTGGCGAAGGCGGCGGTCAGTGCCAGCGCGACGGCGATCAGGCCGGTCACCGGGGGTCCTCCTCCCGCGACGGGTCCTGGTGGACCGTCAGGCGACCGATCGCCATCGTGGTGACCGGGCCGGTCGTCAGCACCAGGGCGCCGATCAGCAGCAGCTTCAGCGCGGCCCGGCCCGGCCCGGTCTCCACCGCTACCGCCGCGGCCGTCAACGGCACCCCGAGGGTGCTCGCCACCGACAGTGCGTGCAGCCGCAGGTAGCGCCCCCGCAGCCGGGCGAACGCCGCCCCCGCGAGCAGCAGCGCCGCGCACCCGGCGGACAGCAGCGTCAGCGCCGCAGTGTGACGCCCCGTCACCCGGCCTCCTCGTCGGCGGCCTCGTGGTGCGGATCGCCCGCCAGCAGTCGGGTGAACACCAGCGTCCCGGCCGGGGCGAGGACGGCCGACACCAGCGCCAGGTCGCCGTAGGAGGGACGGTTCAAGCCCTGCGAGAGGAGCAGGAACAGCGCCGTCACCACGGGGCCGGCCAGCGCCACCGCGGCGAGCCGCTCCTCGGGCGCGCCGATCGCGCAGCGCCACAGACAAGGTGCGAGGACCGCGGAGTCGAGGGCTGCGGCCACCAGCCAGGCGCTCACCCTCGACGGCCCGTCAACGCCCGCTCCAGCATTCGGGGTTCGTCCGCCAGGACGTGCACCCGGGCCGGGTCGGCGGCCACCGCGTAGCCGCCCGGGGTCGCCGAATACAGTGCCAACGCCCAAGCGGCGCCGGTGCGTTCGGGCAACGGCAGGTCACGGAAACCAGGACGGGCGAGGGACGGGCGCAGCGTGAGGACGGCGAGCCGCCAGGTGTCGGCGAGCACCGAGAACGGCCAGCGCCACAACGCCGGCCACAGCCCCGCCGCGCCGCCCGTGCGCGCACCGGAGGACCGGCGGGCGGGGCGGGCGGCAAGCGCACCGAGCAGTGCGGCCAGCGCTCCCACCAGCAGCTCCAACGGATCGACGGTGGAGATCAGCACGGTGTACAGACCGCACAGCACGACCTCCCACAGGGTCGTCTCGGCCACCGCCGTCCACCACCGCATGTGCCTCTCCCCGTCCTCTCCCCGACCGGTCGCTGCCCGGTCCCGCAGGACGCTAGCGGTGCCCGGCCCGCCGGGCCCGGCTCCGCGCCGCCGTCCGGCGGCGGGCCTCACCCGATCGGGTCAGCAGGGCCCGGCTACCCGCCGGGCGGGGGAGTGGCGGGCTGGGGTTCGGGTTCGGGCGTGGGCTCCGGGCCGGGCGGGGCGGGGCTCGGCGGCTGCGGCTCGCCCGGGACGGGCGGGGAGATCGGCGGGTCCGGGTCCGGCGGAAGCGGCGAGGGGCCGAGCGGGCCGGGCGGATCGGTCGGGCGCGGGGGGCTGTCCGGCGGTTCGGGCGGCCGCACGTCCGGGTCGACCGGAATCGGCATCGTCATTCTGATCACCGCCCCAGGGCGTTCTCCAGCTGGTGCTTGTTCATCTTCGAACGGCCCTTGATGCCACGCTGCCGGGCCTCGTTGTACAGCTGGTCCTTGGTCGGCCCCTGCGCCCCGCTGTGCGACCGCTTGCCGCCGCGGTGGCCGGAGGAGACGTCCTTCACCGAGGTGCGCGAGGCAGTCCGGCTCTCGCCGTGCCGGGCACGTTCCTTGTTGACTGTCCGCGCGGCGATCTCCTCGGCGCGCTTCTCGCTGGTGCCGCGCTTCAGTTGGCTCTCCTTGATGTGTTCGTACTGGCGCTCCCGCTTGGGGCTCGATCCGGCAGGCATGACCGCTCTCCTTCCGTTGCCGGGGGGTCACGCCGACGCATACCCGGATCAATCGGGGCGAATCCGATTCAAACGCGGCCGATCGGGTACGAGTGGGGCGTCGCACCGAGCGCGCGCCCGGTGCGGCCGACCCGCAAGGTCGCCAGCCACGGCATGCGAGCCGCGTGCCGGGAGCCGTCACCTGAAGAAGCCGGGTACCACGGTTCTCCGCCCGCCTCTCCGCCGCCCCGCGCGGCCGCCGACCGTCCGACGCCCCCGTCCGACGCCCGGCGGACCGCCCGCCCGGGGCGACGCAGCGGGCCCACGCCGTCCCCGGGAGATGACTCCCAGTGACCACCATGACCCCACGCCACCCGTCGGCGCGCCGTGCCGACACTCGACCGGACACCGACCACCCGCGCGCCACGACTGGCCGCGACAGCGTTACGACTGGCCACGACACCGACCACCCTCGCGCCACGACCGGCCGCGACATTGACCCGATGCAGGGCACCGACCAGGTGCTCGACATCGACCCGATGTACCGGCCGACGCGGCGCGAGATGCGTGCCATGGGCAAGTTCGAAGCCCGCGGGCTCAGCGACGCGCTGTTCCGGCGGCTGGCCGAACTGCCGCCCGAGGACCCGAAGTCCAGCTACGTGCGCGGCACCGTGATCGAACTCAACATGCCGCTGGTGCGGTTCGTCGCCGCCCGGTTCCGGCACCGCCCCGAGGAACTCGACGACATCCTGCAGGTCGGCACGATCGGCCTGATCAAGGCGGTCGACGGGTTCGACCCGGATCGCGGCGTCGAGTTCGTCACCTACGCGATCCCGACCGTCTCCGGCGAGATCAAGCGGTTCTTCCGCGACACCTCGTGGCCGCTGCGGGTCCCGCGCAGCGTCCAGGAACGCTACCTGGCCGCCGCCCGCGCCTCCGACCGGCTCGAACAGGACCTCGGCCGGCTGCCCGACACCGCCGAACTCGCCGAGGAACTGCACCTCACCGAGGCCGAGGCGGCCGAAGGGCTGGACGCCGGACGGCTGTGCCGCTGCGACTCCCTGGACTCGCTGCGCGACGACGAATCCGAGGACACCGGCAGCGCGCTGATCAACCGGCTCGGCTCCTGCGACCCGGGACTCGAACTCGCCGAACTGCGCGTCGCGGCAAAGCCGTTCCTCAGCCGGCTGCCCGAACGGGAGCGCACCGTGCTGCTGCTGCGCTTCTGGGGCGGACTCACCCAGAGCGAGATCGCCCACGAGATCGGCGTCTCGCAGATGCACGTCTCGCGGATCCTCGCCGCCACCCTGACCGGGCTGCGCGAACAGATCGAGGGCGAGACGGAACCCGGTACGGACACCGCGAGTGATTGAGCCTCGCCAGGCCGGGTAGCCGCGCGGACCGAGCCACCTACGGGTGGAGAGCCGCACCGCTCGGCAGGAGGTGTTCGTACCGTGGACCCGCAACCCGCCGTCGGTGCCCCCCTGACCGTCGCGCTGCAACGTCCCCCAGGCGCACTGGTGGTGCGCCCCGAGGGCGAACTCGACCACGACAGCGTCGGCCCGCTCCGCGAAGCCCTGGAGCGGGCCGTCGCCAATCCGCCCGGGCGGCTGGTGGTGGACTGCGGTGGCCTCGACTTCTGCGACTCCACCGGCCTCAACCTGCTGCTGCGCGCACACGCCGCCGCCGAACAGGTCGGCCTCCCGCTGTTGCTGGCCGCCCCCGGCCGGGTGGTGCTCCGGATGCTGGAGATCACCGGCGCGGACCAGGTGCTGGCCGTCCGTGCGACCGTCGAGGACGCGCTCGGCGACGACGCGGCCGTGCGGCCGGAGGGTGCGCTTCCGGACGGCGTGGCCCCGGACGGTCTGCCGTCGGGCGGTCTGCCGTCGGGCGGTGTGGCCTCGGACGGTGGAGCCTCGGGCGGTGGAGCCTCGGGCGGTGCGGAAGGGACGGGCGAGCAGCGATGACGGGCCGGCCCGTGCAGGAGCCCGTGGAGGGTCGCACCGAGCGCCGCAGCCTGCCGCTGGAATCCGCGCCCGGGGCCGTGGCGCGCAGCCGCGAGTTCACTTGCCTCGCCCTGCGGGCGTGGGGCTGGCTGCCCGCGCCCGACGCCGACGGGCGGGCGGCGGCCGACGACGTGCTGCTGATGACCAGCGAACTCGTCACCAACGCCTGCCAGCACGCGGCCGGCCCCTACGAACTGGAGCTGACCAGGTGCGGACCGCTGTTGCGGGTCGCGGTGCGCGACAGCGACGACCGGATGCCGGTGCTGCGCGCCCCGTACATCCCCGCCCGGCCGGGCGGTCACGGGCTGCGGGTGGTGGACCGGCTGGCCGCGGCATGGGGCAGCGAACCCGTTCCCGGCGGCGGCAAACGCGTGTGGCTGGAGACGCTCCGCCCCCGGCGGACCCCGGACCGGAACGGTGCCACAGTGGAGGGGTGCCACAGTGAACAGCCGGGACCCGGCCCCGCCCGCCGGCTCCGGCCCCGCTGACCGGAGACGAGGTGGTGGCCACGTGGACAGCGCACCCGACCCGCACCCGCCGGACTCGCCCCCGCCCGAGCCCCCGCCGGAGCCGCCGCCCGAGTTCCCGCCGGAGCCGCCGCCCCAGCCCGAGCTCCCGCCCGAGCCCGCGTACCGCAAGCAGCCGGACCACGACAGCGCCGCGCTGCGCCGCCTGCTGGCCGGGCTGACCGCCGTCCGGGACGGCGATCTGTCGCTGCGGCTGCCGGACGCGCCCGGCGTGCTGGGCGAGATCTCCGGGGTCTACAACGACATGGCGGAGCGGCTGGCCCGGCTGAACGCCGAGGTGACCCGGGTGGCCCGCGAGGTGGGTACCGAGGGGATGCTCGGCGGGCAGGCCGAGGTGCCGCAGGCGGTGGGCGCGTGGCGGGAGCTCGCGGACTCGGTGAACGCGATGGCCGGCAACCTCACCGCGCAGGTCCGCAACATCGCGCAGGTGACCACGGCGGTCGCCCGAGGCGACCTGACCCGCACCATCGCGGTGGACGCCCGGGGCGAGATCCTGGAGCTCAAGAACACCGTCAACACCATGGTGGAGCAGCTCAGTTCGTTCGCCGCCGAGGTGACCAGGGTGGCCCGCGAGGTCGGCACGGAAGGGATGCTCGGCGGCCAGGCCGACGTCCGTGGGGTCTCCGGCACCTGGCGCGATCTGACGGACAGCGTGAACTTCATGGCGGGCAACCTCACCGCGCAGGTCCGTTCGATCGCCCAGGTGGCGACGGCGGTGGCCCGGGGCGACCTGACCCGGAAGACCGACGTGGTGGCCCGGGGCGAGATCCTGGAACTGAAGAGCACCGTCAACACCATGGTGGAGCAGCTGAGTTCGTTCGCCGGCGAGGTGACCCGGGTGGCCCGCGAGGTCGGCACCGAGGGCATCCTCGGCGGGCAGGCCGACGTCCGGGGCGTGTCCGGGACGTGGCGCGACCTGACCGACAACGTCAACGTGATGGCGTCCAACCTGACGGGGCAGGTCCGGTCGATCGCGCAGGTCGCGACGGCGGTGGCGCGCGGCGACCTGTCGCGCCGGGTCACCGTCGAGGCGGAGGGTGAGGTCGCCGAACTGGTGGACACGCTGAACGCGATGGTGGGCACCCTGTCGGCGTTCGCGGCGGAGGTCACCCGGGTGGCGCGGGAGGTCGGGACCGACGGCATCCTCGGCGGCCAGGCCCGGGTGCCGAACGTCGCGGGCACCTGGAAGGACCTCACCGACAGCGTCAACTTCATGGCGCACAACCTGACCAGCCAGGTCCGCAACATCGCGCAGGTGACCACGGCGGTCGCCCGAGGCGACCTGACCCGCAAGATCGACGTGGACGCCCGGGGCGAGATCCTGGAGCTCAAGAACACCGTCAACACCATGGTGGAGCAGCTCAGTTCGTTCGCCGCCGAGGTCACCCGGGTGGCCCGCGAGGTCGGTACCGAGGGCCGGCTCGGCGGGCAGGCCGAGGTGGAGGGCGTCTCCGGCACCTGGAAGCGGCTCACCGAGAACGTCAATGAACTGGCCGGGAACCTGACCCGGCAGGTGCGGGCGATCGGCGAGGTGACCGGCGCGGTCACGGCCGGCGACCTGACCCGGTCGATCACCGTCGAGGCGTCCGGCGAGGTCGCCGACCTGAAGGACAACGTCAACGTGATGGTCGAGTCGCTGCGCGAGACCACCCGGGCCAACCGCGAACAGGACTGGCTGAAGACCCATCTGGCCCGGCTCACCGGCCTGGTCCAGGGCCGCCGCGAGCCCGCCGCCGTCGCCGAACTGCTGATGGACGAACTCTGCCCGCTGCTGGACGCCCAGTACGGCACCTGCTACCTGGCCGCCGACTACCTCGCGGAGGACGGCGGAGCCCAGGACGGACGAGCCGAGGACGGACGAGCCCAGGACGGCCGAGCCCAGGACGGCCGAGCCCCGCACGGTACGGAACAGCCGGTGCTGGTGCGCGCCGCGGGCTACGGGCACCGGGCGGGCGACCGCCCGCGCCGGTTCGGTCTCGGTGAGTCGCTGATCGGCCAGGCCGGGCGCAGCCGCCGCCCGATCGTCCTCACCGACCTGCCGCCCGGCTACGCGGAGATCGGCTCCGCGCTGGGCTCCGCCACGCCCCGCGAACTGCTGATCCAGCCGATCACCATGGAGGACCGGCTGCTCGGCGTGGTCGAGGTCGCCACCCTGCACCACTTCACCGACCTGCACCGGGACTTCCTGGAACGCCTCGCCCAGGACATCGGCACCACCCTGGCCACCCTGCTGGCCAACGCCCGGACCGACGAACTGCTCCAGGAGTCGCAGCGGCTGACCGCAGAACTCCGGGCCCGGTCCGAGCAGTTGGTCGACGGCCAGGAGGAGCTGCGGCGCTCCAACGCGGAACTCGGCGAGAAGGCCGAACTGCTGGCCGCGCAGAACCGCGACATCGAGGCGAAGAACCTCCAGATCGAACAGGCCCGCCGCGAACTGGAGGACCGCGCCCGCCAGTTGACGTCCGCGTCGATGTACAAGTCGGAGTTCCTGGCCAACATGAGCCACGAACTGCGCACCCCGCTCAACAGCCTGCTGATCCTCGCCCAGCTGCTCGCCCAGAACTCCGAGGGCAACCTGACGGGCAAGCAGGTCGAGTACGCGGAAGTGATCCGCTCGGCCGGCTCCGACCTGCTCCAGCTGATCAACGACATCCTCGACCTGTCGAAGGTCGAGGCCGGCAAACTCGACGTCACCGTCGAGCAGTTCCCGCTGCGCGAACTGCTCGACTACGTCGACACCGCCTTCCGCCCGCTGGCCGCCGAGAAGAACCTCGACTTCCGGATCACCGCCGCCCCCGGCGCGCCTGCCGAACTGCGCACCGACCAGGCCCGGTTGCGGCAGATCCTGCGCAACCTGCTGGCCAACGCCGTCAAGTTCACCGACCGCGGCTTCGTCGAACTCACCGTGGAACCCGCCCGGCCGGGCGAAGCACCGGCCGGGCTGCCCGCCGGGCAGGGCGAGTCGGGCGCGCTCGCGTTCCGGGTCCAGGACTCCGGGATCGGCATCGGCGCCGACCACCTGGAATCCATCTTCGGCGCCTTCCAGCAGGCCGACGGCACCACCAGCCGCAGGTACGGCGGCACCGGCCTGGGGTTGTCCATCAGCCGCGAACTCGCCCGGCTGCTCGGCGGCGCGGTGAGCGCCGAATCCGTTCCCGGCGAAGGCAGTTGCTTCACCCTGCTGCTGCCCGCCCCACTCGCCCCCGAACCCGCCGCCCCCGCCGAGCGCCGCATCCTGGTGGTCGAACCCGACCCGCCCGCGCTGCTCACCATGCTCGCCCGCAGCGCCGTGGCCGACCGCGCGCCCGCCACCGCCGTGGACAGCGCCGCCGACCCCGACCGCGCCCTCGCCGCCCTCGACCGCGCCCCGCACCGCCTGCTCGTGCTCGACCTCGCCCTGCCCGACGACGGCGCCCGCAAGCTGCTCGCCGCGCTCGAACGCCGCCCCCACCCCGTCCCCGTGATCGGCCACACCACCCGCCCCGACACCCCGCTGCCCGACGGCGAGCACCTGGAGATCACCACCGGGCTGGACGAACTGCGCGAACGCATCGGCAAGGCCGCCGGCCCGCCCGGCGCCGAACCCGCCGCCCCCGCACCCGCCCCCGAAGGCCGGCTCGCCGGCCGCACCGTCCTGGTCGTCGACGACGACTCGCGCAACGTGTACGCCCTCAGCACCGCCCTCGAACTCGAGGGCGCCACCGCCCTGCACGCCGCCAACGGCCGCACCGGACTCGCCCTGCTGCGTGCCCACCCGGAGGTGGACCTGGTGCTGATGGACCTGATGATGCCCGAACTCGACGGCTACGCCGCCACCGCCGCGATCCGCGAGAGCGCCGAACACGCCACCGTCCCGATCATCGCCGTCACCGCCAAGGCCCTGCCCGACGACCGCGCCCGCAGCCTCGCCGCCGGCGCCGACGACCACCTCACCAAACCCGTGGACGCCAACCACCTGATCGCCACCGTCCTGCACTGGTTGGAGAACTGACACCGTGTCGAAACCCCGCGAGCCCACCCGCCGGGGGACCGACCCGCGCCACCTGCTCGCCCTGCGGCTGCGCCAGGCCCAGGACGAGACCGAGGACCTGCGCGCCGCCCTCGCCGCCCGCCCGCTCACCGCCCTCGCCACCGGCGTCCTCGCCGAACGCCTCGGCTGCGGACCCGCCGAAGCCGGCAGCCAACTGCTCACCCTCGCCGAACGGGCCCGCCTCACCCCGCAGGAACTCGCCGCCGACATCCTCACCACACTGCCCGGCCCCGCCGACGGCGACGCCACGCCCGCCGCCACCGGCCCGCCCAGCCGGCTGCCCGGACGGCCCGAACCCACCGTCGAGGCCGCCCTCACCCAGGCCGCCGCCATGGTCGCCGCCACCGCCGCCGTGCTGTGGACCGCCCGCCCCGGCGGCGTCCTGCACCCCGCCGCCGCACCCGGCTTCAGCGACACCGAACGCGCGAACTGGCAACACGTCCCGCCCGGCCTCGACACCCCCGCCGGGCGCGCCCTGCGACGCCGCAGCCCCCAGGGCCCCGAAGGCCCCGTCACCGCCACCCTCGGCGCCGCCCGCGCCCCCTACCGCCTCGCCGTGCCCGTGCACCGCGCCGACGGCCCCGCCGCCGTCCTCGAACTCGCCTGGCCGCAGCGCCCCGGCGACCCCACCACCGCCGAACGCCGCCGCCTGCAGGCGACCGCCGAGGTGTGCGCGCTCGCCCTCACCGACGCCGTGCCGCTCGACCCCGCACCCACCGACACCTCCGCCCTCGACGCCGCCCTCGCCCCCGCCGTGCTGCTCGACCCCGAACCCACCCACGGCACCCCCGCCGACTTCCGCCTCGCCCGGGTCAACGCCGCCTTCACCGACCTCGCCGACCGGCCCCCGCACCGCCTCGAAGGCCGCACCCTCACCGAGACCTACCCGCTGGCCTGCGCCGACGGCCTGCTCGACCTGCTGCTCGACGTGCACGCCACCGGCCGCCCCCTGCACCACGACAGCCTCGCCCTGACCTTCCTGGCCGGCCAGAGCCCCGCCCCCGTCCTGCTCGAACTCGCCGCCGCCCGGCACGGCAACCGCCTGCTGCTCAGCTGGCAGCCCGCCGCCGGCACCGACCGCACCGACCACCTGCTGCGCGCCGCCCAACGCCTCAGCCACCTCGCCGGGTTCGAGGAGGACCTGCGCACCGGCGAGATCCACTGGACGCCGCGCACCGCCGACCTGCTCGGCCTGCCCGCCGGTACCGCCCCCGTCCCGCTCGCCGCCCTCGCCGCGCACGTCCACCCCGACGACGAACAGACCGTCCGCCGGGTCGTCAACTCCGCCGTCCGGCACGGCCGCGCCGACTCCGCGGTGTTCCGGATGCGGCACCTCAGCAGCTACACCCACTACGTGCGCCTGGTCGCCGAACCCGTCCCCGACGTGCACGGGCACACCGCCGCCGTCCGCGGCGCCTACCAGGACGTCTCCGCCCAGCACTGGACCGAGACCGCGCTCGCCGCCACCACCGAACGCCTCGCCGACACCCGGCAGGAAGCCGCCGACAACCACCGCCTCGCGCTGCGCCTGCAACAGGCCATCTTGCCGCCCGCCCCGCCGCCGCTCGCGGCCGCCGGACTGCGCGCCGCCGTCCGCTACCGCCCCTCCTCGCAGCAGGACCGGGTCGGCGGCGACTGGTACGACACCACCCTGCTGCCCGACCGCACCGCACTGCTGGTGGTCGGCGACATGGCCGGACACGGCGTCGAGGCCGCCACCGGCATGGTCGCCCTGCGCAACGCGCTGCGCGGCCTCGCCCACACCGGAGCCGGGCCCGGTCGGCTGCTCGGCTGGCTCAACGAGGCCGCCGCCGACCTCACCGACGCCACCGCCACCGCCGTCTGCGCCCGCTACCACCCCGACACCCGCACCCTGCACTGGGCCCGGGCCGGCCACCTGCCGCCGCTGCTGCTGCGCGACGGCGCCGCCCGCCCGCTGCCCATGCCGCACGGCATCCTGCTCGGCGCCGCCGACCACCCCGAGTACCAGGAGGCCAGCCTCACCCTGCGCCCCGGCGACGTCCTGGTCCTGTACACCGACGGCCTGATCGAACGACGCGACCAGTCCGTCGAGGAACCGCTCGCCCACCTCGCCCAGGTGCTCGCCGAACCCGCCGCCGACCTCGACGCCCTGCTCGACCGGGCACTGGAACTGAGCGTGGCCGACACCGACGACGACACCTGCCTGATCGCCGTCGAAGTCCTCGACGCAGTGAACGGCGAAGCGGGCAGAACGGTTTGATCCGCACCGAAACGGTCAGACGCACAGCAGGCCCGAACCGGGCCCGGCCCCCGACCGAGGAGGTACGACCGCGATGCTCGCGATGCTGCTGGTGCTGCTGCTGATCGTCGTCCTGTTCGGAGCCGGCTTCGCCGTGAAGGTGCTGTGGTGGATCGCCCTCGCCGTGCTGGTGCTGTGGCTGATCGGTTTCTTCGCCCGCAGCGCCGAGAGCGGTGGACGACGCTCCCGCTGGTACCGGTGGTGACGTGACGAGAGACGGAGGAGAGAACGCATGAGCATGGTCCAGGAGACCGTCGAGGTGGACGTCCCGCTGCACACCGCCTACAACCAGTGGACGCAGTTCGAGGACTTCCCCCGCTTCATGGACGGCGTCGAACGGGTCACCCAGATCGACGAGCGTCACAACCACTGGCACACCAAGATCTCCGGGGTCAGCCGCGAGTTCGACACCGAGATCGTCGACCAGCTGCCCGACCAGCGGATCGCCTGGCGGACCACCGGCGGCGACGTCCAGCAGAAGGGCGTGGTCAGCTTCGCCCGGCTCGACGACGACCGCTGCGAGGTGCGCCTCGCGATGGACTACGACCCGCAGGGGATGGCCGAACACGCCGCCGACACGATAGGGATGATCGACCGGCGGGTCCGCGGCGACCTGGAACGGTTCAAGTCCTTCATCGAGGAACGCGGCCTCGAATCGGGCGGCTGGCGCGGCCGCATCCGCCCCAGCTGACCGCACCGCCGTTCCCTCACCGCCCCCCGCCGGGGGCGGTGTTTGGCTTTCCGGGGAGTGGACAGCCGCCCCGGCATGGAAAATCTGCACTCAGGCCCCGCCGACTGGCTGGACGTCCCCTCACGCTGGACGTTCCTCGACCCGGTCGCGGAGCGCCTCGCCGACTTCATCCAGGCCCTGCCGCTCGGCCGGGTCCGCGACGTGCTGCACGGCGTCCCGCTCGGTCACCCACTGCACCCGGCGCTCGTCGAGACCCCGATCGGCTGCTGGCTGGCCGCCGGGCTGCTCGACCTCACCGGCGGCGACGACCGGGCCGTCCGCACACTGACCGCCGCGGGGCTGGTCAGCCTGCCGCCCGTCATCTGGTCCGGCTGGGTGGACTGGTCCCGGCTGCCGCCCGCCCAGCGCCGCACCGGGCTGGTGCACGCCGTGAGCGCCGTCACCGGCGCCCTGCTGCACGCGAGCTCGCTGCGCGCCCGCTGCCACGGCCACGCCGCGCGCGGCCGGGTGCTCGGACTGAGCGGCACCACCGCCGTCGGACTCGCCGCCGCCCTCGGCGGGCACCTGGCGTACCGGCAGGCCGCCGGCGCCGCCCACGCCGAGGCCGAACTCCGGCTCGCGCCACCCGACTGGCACCCGCTCGGCGCCACCGCCGACTTCCCCGCCGACGTCCCGGTGCGCCGCCACCTCGGCGAGGTCGCCGTGGTCGTCGTGCACGGCTCCGACGACACCTGGACGGTCCTCGCCGACCGCTGCACCCACATGGCCGGATCGCTCGCCGGGGGCGAACTGATCGACGGCTGCGTGCAGTGCCCGGTGCACCACTCCCGGTTCCGGCTCAGCGACGGCCACCCCGTGCAGGGCCCCGCCACCGCCCCGCAGCCGCGCTTCGAGACCCGGGTGCTGGCGGACCGGCTGGAAGCCCGGCCACCGCTGTGACCGCCGTCCAGGACCTGCTCGACCGGCACGGCCGCACCTACGCCGAACAGGCCGGCATCCGGCTGCGCGACACCCCCGCGCCGCTGTACCAACTGCTGGTCCTCACCCAGCTGTGCGCGATCCGGATCCGCGCCGACACCGCGGCCGACGCCGCCCGCGAACTGTTCGCCGACGGGCTGCGCACCCCGCGCGCGATGACCGACTCCAGCTGGCAGCAGCGGGTGGACGCGCTCGGCCGCGCCCACTACGTCCGCTACGACGAGAGCACCGCCACCGCGCTCGGCGAAGGCGCCGACCTCGTCCGCGAACGCTGGCGCGGCGACCTGCGGCGGCTGCGCGAGGAGGCCGGCCGCGACCCGGCCGCGATCGGACGGCTGCTGCGCGAGGTGCCCCGGATCGGCCCCGTCGGTGCGGACATCTTCCGCCGCGAAGCACAGTCGGTCTGGCCCGAACTGCGCCCGTTCTTCGACCGCCGCGCCCTGACCGCCGCCGCCCGCCTCGGCCTGCCCGAAACCCCGGACGGGCTCGCCGAGTTGGTCCCCGCCCGCGAGCTGGCCCGGCTCTCCACCGCACTGGTCCGCTCCACGCTGAGCCGCTGAGGCGTTGAGCCGATCGGCGGTCGGGGGTCGGCCAGGTGTGCCGCAGGGGGCATGCTGGGCAGACGCGCTGACGGCGCGTCCGGACCGGCCGGGCGCGGGGGGACAGCTCGACGGAGGCCGAGATGTCCGCACCGCAACGCCAGTCCGCCGTGGCCGTGGAGACCGACGTCCCCGGCAGACTCGACCGGCTGCCGTGGTCGCCCTGGCACTGGCGGATCCTGATCGGCCTCGGCACCGTCTGGATCCTGGACGGCCTGGAAGTCACCATCGTCGGCAACCTGGCCGCCCGGCTCGCCGAACCCGGCAGCGGCATCACCATCAGCACCGCCCAGGTCACCACCACCGCCGCCGCGCTGTACGTGGCCGGTGCCTGCTGCGGCGCGCTGTTCTTCGGGTGGCTCACCGACCGGCGCGGCCGCAAGAAACTGTTCATGCTCACCCTCGCGGTGTACCTCGCCGCGACCGCCGTCACCGCACTCTCCTGGACCGCCTGGTTCTTCTTCCTGTGCCGGTTCTTCACCGGCTTCGGCATCGGCGGCGAGTACGCGGCGATCAACTCCGCCATCGACGAACTGATCCCCGCCCGGGTCCGCGGCCGGATCGACCTGATCGTCAACGGCAGCTTCTGGATCGGCGCGGCGATCGGCGCGTTCGCCTCGATCGCGCTGCTCAACACCGCGCTGTTCGCCACCGACATCGGCTGGCGGCTCGCCTTCGGCATCGGCGTGGTGCTCGGCCTGGTCATCCTGCTGGTGCGCCGGCACGTCCCGGAGAGCCCGCGCTGGCTGTTCACCCACGGCCGCCGCCGGGAGGCCGAGGAGATCGTCACCGCCGCCGAGAAGACCGTCGAACGGGAGACCGGCAAGCCCCTGCCGCCGGTGGACGAACCATCGATCCGGATCCGCGAACGCGGCCCGATCGGCTTCGGCACCATCACCCGCACCCTGGTCTCGCACTACCCGCGCCGCACCGTCCTCGGCCTGGCGCTGTTCATCGGCCAGTCCTTCCTCTACAACTCCGTCACCTTCGGGTACGCCGCCATCCTCACCACCTTCTTCGACGTCCCCACCGGCGACACCGGCTACTACTTCGCGGTGATCGCCGTCGGCAACTTCCTCGGCCCGCTGCTGCTCGGCCACCTCTTCGACTCCGTCGGCCGCAAACCGATGATCGCCGGCAGCTACATCGGCTCCGGCGTCCTGCTGTTCGGCACCGCCTGGCTGTTCCAGCGCGGCTCGCTGGACGCCACCACCATGACCGCCTGCTGGACGGCCGTGCTGTTCCTCGCCTCCGCCGGGGCCAGCGCCGCCTACCTCACCGTCAGCGAGATCTTCCCGCTGGAGACCCGGGCGCTGTGCATCGCGTTCTTCTACGCCGTCGGCACCGCCGCGGGCGGCATCTCCGGCCCGCTGCTGTTCAACGGCCTGGTCTCCAGCGGCCAGGTCGGCGACGCCACACTGGCGTTCTGCATCGGCGCCGCCCTGATGACGCTGGCGGGCCTGGTCGAGGCGCTGATCGGCGTCAAGGCCGAACGCCGCAGCCTGGAATCGCTGGCCGCCCCGCTCAGCCAGGTCCGGTCCGATCCGTGACGGCAGCCGCCCCGCTCAGCCAGGTCCGGCCCCGGGCCGTGACGGCACGTCAACCCCGGTGAGAGCGCGGGAAGATCGTCGCTATCATGTGCACTTCCGACGGACGGGGGAGTGCAGATGGAACCGGACCAGCTCACCGTGGCCATGCTCGCCGGACAGGCGGCCACCACCGTGGTCGGCCTGCTGGCCACCGACGCCTGGGAGGGCGCCAAGAGCGCCGTCACCGGGGCGTGGCGACGGCTGCGCCCCGAACGGGCCGAGTCGATCTCGCAGGAACTCGACGACACCCGCGAGGACCTGCTGCGGGCCCGCGCGGCCGGCACCGAGGACGAGACGCTGGCCTCCCTCGCGGGCGACTGGGAGAGCCGCTTCCGCCGCCTGATCGGCGACAACCCCGCCCTCGCCGCCGAGATCCGCCGCGTCCTCGACGAGGAACTCACCCCCGCCCTGCCGCCCGAGCAGCGCCCCGCGGCCGGCGGCACCACGGTCTTCCACGCCACCGTCACCGGCGGCAACGTCTACCAGGCCGGACGCGACCAGGTCTTCCACCAGTGACCCGTCCCGAGAAGACCTTCGACGCGCAGGTCACCGACGGCAACGCGTACCAGGCCGGCCAGAACCAGACCGTGCACAACTCCAGCACCGTGCACCACCACGACTCGGGGCGCGGCCGGGCCGCGCTGGCGGCGGTCGCGGTGCTGGCCGTGGGCGGCCTGGTGTTCGGGCTGTACCTGGCCAACCGCCACGAGGACCGCCCCGCGGCGTCGGGCCCGGCCCCCGAGGTGACGGCGCAGGGCACCGGTGTGGCGTCCGGTCCGGGCCTGACCCCCGTCGCCCCGGGGGCCGGGGCGGAGCGGATCGTGCTGCAGCGGTCCGCGCTCGGCGAGCTGCAGATGATCGACCTGGACCTGCCGTCCGGCCGCTCGAAGCGGATGACCGACGAGGAGTGGCGGCTGCGCGACGCCGGCGCGAAGGCCCAGTCCGACCTGTGGACGACCAACGCCTCCTGGGCGGAGTTCGACCTCGCGCCCGGCAGCGGCCGGACCGCCGGGGTGCTCAAGCCCGGCGAGCAGGCCACCCCGGACTCCTGCCTGCGGGCGGCGAACAGCGGCTCCCTGACGACATTCCAGATCTCCAACAGCAACCGCTCCACGCTCGAACGGTCCGGCATGCAACAGGACGCCACCATCTGCGTGGTGACCGACCGCCGGACGCTGGTGGCCGCGAGGATCACCGAGGTGGCGTTCGACGACACCGAGCCGTCGCACACCGGCCGGATCACCATCGAGGTCAGCCCGCTGGGCACCGTCACCGGCTGAGGTCGCCGGGCAGCGCCGGCGGCCGACGGTGCTGGGCAGGCCGCCGGCCGGCGGCGCGTCAACCGAGCGTCCACTGCTGGGCGGGCGTGCCGTTGCAGGTCCACAGCTGGAGCCGGGTGCCGTCGGCGGAGGAGCCGTTCGGGGAGTCCAGGCACTTGCCGGAGCCGGTGTTCACGAAGGCGCGCCCGGCGCCGTACGACCACTGCTGGGCACCGGTGCCGTTGCAGGTGTACAGCTGGATGGCCGCGCCGTCGTTGTGCGAGGCGGCGTCCACGTCCAGGCACTTGCCGAGGGCGCGGACGGTGCCGTCGGTGCCGACCGTCCACTGCTGGGCCGCGTTGCCGGTGCAGTTGTGCAGTTGGATCGGCGTGCGGTCGGCGCTGGAGGCCCCCGCCACGTCCACGCACATGCCGCCCGGGCCGGTGATCCGGCCGGTGTACGGCAGCGGGACGGTGTTCGAGGCGGTGGCGTGGACGTAGTCGACCACCATGGTCTGCGGGAAGGCCGACGACCCGTCCGGGCTGCCCGGCCAGTCGCCGCCGACGGCCAGGTTGAGGATCACGAAGAACGGGTGGTCGAACACCCAGCGGTTGCCGCCCAGATCGGCCGGGGTGCGGGTCTGGTAGGCGTGGCCGTCCACCGACCAGGTCACGGCGGACGGGCTCCAGTCCACGGCGAAGACGTGGAAGTCGTCCGCGAAGGACTGCCCCGCCGGCAGCGAGTACGGCGCGCCGATGCCACCCGCGCCGGAGTAGCCCGGCCCGTGGATGGTGCCGTGCACGGTGCCCGGCTCGCGGCCGATGTTCTCCATCACGTCGATCTCGCCGCTGTTCGGCCAGTTCACCGTGCCGATGTCGTTGCCGAGCATCCAGAACGCCGGCCAGATGCCCTGCCCGCGCGGGATCTTGATCCGGGACTCGAAGTGCCCGTACGCCTGGGCGAAGCTGCGGGCCGTGTTCAGCCGGGCCGAGGTGTACTGGCAGGTGCCGTACCAACAGGCCAGCCCCGCATCGGAGTTGCGCCGCGCCGTGATCACCAGATGCCCCTGGCCGTCCAGCGCGGCGTTCGCCGCACCCGCCGTGTAGTACTGGAGCTCGTGGTTGCCGTTGCCCGAACCGCCGGTCTCCACCGTCCACTTGGCGGGATCGACCGCCGCGCCGGCCGGGCCGTCGAAGTCGTCGCCCCAACTCTGCGCGGCAACCTGCTGCGCGGCGGCCTGTGGTGCGGCGGCCTGTGGTGCGGTGTTCGGCTGTGCGGAGGCCGGGGTGGCGGCCGGGGTGGCGCCGAACAGCGCGGCGGCCAGGAGGAGGGCGAGGCCGCCGAAGGGCCGACGGCGGGTGGGCGGTGCAGCAGTCATGGACGAACCCGCTTCCTGCTAGCGCTCGTTGACGGCGAACCGCCGCCGCTAGGCCTGATGGTACGAACGCCTCCTCGCCATGGCAATGTCAAGGAGGCGACCTCCGCGCGGTCAACTCCGGTCACCGAGGGTGCACAAGTGATCGCGGGGTGTGAGCGGCGCGGGTTGTGGGCACGGGCCCCCTGTGACCCCCTCGTAGATCGGATCCCACGATGAACCTGGCACGCCGCAGTACCGAGACGCGCACCGGCCATGCCCTGGTGCTGGGCGCCGGCATCAGCGGCCTCTGCGCGGCCCGGGCCCTGTCCGAGGTCTTCGACCGGGTCACCCTTGTCGAACGGGACACTCTCGCGGGCGACGGTGCCGTCCGGCGGGGCGTGCCGCAGGGGGCGCACGTGCACTCGCTGACGGTCCGCGGCGCGAACGTCCTGGAGGAGTTCTTCCCGGGCTTCGTCGGCGAACTCGCCGCCGACGGTGCCACCTTGGCCACCGCGCTGAGCGAGGTCGAGATCGTGTTCTTCGGCTCCCTGCTGCGCAAAGTGCCGCTGGGCACGGTGCTCCAGACGAGCCGCCCCTTCCTGGAGGACCGCCTGCGGGCCAAGGTCTGCGCGGCGCCGAACGTCACCCTGCTCGACGGCCGGGAGGCGACCGCCCCCCTCACCACGTCCGACCGCACCAGGGTGACGGGAGTCCGGACGGCCCGCCCGGGGGCGCCCGGCAGCACCGAGGACATCGACGCCGACCTCGTGGTCGACGCCATGGGCCGGGCGGGCCGAGGCGCGACCTGGCTGGCCACGCTGGGGTACGAGAAGCCCGCGGAGCAACGCCTGCGCGTAGACGTGGCCTACGCGAGCCGCCGCTACCGGCTCCCCCCGGGTGCGATGGGCCCGGACAAGGCCCTCCTGGTCGGCGCGACCCCCGCGCGCCCGCGCGGCCTGGTCCTCACCAGCCAGGAGAACGGCATCTGGGTGCTCTCCCTGTACGGCTTCGGCCGCGCGCACCACCCGCCCACCGCGCCGGATCAATTCCTGCTCTTCGCCCAGGAGTTGGCCTCCGCGGACGCGCGCGAAGCCCTCCGGCGCGCCGAGCCGGTCACCGACGTCGCCTCGTTCGCCCACCCCCACGCCGTACGCCGGCACTTCCACCGGCTCCGCCGCCTTCCCGACGGCCTGATCTCCATCGGCGACGCGATCTGCAGCCTCAACCCCATCTACGGCGCCGGCATGACGGTCGCCGCACTGGAAGCCGCCGCCCTACGCGAATGCCTCCTCGCCGACGGCACACGGAACCTCCCCCGGCGCTTCTACCGGTCCGCCGCGAAAGCCCTGCACCTCTCCTGGCTGTTCTCCACCCTGGCCGACAAATCCATGCCCCAGGTCCCGGGCACCCGTCCCGCCCTGTCCGCCCTGCTGGCCCAGTCCTTCCGGGCCACCATGCGAGCCGCAGCCACCGACCCCAAGGTCGCGGCGGCCGTCTGGAACGCCGTCAGCCTCACCGGCTCCCCGGCCGAACTCGCCCGCCCCCACATCATCACCGCGATGCTGCGCAACTGGCCGCGCGAGCCGGCCGAGAGCTGACGGCGCCACACGGGCCGCACCCGCCACGAGCCCGGCCGGCTCGAAGGTGTTCTGCCTGGTACTCCAGTCGCAGATGTGATCTCCGGGTAGGAACTGGTGGGACTCGACGCGGAGCCGACTTCAACCAACGAATGATCATTCGGAGGTGCCGGCGAGCGTCCAGGGGCCGGCTGAGCGATGTGTTGTCTGTGTCACGAATCGCTCCGGCTTGTGACGGTGGCGCCTCCGTGGTGAGCGGCATGACGACTGGCATAGCCTGTGGCGCGTCAGCGAAACATGACCACCCGTGGGGACCCTCTCGTGAGTACCGTTCAACCCGTACGTGTGTCCTTCGGGGTGCTGCGAAACAACCGCCGCCTGCTGGTGTTCCCGCTACTCAGCGGTGCCGCGCTGGCGCTGATCTCCGGTGGCGTGGCAGTGCCGGCGTTCCTTCGGGATTGGGCCGAGCCGTCACCGTCCACCTTCGATGTGATCTCCATAGGCGTCGGCTATCTCCTCTTGGGATTCGCGCTCACCCTCTCCAGCGCCGCGATGATCTGCGCGGTCGATGGCGTGCTGCGGGGAGAGCCCGCCCGGATCGGCGTGAACTATCGGCGAGCCCTGCGGCATTGGCGACGGCTGCTGGCGTGGAGCCTGCTCAACACGACGGTTCTGCTGCTCATCCGACAGCTGGAGCGGATCCCGGCCGTCGGCTGGATCATGGACGAACTGTTCAGCGCCGGATGGGCCGTCGCCACCTACCTGGCGCTGCCGGCCATGATGATCGACGGCCTCGGGGTGACGGAGGGCACCCGCCGGTCGGCGCGGATGCTGCGCGAGACCTTCTCCCGGCAGGTGTACGGCTCGCTGTGGATCGCGCTGCCCATGGTCCTCTCGGTGGTCATCGGATTCCTGGCATTCATGCTCGGAGTGGAGTCGAACAGCGTGGGGCCTGCCATTGCGGGCGGACTGATCGCTGCCCTGCTCCTGATCTGCGCACTTCTGGTGGGGGCCACGGTCTCCGGGATCTTCCGCACCATGCTTTACCGGGACGCTTCGACTGCAGCCTAATACTCCAGATGTGATCGTCATGGTTGCAGGCCGGCTTGGCCGCGATAGTGGCTGCGGTGTGCGCGAGCTTGGTGGCGTCGGCGCCAGGTGGACCAGCGCAGTCGGTGGGCGAGGTCGTGAGCGCGGGCTGCGTCCAATCCGGCCAAGGTCTTTGAGCTCTGGAACGTCTCCTCGACCGTCCAGCGGCTTCCGGTGATCTTGACCAGGGTGGACAGTGGTACCAGCCGGGGCGAGTAGCAATGGTAGTGGGCGAGTTCGCCGGTGCGGCGGTTGCTGGAGACCGCGAGCACGTAGCCGAGCTGCCGTTTCTCCAGGGCTGCACGCAGTTTCGGGTTGTCGCCGTAGACCTCGTCGCCGGCTGCCCAGGCGGCTGGGACTCCGGCATCCAGGGCGCGTTCGATCATCTGCTGGGCGAGTTGTGGTTTGGTGGCGAAGCCGATGTCGTCGGGGCTAGGAGAGGTCCTTGAGCATGATCGTGGCCAGCGGGCCGGAGGACGCCGGATTCTGTCCGGTGTACAGGTTGCGGTCAACCACCGTGTACGACTCCCACATCGGGCCGCGGGAGTAGTCCGTGGGAAGGTTTCTCACCTCGTCCTCCATGAGCCACTTGGCCTTGTCGGCGAAGCCGACGCCCGCCTCCTCGTCGTTCGTGAATCCGGTGACGCGGTAGTTGGAGAACGGCGTGTCACCCTTCTCGTCCCGGGTGGCGAGCAGTGCCGCCGGGGCATGGCAGACGAGGCCCAGCGGCTTGCCGGACGCGAGGGCCCTCCTCAGCAGCAGCCCGGAATCGGCATCGCACCAGAGGTCCTCCATGGGGCCGTGGCCTCCTGGGTAGTAGACCGCGTCGTAGTCGCGGAGGTCCACGTCCTTGATCGGGATGGCGTGGCGGAGCTGCTCGGCCTCTTCGATGATGCCTTCCTGCTTGACGGATGCATCTTCTCCCCCCGTGAACTGGGGTCGCAGGCTCATCGTGTCGCAGACGGGTACGACACCGCCCGGGGTGGCGATGGTGACCTCGTGGCCGGCCCCGGTGAAAACGCTGTACGGACTTGTGAACTCCTCGGCCCAGTACCCGCTGGGGTGCCGGTGGCCGTCCTTGAGCGTCCAGTAGCTTGCTCCGGTCATCACGAAAAGGATCTTGGCCATGAGAGAACGCCTCTGAAGGTTGGAGGAATCCGATAGCGGTGAAACGGCTGCCCGGGAGGTGGGGTCACTTGGTGACAGGAGTCTCCGGCCGCATCTCGTAGGAATGCTTGGAGTAGTCAAAGAGCCGCTGCGACGGGTCATCTTCCCAATCCGAAGCCGGTGCCGGCTCCCGTGACAAGGACCTTCCTCAGCGCTGTATTCGCCATGCCGAACGCTTCCTCTCGCGCTCAATTGGTTCGCAGTGTTTCCCCTCTGGGTAAAAGCGAAGCGTTCTGGCCCGGGAGTGTTGCACAATTACGATCGACGCAGTCCGCTGGGAATGGCAACCCAAGTGGGCCGATCGGGTTTTAATGGCGCACGAGAGAGCGATGCTCACGGGCCAACAGCAGTGGGCACACTGGTGGGTAGCCCCTACTGGCCCAGGGCAACGCAGAACACGTCGCCGTGCCCCGGCCGGCCGTTGCGCTCCTCGTGGGGGCGAGTGCGGTCTCCACCTCGCTCCAGGGGAGGTACTCGGAGAACTCGATCCCTTCGGCCTTCCGCCACTCCTCGGCCAGCCCGGCCACGGTGGCGAGGCGGTGCAGCTCGACCGAGCCGCCGACGACGGTCCACTCGGGGCCGTTGAAGTACAGCTCGACCAGACCGTAGTCCCGGCGCAGGGACACGCCCGCTTCCACGACGTCGTCGATCCACGCGCTTCGGAAGGCCCGACCCACGTCGGCGATCGGGGAGCCGATCCCGATGCCGTGGAGTCGGCCGGTGGCGATGACGGATGCGAGGAATGCCGTGCCGTTCACAGGAGTTGCTCCAAGTCCTCGGTAGGACAGTGATCACCCTCGCCGACCGGGGGCGCTCACTGTGCTACGGGACGTTCCAGGCGGCGATGACCGGGCGGCCGTGTTCGGTGGCGAGGGTGCTGAGACTGCCGGGGTGGGGGTGGCCGAGGAGGGCGGCGGCGGAGGGGTCGAGGCCGAGCCAGCGGACGGCGAGGATGCGGGCCAGGTGGCCGTGGGCGACGACGGCGACGTCACCTTCGGTCAGCAGGGGGCGGATTCGGTCCAGTACCGCGTCCGTGCGGGCGGCGACCTGGTGGAGCTGCTCACCGGGGAATGGCGCCTCGCCGGGGACGATGCCGTCCTGCCACAGGTCCCAGCCGGGCCGGGACTGTTCGATCTGCTCCGCCGTCAGTCCCTCGTAGCCGCCGTAGTCCCACTCGAGGAGGTCGGGGTCGGCCTCGACGCCGGTCAGGCCCGCCAGTTCGGCCGTCCGCAGGGCGCGGCTCAGCGGACTGCTGAACACCGCGACCGGCCGGGGGCGGCCCGCGAGTCGCGGCGCGAGCGCCCGGGCCGTCGCCTCGCCGACGGCGGTCAACGGGACGTCGGTGCGGCCGGCATGACGGCCCGACAGGCTCCACTCGGTCTGGCCGTGCCTGATCACTGTCAACTCACCCATGGCCGTGCAGATTAGCCGAGGATGTGATCGCCCGAGGTGTGGGCAGCATCTCAGGTGACGGTTGCCGGGACGGGGAACACCTGCCCGGTGCTGAGCCCGCCGTCGGCTCCGGTGCAGACCTGTGCGGCCGCCCTGTCGCCGGTGCGCGGAGTTGCCGAGCCGCTGAGTGCCTGACGGGGGGAGGGGCAATCAGCCGGGGGATGGCCGGCCCGGGGCAATGGGAGAATCGGGGCGTGAGTGAGGAATTCGTCGACCTGGGGTTCGTGACGGCGCCGTCCGGTGTGCTGGTGCTCGGCATGGCGTCGTGGATCGACTACTGGCCGGAGCTGGGGCTTCCGCTGTCCGAGCGCGCCAGGGTTGCCGCGGCGTCCGGCGGAGGCCACCTGTGGGACGGCGAGTGCGAGGCGGTGGCCGTCCCGGCGGCCCGGGACCGGGAGTTGCGGGTGCGGGCGCGGACGGCCCTGTCCTGGTACACCGAGGAACCGGTGATCTCGCTGCTGGAGGTCGATCTCGGCCTGCCCTGGACCGGGCCGGACGACGCACCGGTCCCGCTCGGGGACCTTCCCGTCGATCGGGGCGGCATGGTCGTCGGGGACGGTGTGGGCCTCGACGCCTGGATCGGGCTGGAAGGCGAACCGGCCGACGGTCTCGCCGACGTCACCTACTGGGGGCTCCACGCGCCGGACGCCCACGCGCAGTTCGGCGGGCAGCGGATGCCGGCGGACGGCTCCTGGGGCTGGCTCGACCTGCCGGTGGCGAAGGCGGAGGCGCTCGTGGCAGAGATCGAAGCGTGGCGGGGCGGCCTGCGGAGCGGGCGGAGCATCGCCGTCATGGCCGACAAGCACACCGATTACCACCTGTTCCAGCGCGCCGGTGCGGACCACCCCCTGCTGGCCGGCGCGATCGAGGTCGGCGGATGCCAGGTGCTCGGCATCGACTGGGAGGCCGCCGACCATTCGATGAGCCACCACGGCGAACGCGCGGCCGGCCAGGTCCATCCCGTGACCCTCGAGGCGGACGGGGCCGGCGGGACGGTGCTGCGGTGGACGATTCCGCCCGGCGAGACCGACGACGACTGACGGTCGGGCCGGCACGCTCCACAGGTCCGCGCCGTCGCGGCCCACGGTTGAAGGACAGGAGAGCCGCATGACCTTCTTTCGCGACCTGAGTCCGTACACCTACTTCGAACAGGAAACCGTCGCCGAGGGGCTCGATTTCGCGACGTTCGCCCCCACCTACCGCAGGGTGAACGTGGGGTGGCTGAGCAGGCTGCGCAGATACCCCAGGGGTGCCGCCCCGGAGGGTTTTGCGGCTCGGCTGCTCGACATCGTGCAGTGGCAGCGCGTGAACGGCACGCGGGGTTTTCACGTCTGCGGGCTCTGTCCGCCCTGGCGGCGAGGGCGGGAGGGGCCGGTGCGGGTGGAGCACCGGGGGCGTGAGGTCGCTCTGGGGTCCGGTGAGATTCGGGTGCCGGGGCGGGGCGGTGAGGTTTTTGCGGCGCCGTCGTTGGTGGCGCATTACGTGGGCCGGCACGGGTATCTCCCGCCGGCGTCGTTCGTCGAGGCGGTGATGGGGTGTCCCGAGGGGTGGATGTCAGGTCCGGACGCGGCGGGGGTGCCGCCCGGCGCGGAGCGGCGCGACTACTCCGCAGCGAGAGGTGAGGAATAGACGGACCGTCAATTCGTGAGCGCCGGAAGTCACCGTCAATTCCCTGGCCGGAGCCTTCTCGGCGGTGGGGGGCGAGACTTTTCAACGGCGGGGATGATCACTAGGGTCTGGGGGCTGTGACCACGAGTGAACCCGGCGACGACCTGTGGGCAGAGTTCGTCCGCGAGATCGAGAAGAACAACGCGGTGCACGAGCCGAGCGCCGCAGAACGCGCGGCGGCGGCCCGGCGGCCGGTGCGGCGGCGCTCGCGGCGGTGGCTGGTGCTTCCGGCGGCGGCCGTCCTGCTGGCGGCGGCGGGTGCGACGGCGTACGTGCTGCAGCCCTCGGGCCGGAAGGCGCCCGCCGCGGCTGCGTCGGTGCCCGCTGCGGCAGCGCCCGCGCCTGCGGCCGGTTCCGTGATCCCGCTGGACATCTTTCCGAAGCAGGTGCAGGGCTACACGCTGGTGGCGGACGTGCAGAACCCGACCTGTACCGGCGCGGACACGGTGGGGACGGCCCTCGCGGGGATGATCGCGCAGGGTAAGGGGTGTCTCGGCGTCGATCTGGCGCTGTACAAGGACGCCGACGGCAACCAGTACACCCTGGCGCTGTTCACCATGAAGGACCCGGCGGAAGCGGTTCACCTGCTGACGTACCTGGCCGGCCATCCGGAGACGTTCCAGGTCGCCGTTCAGCTTCCGCCCAAGGATTCGGGGCTGCGTGAACTGCCCGCCGACAGTGGGCTGGTGCAGAATTTCGGGTCGTCGGGGCACGGCCTGCTGGTCGGCATGGCGCAGTGGTCCGACGGCCGCACCACCGGCTTCGACAAGCTGGTGGCCAGGCTCACGCCGTTGACCGAGGCCGTCATGCACAACATCCCGGCCTGACGGGGGAGTTGGGGAGTGCAACTGTGCGACTGACGCTCCGTCAACTCGGCGGAACCGTCCCGGGTGATGGCCTGCTCGGTTAGGGTGAGGCAGCGCTTCGGTGCTGCGGCGGACGCGGTCGCCGCGGGGGCGGGGGAGGAATGGACGCGGTGGTTCCGAGCACGGTGCAGCAGTTGGCCATCCTGGTGGTTCTCGTGCTGCCCGGGATCTTCTACCAGGCCGTCTCCGACCGCCTGCGCGGTCCGCGCGCCGCCGAGCAGGAGCCGCAGAACCGCGCTCTGCGGGCGGTCGCGATCAGCGGGCTGCTGGACGCCGTGTACGCGGTGGTCGCGGGGCCCTGGCTGGCGCGGCTGCTGCGCGGGGGAGACGACGGGCCGCTGGTCGGGTTGCTGCGGCACCCCCGGCAGGCGGGGCTGGCCGTGCTGCTGCTGGTCGTGGTGGTGCCGGCGGGCGCGGCCTGGGCGGCGGCGGCCGTACGGCGGCGGCGCGAGCGGGCGCACTACGAGCCGACGCCGACGGCCTGGGACTTCCTGTTCGCCGACCGCGACCCCTGCTTCGTCCGGATCCGGCTCAAGGGCGGTCTGTGGGTGGGCGGTTGGCTCGGCTCGCGGTCGGCGGTGTCGGCGTTCCCGCAGCAGCAGGACATCTATCTGGAATCGCAGTGGCGCCTGGGCAGCGACGGGACCTTCCTCGGCAAGGTGCCCGGCACCGCCGGGGTCTACGTCAAGGGCAGCGAGGTCGAGGTGCTGGAACTGCTGGCACCGCCCGAAGCGGAGCCCGCGGCAGCACCCACGGCGGAGCAGGTGCCGGTACCGGCAGCACGGAGGGAGCAGGGTGATGGCAGCGAGCAACCCGAACAAGCACGGCGGCGATGACGACCTGTCGGTGGAGAGCCTGGTCGAGGAGTACACCAGCCGGCGGATCTTCCGGATCGGCGCAGGTTCGGCCGAGCCCGACCGGGGCCCCGAGGGCGGCTCCGGCACGGCGCAGAGCGAGAAGGCGCCCGAGCCGGGCGGCGCGGAGTCCTGAGGCCGCCGCTCACGGCCCGATGTGGAGGTGCGCCGCCCACAAGTGCGGTGCGGGCAACAGGCGTTCACGCAGCGACCGGACGGCGTGGTGCAGGGCCGGCGCCGGGTCGAACGGGCGGAGCCCGGCCGCGTCGTCCGCCGCCAGCGCGGCGTAGAAGTCCCCGGTGACGCGGCGGGCGACCTTGTCGGAGACGCTCCACAGCGTGCCGATGACGTGGGTGAAACCGGCCAGTTGGAAGGACGGCGCCAGGTGCACCGCCTCGTCCGGCAGATCGTGGCCGCCCTGGGACGTCGAACAGGCCGACAGGAAGGCCAGCTCGGCGTCCACCGGGCGTCGCGCGAACAGGTCGAGGGCGCTGAGCCGGCCGTCGTGCAGGATCAGGCCGCTGTTCGACGGGCTGCCCGGGTCGCTGACGCCGTGACAGCTGAAGTGCACCCAGGAATGCCGGTACAGCGCCCGGCGGACCTGCTCCACGGTGGCCTGCGCGCCGTCCAGCCGCACACCGCCGGGGAAGAGCTCGGTCACCAGCGCGGCCTCGGCCTCGGCGCCGGGCAGCGGGGGGCCGCCCGGGGTGTGCGCGAGCGCGACCACCAGCGGGGCGGGGCGCCGGCGGGGTGAGGCGGTCACGGTCGTCCTGCGCCGGGCGCGCAGCAGGGAGCGCACCGTCGGCGTGTACGAGGAGACGACGCGGTCCAGGACCCAGGTGCCCGGCAGGCGCCGGCCCTTGCCCGCGGCGTGCAGCGGCAGGAACGCCAGCCGGCCCGCCGGGCACCACCACAGCCGCGGCCACTCCTCGCCGTCCAGCGGGGTCCCGCGCAGCCCGAGCCGGTCCAGGACGGGCGCGGCCAGACCGTCCCACAGCCACGCCAGAACGGAACCGTGCATCTGCATCGCCCGCTTGGCCTGTGCCAGGCCCTCGTCCCCGTAGGCGGCGTCGATCCACCGCTCGTCGAAGACCAGCGCGGCCGCCGCCACCTCCTCCGGGGTGAGGTCCGGCAGCGGCAGGACGTCGATGCGCGGCGCGCCGCCGCCCCGGGCGGTCAGGATCAGGGCGTGCGAGCCGTACCCGCTGACGTTGACCACCACCACCGGGCCGCGCTCCGCCACCGAGAGCAGCTGGCGGGTGGTCGGCGGGCGAAGGAAGTCGTCGAGCTCGGGCAACTCCCGGATCTCCTCCAGGAGTTGGTCCCAGCGGCGGGACAGCGCGTGGCGTTCCTCGGCGTCCCGCAGGGCGGCCGCCCCGGCGCCCGACATCCCCTGGACGAAGAAGGCGTCAGGAGCGTTGACGCCCACCGGCTGCAGCGCGGGGTGCTCCCGGCCCAGCCGGTCCCGGATCCGTTCGAACTCCGCGGCGCGGACCGGGTCGAGCTCGCGCAGCCGGGACAGGTCGCCCTGGTTCTCCAGGCCCTGGGCCAGCAGCACACCCCGGCCCTGTTCGAGCAGGGCCAGCGCCCGCGCCGGATCGCCGGCCAGGATCGCCAGCGCCGCCGCCGAACTGGCCAGCCCCCGGCCCGAACTCAGCCGGTCCTCCTGGTCGATCCGGGCGAGATGACGCGGTGCCACGCTCGACAGCAGGCCCACCGCGTGGGCGAAACCCTCCAGTGCCTCCGCCGAGCGGCCCGTGCCCGCCGCGATGCCGCCCCACAGCCGGGCCGCGCGGAGGCGGGTGTGCGGCGGCAGCGTCAGGTCCTCGGCCGTCTGCCGGATCAGCCGCATCGCCTCCGCCAGATCGACCCTCTCGCCCCACTCGGCCCGCCGCAGCTGCGCCGTCGCCAGCACCTGGCGGGCCGCGGCGTGCATCGGGTCCGGGGCGTGCGTGGTGTCGGCGAGCGCCTCGCGGGCGGCCGCCGCGGCCCGGCGCAGCGCCGCCCGGGCGGGACGTTCGGGGAGCAGATCCGAGGTGTGCAGACCGGCGAAGCCCAGGCGGGCCAGCGCGAGCGTCCGCAGCGGATGGGGGGAACCGAGTTCCACCACCAGGTCCTCCAACCGCCGGCAGGCCTCGACGGCGGCCGCGGCGTCCTCGGCCGAGCGGGCCTGCTGGAAGCGCACCGTGGCCAGGTTGAGCGCGGCGCGCTCCCGGGCCAGCGACATCCCGCCGCGCTGGTCGGCGGCCTCGCTCAGCAGGGCGAGCGCCCGCTCGCGCAGCGCGGCGTCACCGGTGCTCGTGGACAGGTCGAACAGGGCCGTGCCGAGGTTGTTCAGCACCATCGGGCGCCGCGCCGAACCCGGGGCGGTGTGCTCCAGCGCCGTCCGGAACACGGCGACGGCCTGCATCGTCCAGCTGCGGTCACCCGTTCGCGCCGCCCGGCCGAGCATGGCCGCACCCAGGTTGGTGAGGACCAGGCACCGGTCGCTGTACCCCTCGGGCGCGGAGGCCAGCGCGGCCTTCAGGGTGCCGAGCGCGGCGTCCATCCGCTCGTCCGAGCCGGACTCCACCGCCAGCGACCACTGGAGGTAGCCGAGGCCCGCCTGGACGGAGGCGCGTTCCGGGGCGTGCTCCGGCAGGTGCAGCAGCGCGGCACGGCAATGGTCCATCGCCTCGGCGCGCAGCTGCCCGTCCGGCCGGAAGCCGTACAGGTCGGCGAGGCAGGTGGCGAGCCCGTCGAGGGCGTACGCGTGGGGTTCCGGCGCGGTCAGGGCGATGGCCTCGCGGTGCCGGGCGGCGGCCTGCTCCAGGTGCTCCGGGCCCCCGGTGAGCTGGAAGCGCAGACGCAGGTTGTTGCCGAGGGTGACCAGACAGTCGGCGCGGTCGGCCACGTCGCCCCGAGGATCGGCGAGGGCCTCGGACAGCAGGGCGGAGGCCCGGTCGAGCGGGGCGGTGTCCGAGCGCAGCACGGCGGACGAGTCGAGCGCGGCGGCGAGCCGGTGGACCACGGCCAGCCGCTGCGGGGCGCCGGGCGGGGCCATCGCCAGGGCCTGTTCGAGGTGCTCCACCGCCCGGTCGAGCATCCCGTTCTCGCCGCCGTGGCCGAGCAGCGCCAGCAGCGCCGCACCCAGCAGCAGCCGGTGGTCCACGCGGTCGGACGCGGGGCACCCGTCGTCGGCGGCCACCACCGCGCCCAGCACGGCCACCCCCTCCCGGTAGGCGGTCGGGTCGCCGGTGTCCTCCGCACGCTGTATCCAGTGGGCGCCGAGCCGGGCCTCCAGGTCGAGTCGCCGTGGGTCGCCCGGGGGAAACAGCGCGGCGGCGCGGCTCATCGACGCGGCGGCCTGCCGCCAGGCGTCCCCGCCGTCCTGGCCGGTCCCGAGCGCGAGGGCGGTCCCGAGCGAGAAGCGTACGTCCGCCTCGAAGTCGGGGCCGGGGGACGGCAGTTCGAGGCACTCCCGGTAGTGCGTCACCGCCTCGGCGGCGCGCTCGTCGCGGCCCTCCCGCACGGCGGAGTCGAGCAGGTGGTCGGCGAGAAGACGCAGCGCCTGCGCACGTTCCGCCGTGGGCCGCGCCAGCTCCGTGACCAGTCGGCGCAGCAGGGCGAGCGACTCGGCGGACGGGGCGTCACTTCCCTCGGCCACGGCCCGCAGGCCCAGCAGGTCCGCCAGTGCGGCGCCCCGAACCAAACGGAGCACCGGCAACTGCGGCGAGGTGGCCTCGAACCCCGCCACGGCCCGGGCGACGGCCTCCGCCAGGTCCTGCGGGTCCCGGTCGGCCTGGTAACGCCTGGTCAGGGCGTGCGCGAGCATCGTCAGGGCGTCGGCGGACAGCGCGGTCCCGCCCGGGGCGAGACCGACCACCTGCCGCGCGGCGGCCAGCGCGAGGGCGGTGGCCCCGGCGTCGTCCTCGGCGGTGCTCCTGAGCAGCACATGGCTCAGGTTGCACAGGTGCTGGAGCCGCAAGCCCTCGGTGGGCGCGAGTTCGGCGGCCCGCCGGCACAACGCGACGCCCTCGGCCCGCAGCCGGGCCATGGGCTCGGGGTCGGGCTCGGACTCCGGCGCCGGCGCGGCCTGGGCGATCAACACCATGCCCAGGTAAGAGAGGCAGTCCGGGTACCCCGAGGGGTCCGCCGCTCCGTCCGCCCGGCGCAGCGCCTCGCGCAACAGGTCGGCCGCCTCCGGCAGGACGGCGTGTTCGCCGAACAGTACGGCGGCATGGGCCAGGACGAACCCGAGTTCGAGGCGGGTTGTCGCCCACTGGGGGTCCTCGGGCGGACACCGGGCCAGCCCGGTGCGGATCTCGGACACGGCCTCCTGGATCGCTCCCTCGCTCTGCGTGACGTCCGACCAGAACCGAAGGGAGACGCCCAGGTTGGCGTGCCGGCGGGCCTGTTCGCCGGGTGCGCCCGGAACGGCTGCCACGGCGGCGCGGCCGATCTCCACGGACTCGGCGAGCGAGGACAGCTCGGCGCGGTCGAGCCAGTCGGCCAGCAGGGCCGCGCCGAGCGTGGACAGCACCGAGCCCCGTGCGGAGACACCCGACGGGCACTGGGCCACCACACGGCGGAGCAGCCGAACCGCCGAGGCAGGCGCGCCGGCGTACCGCCAACGTCGGAACGCCAGCACCATGCCGATCGCCGCGACGTTGGCCTGCCCGACACTCGGCCCACCTCCGTCGGGGACCTGCCCGCCTCCGTCGGTGCTCGGCCCGCCGCCGTCGGCGGTCCCATCCCCGGCGGCCACAGCCAGTAGCGGTGCGAGCTCAGGTGAGATCCACTCAGGCATGTGCTGCCGCACGGGGAGCAGGCACAGCAGCCCCTCGCCGAGCAGCGCCTGGTCGTGCTGGCCGTCGGCCAGGTACCCGAACAGGTCGCCGTAGCCGAGCGCGAAGGCGTGTTCGAGCGGGAGGTCGGTGGCGGGCGGCACCCCGCCGGCCCGCAGTACGGCCGTTGCCGCGTACGCCTCGGGGGTGGTGAACCAGGCCGTCAGCGCCGCCGCCGGATCGGCCCTGGCCAGGCTGATGCAGGGAGTCAGCAGGGCGATCGCCTCGTCGGCGGTCATGGCCGGATGCCCCGCCGGGATGCCGTCGGTGTTCACAGCCACCTCCTCTCCGCAGGGATGTCGTTGGTCGTCACAGCCAGCCGCTCCCCGAGGGAGTTTCGTCGGTGTGTTCACAGCCACATCCCCCGCAGGGATGCTGTCGGTGTTCACGGCCAGCTACCCACGCACATGCCGTCAGCGTTCACGGCCAACTGCCCCGCACGGATGCCGTCAGCGTTCATGACCAGCTGCCCCGCAGGGACGCCGTCAGTGTTCGCGGCCCACAGCCCCGCGCGGACGCCCTCCGCGGTCACAGCCAGCCGCCCTCCGCAGGAATGTCGTCCGCGACCAGCATCATCAGCTCCTCCCGGCTCGGCGTCCCGGCCCCGGCGAGGCGGGTGGCCTGGCGTTCGACCATTTCCTCCAGGAGGGTGCGGGCGTCGCGGGCGTTGGCGGGGTCGCCGCGCAGCTCGCGGCGGGTGAAGCGTTCGACGAGGCGGTCGGTGACTTCGGGGGCGAGGCGGTAGGTGTGCCGTTCGGCTTCGCGGAGGACGATCTCGGTGAGTTCGGCCGGGTCGTACGGGTCGAATTCGAGGATGCGGGAGAAGCGGGAGCGCAGTCCGGGGTTGGAGTCCAGGAAGGCCCGCATCTCCTCGGTGTAGCCCGCCGCGATGACCACCACGTCGTCGCGGTGGTCCTCCATCAGCTTGGTGAGGACGTCGATGGCTTCCTGGCCGAAGTCGCTGTTCGCGCCGAAGCGCCGGGCCAGGCTGTACGCCTCGTCGATGAACAGCACACCGCCGGACGCCCGTTCGAACGCCTGGCGGGTTTTCTGCGCGGTGTGCCCGAGGTACTCGCCGACCAGGTCGCCGCGCGCGACCTCCACCAGGTGGCCCTTCTTCAGGGCGCCGAGCGCGGCCAGGATCTGGCCGTACAGCCGGGCCACGGTGGTCTTGCCGGTGCCGGGCGGGCCGGAGAAGACCAGGTGGTGTGCCCGGGGCGGCGGGGGTAGGTCGGCGTCGGAGCGCCAGCGGGCGAGCCGGAGCAGATCGACCTGGACGTCGACCTGCCGCTTGGCCTCGGCGAGTCCGATCATGCGTTGGAGTTCGGTGATCGGGCCGGACTCGGGCTGCAGGATGTCCTCGGCGGTGGCGCCGGTGCGCAGGTTCTCCATCCGCACCCGGTCGTTGGCGACCACCGCTTCGCCCGCGCATCCGGTGACCTCGCAGTCCGTCAGGCTGCCGTACACGTCCGCCTCCAGACGGACGCCGTCGCTCCCGGCACCGTGCACCCGCACCCCGCTGAGCATCAACTGGCTGTTGGCGCACGCCCACAGGGCCTTGCCCCGGCTGCCGGAGATCTCCAGCCGGTCGATTTCCACGGTGGTGCTGTCGCGGGCCAGCAGCCCGGCCTCACCGGCCTTGGTGACCGTGAAGTCGTGCCCGGTCAGCCGGCTGTTCTCGCGACAGTTCAGGCCGTACAGGCCGGCCCGTTCGACCGTGACGTGTTCGGCGGTGACGCGTGCGGTGTTCTGGAGCACCAGTCCGGAGGCGGTCACGTCGGCGATGACGGCGCCGACCAGGCGGACCGTCACACCGGTGCCGAGGCCGTGCATTCCGTTCTTGCAGCGTTCCAGGCGCAGTTCGGCCAGCTCCACCACCGAGCCCTCCTGGATCAGGACGGCGCTCTCGGACTGGTCGTGGACCCGCAGCCGGGTGAAGTCGCCGCGCGCCTTGTGCACGTTGACGCCGGTGCCGCCGAAGGCCACCGCGCAGTCGTTGACTGCCGGGACGCCGCCGGAGGCGACACTGATGCCGTGCACGCCGGCGTTCTCGATCCGGCACCTCTCCAGCCGTCCCCGGCCCTGGTCCTCGACGATCACGCCGCTGTCCCGGCAGTGCGCGAACAGGCAGTCCCGGACGGTGGGGTCGGCGCCCCGCGCGACGTACAGGCCGACGGTGGCGCCGCTGACCGTGGTGTCCTGGACGGAGCCGCGTGCCTGGTGGTCGAAGACGAGGCCGGTGGCGTGCACCTCGTCGATCCGGGAACCCAGGACCTGCACCGCGGAGTGGTCGCCGGCGCTGATCGCGGCGTCGCCGGTGCCCCGGAACTCGCAGCCGCGGATCTCCGCCGTCGAGCCGGTCACGTCGATGCCGCGGCCCCGGCTGTCGGTGATCGTGCAGTCGGTGATCTCGGCCTTCGCGCGTTCCTTCAGCACCAGCGCATGGCCCTTGGCGGAACGGAACGTGGTGCGTTCGAAGGTCCCGCCGGCGCCCGCGAGTTCGGTCCGGCCCGCGGTGATCTCGCAGTCCCGCAGCGCCAGTTCGGCGCCCTGGGCGGCGAGCAGCGCGTACTCTCCGGGCGCGTCGATCCGGCACTGCCGCAGCTCCAGCCGGCCGGTGGTGGAGACGGCGACCGGGCCGCGGCCCTCCACCGTCAGCGAGTCGAGCGTGACGAAGCCCTCGCACTCCAGGGCGGACTGCTCGGGGGTCTCGATCACCACCTGGCCCTCGCCCTCCGCCCGGACCACCTCGACGGTGCCGGACAGCAGCAGTGGCCCCGCCTCCCGGTACCGGCCGGGCTCGATCAGCACGCGCAGCGGCCGGTCCCTCGGCGCGGTGCGCAGCGCCGACCCGAGACTGCGGTGCGCCGACCCGCGCCCCTGACCGACCCGGACGGTGACCGCCTCGCCCGTCACGGACCCGGCCCGCCCGGTGTGCCCGGCGAGCAGGTTCGAACCGTACGGGGTCAGGGCGTTCGCCAACTGGGCGGGGAAGACGGTGAGTCCGTGCATCTGGGCGAGCACCGGCGAGGTCAGCGGCAGGAGTTGGACGGCCTGCCCGTCGGCGCGGAAGGACCAGTGCGGCAGCGGCGTCGGCGGGTTCGCTCCCGGGTTGAGCCGGGCGAGCACCCACGTCACCGCGAGCCGCTGCCCGGCGCGGGAGACGGTGTGCAGCCCGGTGCCCACCGAGGCGATCTCGGACCACGGCACGGCCCGCTCCCGGCCGCCGACGGCCACCACCACGCCCCGGCTCTCCACCCGCAGTTCGCACGGCCGGGACAGGCGAAGGACCAGCCACCTGGTGCCGGCCGTGCCGAACACCACCAGGGTGAGGAGCACCAGGAGCGGCTGAACGGGGCCGAAGGCGCCGAGCGGGGCCGTGGCGAGGAGGGCGGCGGCGATCACCAGCATCAGCACCGCCCGGAACCCCCGCAGCAGCACCCGGCCCGGCCAGGACAGCAGCGTGCCGGCCGCGAACACCGAGGCCGCGCCGGGGCCGTCCGGCAGCCGGGTCGTCCCGCCCCAGCGGTCCGACAGGCGCGGGACGAACACCTCGTCGAGGCGCTCGGCCGGCAGCGCCAGCGGGGCCAGGTCGAGCAGAACGCCCTGCCAGGGAGCCGACCAGCGCGGCGAGCCGCGCCCGGCCAGCCCGGCCGGGCTGCCCTGCGAGGTCCGCACCAGCAGCGAACCCCGGAAGTGCGGAGGCTCGTAGGCGGGCAGGTACCCCCGGGCCGGGAGCACGCACATCCCGTCGATCGCGTCCCACGGCAGCCGGACCTTCCGCAGGCCGCCGCGCAGTTCGAGATACCCGGGGTCGATCACCACCGTGACGGGCGCCCACGCACGCACCACCTGCCGGACCAGCACCACCGCCCACACCACGGCCGCCAGGCCGTCGACCAGCACCGCCTCCGGCCGCGTCACCACCCCGGCGAACAGCGGCAGCCCGCACCCGACGAACGCGCCGGCCGCGAACAGCGCGAACCCCGCCCGCCGCCGCCGGTACTGCGGCGACGGCCGCAGCCGCACCTGCTCGCTCTCCTGCACCATCGCGACCCCCGGGGAACCACCGACCGCCCTTCGAGTCATCAAATCAGCCAACTCCCGCCCCCGGCTGCCGGTTCGGCGATTTGCTCGGGCGAGCAAGAACCGGTGGCCTCGGCGCGTGCGACGTGACGGACCGTCAACGAGGCGCGCACCACCCCCACTTGGAGACTGGTCAACGGCCGCCCCGGTGGCCAGCATGGGTACTCGTCGTCCCGCACCACCGCGCCCAGGAGGCCCCCGTGTCGCACGCCCCGAGCCAGCCGAGCCACGCCGCCGGCCCGTCCGACACCCCGCTGCTCGGCGACACCGTCGGAGCCAACTTCGACCGGGCCGTCCGCGCCTTCCCGGAGCGCGAGGCACTGGTGGAGCGCGCCACCGGCCGGCGCTGGACGTACGCCCAACTCGCCGCCGACGTCGACGCGGTGGCGCTCGGCCTGCGCGCCAGGGGCGTCGGCCGGGGTGACCGGGTCGGCATCTGGGCACCGAACCGCGCCGAGTGGACGCTCACCCAGTACGCCACCGCGAAACTCGGCGCGATCCTGGTCACCGTCAACCCGGCCTACCGCTCGCACGAGCTGGAGTACGTGCTCAAGCAGTCCGGCATGCGCCTGCTGGTCGCCGCCCGGCAGTTCAAGACCTCCGACTACGCCGCGATGATCGCCGAGGCCCGGCCGCGCTGCGCCGACCTCGCGGACGTGGTGCTGCTCGACGGGCCGGACTGGGACGAACTGCTGCGCGCGGGCCGGCAGGGCGACCCGGCGGTGCTGGCCGGGATCGCGCAGGAGCTGGCCGCCGACGACCCGATCAACATCCAGTACACCTCCGGCACCACCGGCTTCCCCAAGGGCGCCACCCTCTCGCACCGCAACATCCTCAACAACGGTTACTTCGTCGGGGAGTTGTGCGGCTACACCGAGCAGGACCGGATCTGCATCCCGGTCCCGTTCTATCACTGCTTCGGCATGGTGATGGGCAATCTCGCGGCCACCTCGCACGGCGCCTGCATGGTGATCCCGGCGCCCGCGTTCGACGCCGGCGCCACCCTGGCCGCCGTCGCCGCCGAGTCCTGCACCTCGCTGTACGGGGTGCCCACCATGTTCATCGCCGAACTCGCCGACCCGCACTTCGACCGCTACGACCTGAGCAGCCTGCGCACCGGCATCATGGCCGGCGCGCCCTGCCCGATCGAGGTGATGAAGGACGTCATCGGCCGGATGGGCATGACCGGGGTGTCCATCTGCTACGGCATGACCGAGACCTCCCCGGTCTCCACCCAGACCCGCGCCGACGACTCGATCGAGCGCCGGGTCTCCACCGTCGGCCGGGTCGGACCGCACCTGGAGGTGAAGGTCGTCGACCAGGCCACCGGCGCCACCGTGCCGCGCGGCGAGACCGGCGAACTGTGCACCCGCGGCTACTCGGTGATGCTCGGCTACTGGGGCGAGCCGGAGCAGACCGCGCAGGCGATCGACACCGACGGCTGGATGCACACCGGCGACCTCGCCGTGATGGACGAGGACGGCTACCTGAGCATCACCGGCCGCAGCAAGGACATGGTGATCCGCGGCGGCGAGAACCTCTACCCCCGGGAGATCGAGGAGTTCCTGTACACCCACCCCGACGTGCTCGACGTCCAGGTGATCGGCGTCCCCGACGCCAAGTACGGCGAGGAGCTGATGGCCTGGGTGCGGATGCGCGAGGGCGCCCGCCCGCTCACCGCCGAGGCAGTGCGCGCGTACTGCACCGGCCGGCTCGCCCACTTCAAGATCCCGCGCTACGTGCACGTGGTCGAGGAGTTCCCGATGACCGTCACCGGCAAGATCCGCAAGGTCGAGATGCGCGAGCGGGCGGCCCGGATGCTGGGCGACTGACCGGCCGCCGCGCTGGGCGGCGCGGCGGGGTGCCGACCCTGGTGCGGGCCGTCCCGCACCTCGGCGAGGTGGTCCGGTCGGCGAAGTGAGCCGACCGGACCACCTCGGTGAGCCGTCAGAAAATCAGCTTCCAGCTGTCGACGTAGCCCGAGTCTCCCCGGTACATGTCCTGGACCTTCAGCCGCCAGGTGCCGTTGGCGACCTGGGCGGAGGCGTCCACCGTGTAGGTCTCCAGCACGTTGTCGGCCGAGTCGCCGATGTTGGCCTTCTTCAGCGAGTACACCTTGCCGTCCGGGCCGACCAGGTCGATGGCCAGGTCACCGCGCCAGGTGTGCTTGATGTCCACGGACACCTTGAGGTCGCTCGGCGCCTGGCCCGCGATCCGGTCGACGACCACGTCCGAGTAGACCGCCGCGCCGCCGTCCGGGACCGGCGTCCGGGTGGCGTTCGCGAAGATGCCCCTGGCGACCTTCCAGGTGAACGTCGTCTCGACGCTGCTGTGGTGGGAGGCCTTGGCGGTGACGGTCACCTGGTAGGTGCCCGGCGTGGTCGGGGTGCCGGTGATCCGGCCGGTGACGGGGTGGAGCTTCAGACCGTCGGGGAGGCCTTCCGCGTGGAAGGTGAGTTGACCGGGGTTGAAGTTGGTGGCGCGGAGCTGGAGATCGGCCGGGGTGTCGACCGCGGTGATCTGGGAGTCGATGGAGTCCACCATGATGCCGTCCACGACGCGCGGGCCGACGTTGATCGCAGCCCAGGCGTTGGCGGTGTTCATGTAGGTCGCGCTGGTCTGCCCGTACAGGTCGGCGGCAGCCTTCAGGGTGGCGACGCGGGCGGCCGCGTAGTTGGTGGAGGAGGTCATGTAGGTGGTGAGCGCCCGGTACCAGATCTTGGCGGCGGCGTCCCGGCCGATCCCGGTCACCGGCAGGCCGTCGGAGGTCGGGGAGTCGTAGTTCACGCCGTTGACGGTCTTGGCGCCGCTGCCCTCGGAGGCCAGGTAGAACCAGTGGTTGGCCGGGCCGGAGGAGTAGTGGACGTCGATCGAACCGAGGCCGGAGTACCAGGCGTCCTTGGAACGGCCGTCCTTGGAGGGCTTGTCCATGTAGCGCAGCGGGGCGCCGGTGCCGTAGATGTCGATCTTCTCGCCGACCAGGTAGTCGCCCTTGTCCTGGGGGTTGTTGCCCCAGAACTCGATGGCGGCGGCCATGATGTCGGAGGTGGCCTCGTTCAGGCCGCCGGACTCGCCGCTGTAGATCAGGCCCGCGGTGTGGGAGGTGACACCGTGGGTCATCTCGTGGGCGCCCACGTCGATCGAGGTGAGCGGGTGGGTGTTGCCCGAGCCGTCGCCGTAGGTCATGCAGAAGCAGCTGTCGGACCAGAACGCGTTGACGTAGTTGGTGCCGTAGTGGACCCGGGTGTAGGCGCCGACGCCGTCGTTCTTGATGCCGTTGCGGCCGTGGACGTTCTTGTAGTAGTCCCAGGTGAGTTGGGCGCCGTAGGCGGCGTCCACGGCGGCGGTCTGCCGGTTGGCGACGGTGCCGTCGCCCCAGGTGTCGGTCGGGTTGGTGAACAGCGACTTGGTGGAGCCGCTGGTGCCCTTCAGGTCGTAGGTGCTGTGGCCGCCACGGGTGTTGTCGGTCATCGCGAAGCCGCCGCCCGCCGCGGTGGTGCCGATGGTGACCTGACCGGAGAACTGGCTGTTGCCGACGCCGGTCTCGATGCCCTGGTACTCGAAGATCTTCTTGCCGGTGTTCGCGTCGGTGATGACGTGCAGCTCGGACGGCGTGCCGTCCTCCTGCGTGCCGGTGACGATCGTCTCCCAGGCCAGCGTCGGAGTGCCGGACGCGGCCCAGACGACCTTGCGGACGTTGTCGGCCGCGGGCTCCGCGACCTTCGCGGTCCCGGCGCTCTCCAGCGCGAGGCCCTTCGCCGAGTCGGCGCTCTCCTTCTCGCCGGTGTCGACCGCGATGTCCGCCTCGGTGGCCTTGGTGACGCCCGTGGTCGAACCGTCGGGGGCGCTGTGCACGACCAGGTCGCCGCCGAGCACCGGCAGCCCGGCGTAGGTGCGCTCGTACCGGGTGTGCACACTGCCGTCCGCGTCCTTCGTCACGGACTTGGCGATCAGCGCCTCCTCCGACCCCAGGCCCAGCGCCCTCGCGGTCTCGGCCTTGGACGCGTCCGCCGCGGCCAGCAACTCGCCGCGCTGCTCCGCCGACAGCTGCACCGGCAGCGCACCGGCGATGGCCTGGACCTCGGCCGGGGCCTGGTCCGTGGTGTCGGCGGCGGCGACACCGGACGTCAGGGCGGCCGCGATCATCGCGGCGCCGGCTATCAGCGCGGTCGCGGTGACGGTCTTTCGGGAGGATCGAGTCACACGGAACTCCTTCTGCGACGGCCGCGTGGGTACGGCCGGAGTCAGCCGGGAGGGCAGGGATGATGCCGCCCGGTAGAGCTGGTGGTTCGAACGGGTCGGACGGTGTCCGACGTGCTCGCCGCATCGTGTGGTGCGTGTGCGTCTGCAAGGGCCGCTGCGGCGATGGGACGGTACAGTGCCAGCTTTGTTGGGAACGCGTCACCCATGCGGCAACAAGTTGGCCGAAATGCTTCGTTGCCGACGTAATGTCGAGGTAATCGGCCGTCAGCAGGCAGGTAATGCGCCAAAAAAAACGGGAGCCGGGGACGGCCCCACACCGTCCCCGACTCCTCTTCCCGCGCTCCCGGACGGGCCCCACACCCACCGAGAGCTCTTCCCGCCTCCGGACAGACCCCCACGCCTGCCGGAGGCCAAACCGCTACGCGGCGGGCGTGATCAGCCCGTAGTGCCCGTCGTAACGGTGGTACATGACGTTGCCGCGGCCGGTCGCGGCATCGGTGTAGAAGACGAACGGCAGCCCGCTCAGATCCAACCGGGCCCGGGCCTGGGCACCCGTCAGGCAGGGCACCGTCAGGCGGCTGACCACCAGACCCGGCACCGGCTGCGGCAGCGGGCCGGTCGAGGCCAGCCGGTAGCCGCCCGCCGCGCCGCGGTAGATCAGGCTGTCGCACCCACTGTCGGCGTCCGTGAACAACTGGAAGTCGTAGTCCATCGCCTCCAGTTCGAACACCGCGTCGAGCGCGCCCAGCCGCGCCGCGCTGTAGCTGCGGTGCCGCACCAGCCGACGGTCCTCCGGCTCGCGGTGGCGGCGCTGCGGGCGGTGCTCCGGGTCCAGGCCGTCGGCCCAGCCGAGCGGCGTACGGGCCGGCCGGCGGTGGTGGCGCAGGCGGGCGATCCGCGACACCAGGCGGTCCTGGAGCAGATCGACGGCCTCGCGCATGGTGGCCGCCGCGACGTGCGCCCGCACCGGACGTCCGTTGACGTCCACCGTGGCCTGGGCGAGCGAGGGCCGGGCCATCGCGTGGTTGGGCTCCTGCACCAGCCGCACCCGGACCGCGAGGACCGGCTCGTCCATCCGGTCGAGCACGGCCGCGATCTTCACCCGCGCATAGTCGGGGGCGCCGGCCGAAACCTCGCCGCGGGTCTCCACCAGCACCTCGGCGACACTACGGGTCTGCAGACGGTTCATCAGAAACTCCTTTCCCGATGACTCCAGCCTGCTCCCTCGCCCGCTCTGCGCCGAGGGCCGAACGGTCCACCCCCGGGAGCCGACGGGCCCGCCCGCTTCGGGACGGTCGGCCGGCATGATCGACGGCGGGTCAGTTCTGCTTCGGCTCGTCGTGGTTGTCGCCGCCGTCGTGCCGGTGCTCGCGGCGGGCCTCGCGCCGCCGCGAACGCAGATGCCACACCAGCAGACCCACGACCACCACCGCCGCCACCGCGATCGCCAGCGAACGCCCCACCGTGCCCTCGACGCGCGAGTACGCGGAGCCCGCGAAGTAGCCGAGCAGGGTGAACCCCACACCCCAGAGCACCCCGCCTATCGCGTTGAACAGCAGGAACCGCGGGTACGGCATCCGCGACACCCCCGCCAGCGCGGGCATCAACGCCCGGAAGAACGCCACGAACCGCCCCAGCAGCACCGCCACCGGGCCCCGACGGCGGATCAGATCCTGCGCCCCCTCGATCCGGTCCGCGTGCCGGCGCATCGGCTTCGTCCGCAGCACCGCCGGACCGAGCCGGCGGCCCACCTCGTACCCCGTCGAGTCGCCGAGGATCGCCGCGGACACCACCACCAGCACCATCAGGCCCAGCGAGACCTTGCCCTGATGGGCCAGCAGGCCGCCGAGCACCGCCGCCGTCTCGCCCGGCAGCACGAACCCGAAGAACAGCGCGTCCTCGGCGAACACCAGGGCCCCCACCACCGCGTACACCACCGGGCCCGACAGCCCCCGCAGCCAGTCGGTGACCGCGTGCACCCGGACCACCTCGCTCCCGGCTCGCCCGCCGTCCGGCCCCCACCGTAACGCCGGGCCCGCCACCGCCCGCAGAACCTGCCGCCCGGGGGGCGCGTCGCAGGCCCCCGATGGGCCAGACTGTGGCGGTGACCGCGAGATCCCTGGCCAAAGGCAGCAACCTCCCGATCGACGTGCCCGCCGTGCACGCCGACCTCAGCTGGACGCCCGCACCCGGCTCCCCCGACCTCACCGCCGCCGCGCTGCTGCTGACCGCCGGGGGACAGGCCCGCGACGCCGAGGATCTGATCCGGCGTCACCGGTCCCCGCACCGCTCCGGCGCCGTCCTGTGCCGCGGGCGCACCGGCGGGCCCGAGGCGCCCGTCGAACGGATCGAGGCCGACCTCGCGGCGCTCGACGTCCGCGACGCCGAGGTGCAGCGCGTCCTGCTGCTGGCCGCCACCGACGGCGAGGGCACCTTCGGCCGGGTCCGCGACCTGACACTGGCGATCTCCGACGCCCGCACCGGCCTGCCGCTCGCCCGCTTCGCCATCGAGGCCGGCCGGGAGACCGCACTGATCGGCGGCGAGCTCTACCGCCGCGGCGGCCACTGGAAGTTCCGCGCCGTCGGCCAGGGGTACGCCAACGGCCTGGCCGGCCTGGCCACTTCCTACGGCTTCACGCTGCCCACGGACGCCGGGCAGGAACCGGAGGCGGAACGGGAGCCGGAGCCCGAGACGGTGGCGGGGTTGGAGCCGGAGCCGGAGAGCGCACCTCTCACCCGCGAGTTCAGGCTGCGCCCGGCGGCAGAGCCTTTGCCGGAACCGGAGTTGGAGCCCGAGCCGGCTCAGGAGACCGAGCGTGCAGCGGAGCCGGAGCCGGAGCCGGAGCCCGAGCCCGAGCCTGTGCTGGAGCCGGAACCCGTGCCCGTGCATGCCACCCGGGAGCTCAGGCTGCGCCAGGTGGAACAGCCGCTGCCGGAAACGGAGTTGGCGCCCGATCCCGAACAACGGCCGGACGCCACCCGCGAGCTGAGGCTGCGTCCGCTGCCCGCGCCCGTGCCTGCGCCCGACCCGTTCGCGTCCTCGCCGGCCCCGCTGCCCGTGCCTGCGCCCGACCCGTTCGCGTCCTCGCCGGCCCCGCTGCCCGTGCCTGCTCCCGACCCGTTCGCGTCCTCGTCGGCCCCGCTGCCCGTGCCGTCGCCGGAACCCTTCGCGTCCGCGCCGTCGCCGGAACCGCTCCCGCCCGCCGTGCCGCCGCGGCCGCTCCACGCGCCGGACGTCTCCGCCGCCGAGCAGCAGCTCCCCGTGGACATGCGCAAGCGCCTCTCGTTGCGCAAGCAGCAGGTCGCCGTCAGCCTCCAGAAGCACGGTGCGCAGGGCGTGGTGGCGCGGATCCTGCTGGTGCTGGACGCGTCCGGGTCGATGATGGGGCTGTACGGGCGGGGCGTGGTCGCGGACGTGGTGGAGCGGATGGCCGCCGTGGCCGCGCAGTTGGACGACGACGGCACCATGCAGGCGTGGACCTTCGCCACCCGTCCGGCCCGGCTGCCCGACCTGAGTCTGCCGGGGCTGCCCGAGTGGCTGCGCCTGCACGTGAGGCCCGGTGAGGCGGCCCTGAAGAGCCTGTTCGGCCGTCGCCGGATCCGGCCGCCGAAGCCCGATGGGCGGGTGGACATGAAGGCGGTCGGGATCCAGAACGAGGAGCACCGGGTGATCGCCAAGGTGCGGGATTTCGTCCGTGCCTTCCCCTCGCCGCTGCCCACCCTGGTGCTGTTCTTCTCCGACGGCGGCATCTACCGCAACTCCGAGATCGAGGCGCAGCTGCGGGCCGCCGTCGAGGAGCCGATCTTCTGGCAGTTCGTGGGCCTCGGCCGCTCCGACTACGGCGTGCTGGAGCACTTCGACCAGTTGCCGGGCCGCCGGGTCGACAACGTCGGCTTCTTCTCGGTGGACGACATCAGCACCCTCCCCGACCCGGAGCTGTACGACCGGCTGCTGTCCGAGTTCCCGCAGTGGATCACGGCCGCCCGCCGGGCCGGGATCCTGCGCTGACGGCCGGTCGGGCGGCGGTCAGGCCGCGGCGTGCGTGGTGCGGTCGGTGACCGACACCACGCCGTCCACGGCGGCGCAGAGTTCGCGCAGGGCGCGGGTGTGGCAGTGCGGGGCGGTGGTGCCGCTGAGGGTGACCTCGCCCTGGACGACGTCCACGCTGATCAGGGCGGGGCTGGTGCCTTCGACGCTGGTGAGGATCTCCTCGACGATCTCGCGGCGGATCGCCCGGTCGTCGCGGAGGAAGACTCGCAGCAGGTCGCCGCGGCTGACGGTGCCGATCAGGCGGCCGTCGGCGGGGGAGACCACGGGCAGGCGTTTCACCCGCCGACGGGTCATCAGGCGGGCGGCGGCGACCACCGTGCTGTCGGGGGTGGTGCAGACGGCGGGGGCGGTCATCAGGTCGGCGGCGGTGGTGCCGGTGCCGCGCAGCTGCACGGGTGCGGGCAGCAGGGACGCCGGGTCGTACTGGGTGAGCTGGGTGCGCAGCAGGTCCGCCTCGGAGACCACGCCGAGCGGCCGGTGGTCGGCGTCGACCACCGGCACGGCGGTGATGTCGTACTCGGCGAGCAGCGCGACGATCTCGCGGAAGCCCGTGCCGGGGCTGACGGTGACCACGTGACGGGTCATCATCGCTCCGACGGTGCAGTGCCGCATCGTCATTCGCCTCCTCGGTCCGCGCTCCGGTGCCGACGTTCCCACTCTGCGGGGTGGGCGGCGTCGGGTGCGAGGGCCGGAGGTCCCGGCCGGTGGGGCCGATCGGCGGGGCCGGGCTGGGGCGGCAGCAGCCGCAGGCCGGACACCCACTCGGGGCGGATCCGGACGGAGACGGAGGGCGGCCCGGTGGCGGCGGTGGGGTGTATGGCGTCGGCGTGGCCGAGCACGGTGACCGTCCAGCCGCTGCCGTCGGCCGGGTCCACCTGGTCGGCCTGGAAGGCGACGACGGCGCCGGTCACGGCGCGCAGCAGCTCTTCGTCGGGCTGGTCGACCAGGACGCTGCCGCCCTCCGCCAGGCGGTAGCGGACCGGCAGGACGGCGGGCAGAGCGTGCTTGGTGTAGACGAGCCGGCCCACCGAGTGACGGGCCATCAGGCGCAGGCACTGGCCCGGATCGAGGCTGAGGCCATCGGGGGAGGAGACGGGTTCGCTGGTCATACTCCGATCCTGGGTGCTCGCACCCGCGTGGCGGGAGGGCCGTTGGTCGTTCCCGTGCCGGTCGAGCGTCCCCGGAACGGCACGGAACGAGATCTGTGCTACGAACCGATTACGTTCCTTAACTGTTCATAGAACTGTTTGTGTGTTCATCGACAGGCTGTCAGTCGGCCAGACCCCCGCTACCCGACTGGAGTCACGAGTGAGCCCCTCCTCCTCCGCGCGCCGACGCACCCTCACTGCCGGCGCCCTCGCGGCGAGCGCCGCACTGCTCGTCGCCGCCGTCCAGGTCGACACCGCCTCCGCCGCCCCCGGCCGCGACGCGGCGATCGCCCGCGCGGAGGCGAACGTCTCCCACCACGCCGACCTGTTCGGCTTCGGGCCCGGCCAGGGCCTGAAGGTCAAGGACGTCATCATCGACGCGGACGGCACCCAGCACGTCCGCTTCGACCGTACCTACCGCGGGCTGCCGGTGATCGGCGGCGACCTGGTGGTGCACCAGGACGCCCGTGGCAAGCTCGCCGACTCCTCCCGCGCCAAGGGCCACGACCCGGCGGTGAAGTCCGTGGTGCCCGCCGTCTCCCCGCAGCACGGCGCCGCCGCCGCGCTCGGCCAGGCCCAGGGCATGTCCGGCGCCACCGCCACTCCCGAACTGGTCGTCTGGGCCGCCGACGGCACCGCCCGCCTCGCCTGGCAGACCACCGTCAGCGGCGAGGGCAAGCAGGGCCAGCCGGCCGGCCGGGTCGTCGTCACCGACGCCAACACCGGTGAGACGATCGAGAACTACGACTCCGAGCAGTCCGCGGCCGGCACCGGCCACTCCGAGTACACCGGCGACATCCGGATCGACACCACCCAGCAGACCGACGGCAGCTACGCGCTGATCGACCCGGTCCGCGGCCACACCACCAAGGACGCCAAGAACCTCGGCGCGAGCAGCGTCAAGGCCGGCTCCGGCAGCGTGGTCACCGATGCCGACAACGTGTGGGGCGACGGCCGGAAGTTCTCCACCGACCGGGCCACCGCCGCCGTTGACGCGCACTCCAACACCGCCTGGACGTACGACTACTACCTCAACACCTTCGGCCGCAAGGGCATCAAGAACGACGGCCGCGGCGCCACCGTCTTCGTCCACGTCGGCACCAACTGGGACAACGCCCAGTGGTCCGACACCTGCTTCTGCATGATGACCGGCGACGGCAACGGCACCACCGATCCCGAGCAGGTGGACCTCGACACCATGGGCCACGAGATGACCCACGGCGTCACCAGCGCCACCTCCAACCTGCGCTACAGCGGGGAGTCCGGCGGCCTCAACGAAGCCACCAGCGACATCTTCGGCACCATGGTCGAGTGGTACGCCAACAACGCGGTGGACACCCCCGACTACCTGTTCAGCGACCAGTCCACCCCGCCGTGGCTGCGCCGCTTCGACAAGCCTTCGCTGGACGGCCGCTCCGCCGACTGCTGGAGCAAGACCGTCGGCAAGCTGGACGTGCACTACTCCTCGGGTGTCGCCAACCACTGGTTCTACCTGGCCAGTGAGGGCAGCGGCAGCAAGACCATCAACGGCTACACGTACAACAGCCCGACCTGCAACAACTCCACCGTCACCGGCATCGGCAACCAGAAGGTCGCCGCCATCTGGTACCGGGCGCTCACCGTCTACATGACCTCCACCACCAACTACGCCGGGGCCCGCACCGCCTCCCTGAACGCCGCCCGCGACCTGTACGGCGCCGGCTCCACCGAGTACGCGACGGTCGCCGCCGCGTGGAGCGCCGTCTCCGTCGCCTGACCGCACGGGCGTCCGGATAGCGGCCGATCGGCCGCTATCCTGGCCCGATGAGCGACAACCTTCCCCCCTGCCCCAGCTGCGCCGGCCAGTACACCTACGAGATGGACGCCCTGATGGTCTGCCCCGAGTGCGGCCACGAGTGGGCGCCCGGTGCCGAGGAGGACGCGGCGCAGCCGGCCGGGGAACGGGAGATCCGGGACGCCGTCGGCAACGTGCTGGCCGACGGCGACACCGTCACCGTGATCAAGGCCCTGAAGGTCAAGGGCAGCGCCTCCGGCATCAAGGCCGGCACCAAGGTGCGCAACATCCGCCTGGTGGACGGCGTGGACGGCCACGACATCGACTGCCGGATCGACGGGTTCGGTGCCATGCAGCTCAAGTCGAGTGTGGTCAAGAAGGCCTGACCGGCGCCTGCCGTGCCGTGCTCCCGGACTCCCCGCGCGGGGCCGGGAGCACGATCATTGTCGGGGTCGGCTTGCTAGGGTCGGCGCGACGCCCCCGTGCCCTCCGGGCCTTGAACGAGACGGTGACGACCACGTGAACGCCGAGAACCCGCAGTCGCTCCCGGTGGCCAGCGTGCCGCTGTACCAGCTGAAGGCGGAGTTCTTCAAAACGCTCGGGCACCCGGTGCGGATCCGGGTGCTGGAACTGCTCAGCACCCGCGACCACGCCGTCGCCGAGATGCTCCCCGAGGTCGGCGTGGAGCCGGCCAACCTCTCCCAGCAGCTGGCCGTCCTGCGCCGGGCCAAGCTGGTGCACGCCCGCCGCGAGGGCTCCACCGTGGTCTACACCCTCGCCAGCGGCGAGGTCGCCGACCTGCTGCGGGTCGCCCGCTCCATCCTCGGCTCGCTGATCACCGACCAGGCCGGCCTGCTCGCCGACCTGCGGGCCGCCGACAACGGCTGACGCCCCGGTCCGCACCGACTGTTCGGTACCCGCCTGTGAGGGCCTCGCTGCGCTCCGAACATGCAGACATAACGACTTGCGAAATTCTTCAAGTCGATACATTCTGATCGGGTGCCCGGCCGGTCCTTCGTGCCCGGGCACCTGCGTGCCGACATGGGGAAGGGGCCGGACGTGACCGAGGTGTTCGAGGACGAGCTCCGCGAGCAACTCGCCCTCGCCGAAAGGGCGTTGCGCGAGGCCCGGGACGCCGACGACGACCACGGGGCGCAGGCCCACGCCGGACGGATCGCCGGGCTGCTGCGGATCGCGGAGCAGCACGGCATCGCCGTCCCGTCCCGGTCCGGAACAGAGCCGGAAACCCAGAAGGAGAGCTGAACGGTGCCCGCGTCGCAGTGTCAGGCCCAGGCGGAGGTCCATGATCCGCTCGCCACGATCCGATGCGGCGGCGCGGCGTGAACGGCGGGGGTGTGATCGGACGGCGGGTGCGGGCGGTACTGCCGAACCGCAAGGTGCTGGCCACTATGGGCCGCGACCCGCGCCGCGACTTGATCGCCGGTCTGACGGTGGCCGTCGTGGCGCTGCCGCTGGCACTGGGCTTCGGAGTGTCCTCCGGGGCGGGCGCGGCGGCCGGGCTGGCCACCGCCGTGGTCGCGGGTGCGATCGCCGCCGTGTTCGGCGGCTCCGGCCTCCAGGTCACCGGCCCGACCGGTGCGATGACCGTGGTGCTGGTGCCGATCGTGGCCCACTACGGCACCGGCGGCGTACTGACCGTCGGCCTGCTCGCGGGCCTGATACTGATACTGCTCGGGCTCGCCGGGGCCGGACGCTGGATGGCGTACGTGCCGGTGCCGGTGGTGGAGGGCTTCACGGTCGGTATCGCCGGTGTGATCGCGCTCCAGCAGGTACCCGGCGCGCTCGGAGTGGCCAAGCCGGAGGGCGAGAACCCGGCGGTGGTCGCCGCCCGCGCCGTGAAGGCGTTCGCGGAGACCCCGCACTGGGCGGCCGTGCTGCTCGCCGCGGGCGTCGCCGCCCTGATGCTGATCGGCGGGAAGCTGCGGCCTGCCGTCCCGTTCTCGCTGATCGCCGTGGTGGCCGCCACCGTGCTGGCCAAGGCCGTCGACCTGCCGGTCGGCGTCATCGGCAAGCTGCCGGCCGGGTTGCCCAGCCCCTCGCTCGGCTTCCTCGACCTGTCCGCCGTGCCCGGGCTGCTGCCGTCCGCGCTGGTGGTTGCCGCGCTCGGCGGGCTGGAGTCGCTGATGTCGGCGACCGCCGCCGATGCGATGACCGCGAACGACCCCCGTAGGGGCGGCGAGCGGCACGACAGCGACCGGGAGCTGTTCGGCCAGGGCCTGGCCAACCTGGTCGCCCCGCTGTTCGGAGGCGTTGCCGCGACCGGCGCGATCGCCCGCACCGCCGTCAACGTGCGCAGCGGCGCGGTCTCCCGACTGGCCGCGCTGGTGCACGCCGCCGTGCTGGCCGTGGTGGTGTTCGCCGCCGCGCCGCTGGTCGCCGACATTCCGCTGGCCGCGCTGGCCGGCGTGCTGATTGCCACCGCCGTGCGGATGGTGCAGGCCGGGGCGCTGCGTGCGCTGGCCCGCACCGGGCGCGGCGAGGCCGCCGTGCTGGTGGCGACCGCCGTCGCCACCCTCGCCTTCGACCTGGTCACCGCCGTCGGGGTCGGCCTGCTGCTGGCCGGCGCGCTGGCCCTGCGCTCCGTCGCCCGGGGCGCACGGCTGGAGCGGCTGCCGGTGTCCGAGGAGGACCACGCGGGCGGGCGGATCGCCACCTTCAGGCTGCACGGCCCGCTGCTGTTCGCCGCCGCGCACCGGCTGCGGACAGAGCTGACGGCCGCCGCGCGGGCCGAGGTGGTGATCCTGCGGATGTCCCGGGTCACCGCGATCGACGCCAGCGGCGCGACCGTGCTCGGCGAGGCGCTCGCCGACCTGCACCGCCGCGGCACCCTGGTACTGGTCTCCGGGCTGCACGACGAACACCGGCGACCGCTGGACGCCCTCGGCGTGCTGGACGAACTCCAGCTCCAAGGGCGGCTGTTCGGCACCTCGGCGGAGGCCCTGGAATACGCCCGGGACAGCCTGCCGTCCATCCCCGCGCCGGCCGTCAGCACCCGCTGAACGGCCCGGGCCGCTCGCACGCCGGGCGGCCCGGACTGCCCGGTAGAGTGGGCCCAGCAGCACCCCATCGGGTTGCGCGACGGCGGTGGGGCCCGCCGGGAAACGAACCGCAGTGGTCGGCTGCCAACGGTCCCTACTTGTACAGTGGCGCGCCCGGATCCCTCGGGTGCCGTGCGAGTAGGAGACGTGTGCCCGTGGAGAGTTCGCAGCCGATGACGGCCGATGCCGGGCCCCGGGAGCGGCCGGTGCGGCGCGGGCCGGACCGTGAACTGGCGTCCGTGATCGGCGTGGTGGCCCTCGGGGGTGTGCTCGGGGCGTGCGCCCGCTATGCGATCGCGCAGGCCTGGCCGACGGCGGCGGACGGGTTCCCGTGGGCGACGCTGGTGATCAATGTGGCCGGTTGCGCGGTGATCGGGGCGTTCATGACGCTGCTCACCGAGGCGTGGCGCGCGCACCGGCTGGTGCGCCCGTTCTTCGGCACCGGCGTGCTGGGCGGGTTCACCACCTTTTCCACCTACGCGGTCGACATCCAGCGCCTCATGGTGGCCGGCCGCGCCCCGGCGGCCCTCGGCTACCTGGCCGCCACGCTGCTCGCCGCGATGGCCGCGGTCTGGGCCGGCGCGGCGGCGGCCCGCCGGCTGATCGGACGGAGGACGCGATGACGGCACGCATCGAAGGGGCGCTGCGGATGACGGTGCTGGTCGGCGAGGACGAGCGCTGGCACCACCGGCCGCTGTACGCCGAGATCGTGCACCGCGTGCACGCCGCGGGGCTGGCCGGCGCCAGCGTGTTCCGCGGCATCGAGGGCTTCGGCGCGTCCTCGCTGGTGCACACCTCCCGGCTGCTGTCGGTCGGCGACGACATGCCGGTGGCGATCGTGGTGGTGGACCGCGAGGAGCGGGTCCGCTCGTTCCTGCCGCAGCTGGACGACCTGCTCGACCGGTGCCTGGTGACGCTCGACGCGTGCGAGGTGCTCCGGCGGTTCGACGACGGCAGGGCCGGCGGGGAGACGCGGTGAACTGGCTGCTGGTGATCGTCGGCGCGGCGGTCGGCGCGCCGCTGCGCTACCTGACCGACCGGGCGGTGCAGGCCCGGCACGACACGGTCTTCCCGTGGGGGACGTTCGCCGTCAACGTGTCCGGCTCCCTGGTGCTCGGTCTGCTGACCGGCGCGGTCGCCGCCGGCGCGGCCTCCTCGCAGCTCCAACTGCTGCTCGGCACCGGCTTCTGCGGGGCGCTGACCACCTACTCGACGTTCTCGTACGAGACCTTGCGGCTGGCCGAGAGCGGGGCCCGGCTCTACGCGGCGATGAACGCGGCGGGCAGCGTGGTGGCGGGGCTGGGGGCGGCGTTCGCCGGGTGGGCGATCGCCCAGGCGCTGTGGGTGTGAGCCCGTGGCCCGTTCTCGATCGGCCGCAAGGATGATCCGTCGGCCCTGACGGAAATGGACACGGCTGGTGGGCGGGGCTCCCGGCCGCCGGGGGAACGCCTGTGCGTCGCCCTGATCCGGACAGAATGCCCACCCGGGCCAGGATCATCTTCCCGTGGACGCGGACCGCGAGTTAGCGTGACGTTGAGTTAGTTGCCCGAGGCACTCAACTGCCCGGGCCGCGCAGTCGCAGGCACGACCGCCGACGCCACCGCCGGCCCAGCTCCGGGAAGGGAGCACCAGATGGCCACCGCCGCAGAAACCTCCCCCACCAGCCACCCCGCCCCGCGCGGGACCTGCCCGTTCGCCCCGCCGCCCGCCTACCAGCAGGCGCGGCGCGACGAGCCGATCACCCGCGTCACCCTGTACGACGGCAACACGGCCCTGCTGATCACCCGCCACGAGGACGTCCGCGCCATCCTCGCCGACCACCGGTTCAGCTCCGACCCCGACAACCCGGGCTTCCCGTTCCTCACCGAGGCCGCCCGCCAACTCCTCACCGTCAAGCCCACGTTCATCCGGCTCGACGACCCCGAGCACGGGCGGCTGCGCCGCATGCTCACCGGCGACTTCACCGTCCGCAAGACCGCCGAGCTGCGCCCCGAGATCCAGCGGATCACCGAGGAACTGATCGACAGGATGACCGACGGGCGCACCCAGGCCGACCTGGTCGCCGAGTTCGCGCTGCCGCTGCCGTCCCTGGTGATCTGCCTGCTGCTCGGCGTCCCCTACCAGGACCACGACTTCTTCCAGGAGTGCAGCCGCACCATGCTGCACCGCGGCGCCACCGCCGAGGCCGTCGTCGATGCCAACGAGCGCCTCACCGCCTACCTCGACACCCTGGCCGCGTCCAAGCGCGACGCCCCCGACGACGGCATCCTCAGCCGCCTGGTCGCCCGCGGCGAACTCGACATCGAGGACATCGGCGCGATGGGCCGCCTGCTGCTGATCGCCGGGCACGAGACCACCGCCAACATGACCGCGCTGTCCGTGCTCGCCCTGCTGCGCAACCCCGGGCAACTCGCCCACCTGCGCGCCCACCCCGAGGCCACACCCGCCGCCGTCGAGGAACTCCTGCGCTACCTCAGCATCGTGCAGAACGGCCTGGTCCGGGTCGCCGTCGAGGACGCCGAGATCGGCGGCACCACGATCCGGGCCGGCGAGGGCGTCATCCTGCAGGTCAACACCGCCAACTGGGACGACGGACGCTACCCCGGCGCCGACACCCTCGACCTCACCCGCGACACCCGCCAGCACCTCGCCTTCGGCTTCGGCGTCCACCAGTGCCTCGGCCAGCCGCTCGCCCGGCTGGAGCTGGAGATCGCGCTGGAGACCCTGCTGCGCCGCCTGCCCGAGCTGCGGCTCGCCGTGCCGTTCGAGGACGTCCCGTTCCGGCACGACATGCTGATCTACGGCGTTCACGAACTCCAGGTCGCCTGGTGAGCGCCGCCCCGCCGACCCGCGCCGGCCACCCCGCGAAAGAAGGAACCGTGCTCGTCTCCGTCGACCAGGACCGCTGCTGCGGCGCCGGACAGTGCGTCCGCAACGCCCCCGAGGTGTTCGACCAGCGCGAGGAGGACGGCGTGGTCGTGCTGCTCGACGCCCGCCCGCCCGCCGACCTGCGCTCCGCCGTCGAGGACGCCGCCGCGGCCTGCCCCTCAGGGGCGGTCAGGATCAGCGAAGGCGCCCGGTAAGCTGCCGAACCGTCCCGCCGACCTGCGGCGGGACGGTTCCAGGCCGAGGGGGAGCACACCGTGGAGGCCACCGGCGAACTCGCCCCACAGGGCGTCACCGACCTGCGCGGGCGGAGCGGCCCACCGCTGACGATCCGCTACGGCCCCGCCGCCGCCGTCGTGGTGGCCGGACTGCCCGGCAGCGGCAAGAGCACCCTGCTGCACCGCTGGGACGGCCGCGCCCCCGTCCTCGACCCGCGCACCAGCCGCCTCGCCGCTCAGGCCGCGATGCCCGCCCGGCTCCCGTACCCCGTCTACCGGCCCGTCGTGCGCACCCTGCACCTGCTGCGCACCCGCGCCGCACTGCGCCGACCCGGGCCGCTGCTGGTGCACGACTGCGGCAGCCGCCGCTGGATGCGGCTCGCCCTCGCGCACTGGGCCCGCCGCTACGGGCGCGAGCTGCACGTGGTGCTGCTCGCCGTCCACCCCGAGCAGGCGCTGGCCGGCCAGCACGCCCGCGCCCGCACCGCCGCCCCGCGCACCTTCCGCCGCCACGTGCGCGGCCTGACCGCGCTGCTGGCCGCCGTCGAACAGCGGGGGCGGGCGGCGTTCCCGGGCGCGGCGTCCGTGCTGCTCGCCGACGAGAGCTCGCGGGAGCGGCTGACCGCCGTCCGCTTCGCCGCCCCGGACGGAGCGGCGAAGCACTGACGGCCGGTCAGTGGCCCGTCCCGAGGTGGTTCGGACCTGCCCGGGAACCGGTCGTGAACGCCCGCACTGTCAGGCGTAGATGACGGTCCACTGCTGGTTGTGGTCGCCCGTGCGGCAGCCCTCGATCGTCACCTGGCTTCCGGCGTGGGCGGTCAGGCAGCCCTGGTCGCCGTCGGCGGAGTGGATGTACGTCCCGGCGTCGCCGGCCGCGTACCACCAGCGCGACCTGGAGCCGGTGTTGTCGTACGGGTCGTACCAGGGGTTGTACTCGGACAGCTCGCCGGTGTTGTTGAAGCTGCGGCGCAGGTTCCGGTAGCTCTTGGTGGTGCACCAGCCGTCGGTGCACTTCTCCGTCTCCCAGGAGGAGAAGACGACCTGGTTGGCGGAGGTCATGGTGACGTACCACCACTGGTTGGACTGCCCGGTCTGCGCGTAGGTGTACACCGGGGCGCCCTGGTCGACATTGTGGGCGTAGTCGTCCAGGTACTGGCCGGTGCCCATGTTCAGGACGTGCACCCAGCCCCGGGGCACGGCGGCCTGTGCGGGGGCCTGCACGGCGAACACGCCGGCGAGAACGGACAGGGACACGCCGGCGGCGGTGAGGATCCTTCGGACGTTCTTCACGGTGGGACTTTCCTTCCGGCGGGTCAGTTGTAGGTGATGAGCCACTGCTGGGTGTGGTCGCCGGAGCGGCAGCCCTCGACCGTCACCTGGCCCCAGGAGTGGGCGGTGAGGCAGTCGCCGTTCCAGGCGGCGGAGTGGATGTACGTCCCGGCGTCGCCGGCCGCGTACCACCAGCGCTCCTCACCGGGCAGGTGACCGAAGCGGATGTCGGACTGCCAGCGCTGCTGCGGGCCGAGGACGCCGCGGTTGTCGCTGTCGCGGACGAGGTTGCGGTACCACCAGCCGGCCAGGTCGTTGCCCTGCTGGGTCTCGTACGAGGAGAAGGTGACGGTGTTGTTGTCGTTGTTGTCCACCCACCACCACTGGTTGGACTGCCCGGTCTGCGGATAGGTGTACACCGGGGCGCCCTGGTTGGTGTTGTGGGCGTAGTCGTCCAGGTACTGGCCGGTGCCGAGGTTCAGGAGGTGCGCCCAGCCCTGGGGCACGGCGGCCTGGGCGGGGGCCTGCACGGCGAACACGCCGGCGAGAACGGACAGGGACACGCCGGCGGCGGTGAGGATCCTTCGGACGTTCTTCACGAGGGGACTTTCCTTCCGGCGGGTCAGCTATAGAGGATGTTCCATTGCTGGTCGTGGTCGCCGGAGCGGCAGCTCTCCACCGTCACCTGGCCCCAGGAGTGGGCGGTCAGGCAGTCGCCGTTCCAGGCGGCGGAGTGGATGTACGTCCCGGCGTCGCCGGCCGCGTACCACCAGCGCTCCTCACCGGGCAGGCCGCCGAAGCCGACGCCACCGGTCCAGAGCTGCTGCGGGCCGAGGACACCGCGGTTGCCGCCGTCGCGGACGAGGTTGCGGTACCACCACTTACCGACGCTGCTGTACTGCTGCGTCTCGTAGGAGGAGAAGGTGACCGTGCTGTCGGTGTTGTTGGCCACCCACCACCACTGGTTGGACTGCCCGGTCTGCGCGTAGGTGTACACCGGGGCGCCCTGGTCGGTGTTGTGGGCGTAGTCGTCCAGGTACTGGCCGGTGCCCACGTTCCGGAGGTGCGCCCAGCCCTGCTCCACCACGGCGCCGGCGGGCGCGGCCGCGGTGACGGTGGCTGCCAGTGCGGCGCCGGCCACCACGGCACCGACCAGTTTTTTCTTCACTGTCTTTCCCCCTTGTTCCTGTCCTGCGGGCGACGCCCTCGCGTCGCCGACCAGGTGAGGGGACGGTATGAAAAGCCGTTGGACAGATGATGGACAGGCGCATGGGTCCGCCCCGGACCGGAAGCCCGGGGCGGTTCAGGAGTCGGTCAGTGGCCGCGGGCGATCCACTCCGCCAGGTGCGGGGCCTCCGCGCCGACGGTGGTCGAGTCGCCGTGGCCGGTGCGCACCACCGTCTCGGCCGGGAGCGTCAGCAGCCGCTCGCGGATCGAGTCGACGATGGTCGGGAAGTCGGAGAACGACCGCCCGGTGGCGCCCGGCCCGCCCGCGAACAGGGTGTCGCCGGTGAACACGGTGCCCAGCTCCGGCGCGTACAGGCTGACCGCGCCCGGGCTGTGGCCCGGCGTGTGCAGAACGGTCAGCGTGGTGCCGGCCACGGCCAGTTGCCCGCCGTCGGCGAGCGCGCCGTCGGGCTTGCGGTCCGGGTGGGTCTGGTCCCACAGCACCTGGTCGTCCGGGTGCAGCAGGATCGGCGCGCCCGTGCGGGCCGCCAGCTCCGGCGCGGCGTCGATGTGGTCGTTGTGCGCGTGGGTGGAGACGATCGCCACCAGCGTGCGCCCGGCCACCGCCGCGGCGATCGCGTCCGCGTCGTGCGCGGCGTCGATCACGATCACCTCGTGGTCGTCGCCGACCAGCCACACGTTGTTGTCGACCTGCCAGGTGCCGCCGTCCAGGCTGAACTCGCCCGAGGTGACCAGCTGTTCGATCCGGGCCGCCATCAGAGGACCACCACCGAGCGCAGCACCTCGCCGCGGTGCATCCGGGCGAAGGCCTCCTCGACGCCGTCCAGCGGGATGGTCTCGCTGACGAACGCGTCCAGGTCGAGCCGGCCCTGGAGGTACAGGTCGATCAGCATCGGGAAGTCCCGCTCCGGCAGGCAGTCGCCGTACCAGGAGGACTTGAGCGCCCCACCGCGGCCGAACACGTCCAGCAGCGGGAGTTCGAGGGTCATCTCCGGGGTGGGCACGCCGACCAGCACCGCGGTGCCCGCCAGGTCGCGGGCGTAGAACGCCTGCTTGTACGTCTCCGGGCGGCCGACCGCGTCGATCACCACGTCCGCGCCGTTGCCGCCGGTCAGCTCGCGGATCGCCTCCACCGCGTCGGTCTCCCGCGAGTTCACGGTGTGGGTGGCGCCCAGGCCGCGGGCGGTGACCAGCTTGCGCTCGTCCACGTCCACCGCGATGATCCGCGACGCGCCCGCCAGCCGGGCGCCCATCACCGCGGCGTTGCCGACGCCGCCGCAGCCGATCACCGCGACGCTGTCGCCGCGCCCCACCTGGCCGGTGTTGATGGCCGCGCCCAGACCGGCCATCACACCGCAGCCCAGCAGGCCCGCCGCGGCCGGCGAGGCCGCCGGGTCCACCTTGGTGCACTGGCCCGCCGCGACCAGGGTCTTCTCGGCGAACGCGCCGATGCCCAGGGCCGGCGACAACTCGGTGCCGTCCTCCAGCGTCATCTTCTGCTTCGCGTTGTGGGTGGCGAAGCAGTACTGCGGCCGGCCCCGCCGACACGCCCGGCAACGGCCGCACACCGCACGCCAGTTGAGGATCACGAAGTCACCGGGCACGACATTGTCGACCCCCTCGCCGACGGCCTCCACCACGCCCGCCGCCTCGTGGCCCAGCAGGAACGGGAACTCGTCGTTGATCCCGCCCTCCCGGTAGTGCAGGTCGGTGTGGCACACCCCGCACGCCTGCACCTTCACCACCGCCTCGCCCGGACCCGGATCGGGCACCACCACCGGCACCACCTCCACCGGCGCGCCCTTCGCCCGAGCGATCACACCCCGCACAACCTGAGCCATCCCGAAACCCTTCTTTTCACTACGGCATTCGCGGCGCAAACGCGCCGGTGCCGAACCTGTGCCGATCTGCCCGCGCGGCGGACCGTTCAGCCTCCGGGCCGACGATCCAGCAGCACAGCGCCACTTTCCCGGCCCTGACGTGCCAGCAGCGTACCCAGCGCGAGCCACCCCGCCGCCAGCAGCCAGCCGCCCAGCACGTCCAGCGTCCAGTGCACCCCCAGGTACACCCGGCTCGCACCGACCGCCCCCGCGAACAGCACCGCGCACACCGTCGCCAGGCGGGCGGCGGCCGGACGGGCCAGCACCACCGCGAGCGCGAGCAGCCCCGCACCGGCCGCGGCCGTGAACGCGTGCCCCGACGGGAAGGAGAAACCGGAGGCGTGCACCGCCCGGTCCGCGAGCGGCGGCCGCGGCCGGCCGAAGCCGTGCATCAGCAGCTGACGCAGCCCCTGGCCCAGCAGCAGCCACACCGTCGGCGCGAACAGCACCACCGCCGGCGGTCTTCGCACCCACCGGACCTGCTGGACCGCGAGCGCCCCCGCCGCGAGCGCCATCAGGTACGGCAGCGGCGCCGAACCCAGCGCCGTCACCACCGTCGCCACCGTGGTCGCGCCGCCCGGCCGGTGCCCCACGCACCAGTCCAGCACGGCCTGTTCGAACCCGAACGGCGCCCACCCGTGCGCGGCCAGCAGACCCGCCACCACCGCGAAAGCCGCCCAGCAGCAGCCCAGCGCCACCGCTGCCTTCCGGCCAGCCGCCATCGTGGAATCTCCCCAGGTCGCAGCGGCGCACCGGCAGGAAACCCGCGCACCGCAGAAGACATCGTACGGGTCCGAACAACGAGGGTCGGAACCACTCGGCGATCGCCGGGTCCGTCCGGCAGGGCCGGTCGGACAGGCCCTAGGATGCGGCGGTCGAACAGCAGGTGAAGGAGTGTCAAGGATGGCCGAGCAGACGGTGGCCGCGGAACTCGGCGACCGGTACGTCGGGATGCTCGCCGAAGTGTCGCGCACCGGGCGGCGGTTGACCCGGGCGGAGGTGGAATCGCTCCGGGCCCTCGGCGAACGCGGCGCCGAGACCGGCCAGGGCCTGCGCGACCTGATCGCCCACTGCATGGGCGCCGGGCGCCGGGCCTGGCCCACCCTCCCCGGGACAGCCGGAGCCGGCACCGTCGGCGAACTCCGCCAGGTCGGCGAGGCCCTGCTGATCGCCGCCGAGACCGCCCTCGCCGCCCTCGGCGAAGGCCACGAGCGAGCCCAACGGCTGGCCGTCCGCCAGGAAGAGGCAGCGCGCCGCGAGTTCATCGACGACCTGCTGTACGGCCGCAGCGACCTCGGCACCCTCGCCGAACGAGCAGAACGCTTCGGCCTGCGCCTGGCCCGCACCCACGCCGTCGCGGTCGCCGCCGCCGGCCAGCCGTACGGGCACGTGGACGCCGTGGTGCGGCGGGTCGAACGCGAACTCACCGGCCGCTACGGCGAACGCGACGTCCTGCTCGCCACCAAGGACGGCCGGCTGGTGTGCGTCGCACCCGCGAGCGAACACGCCGTGCTCGACGCGTTCGCCCAACTCGCGCTGCGCCCCGGCCCCGGCCACCCGCCCGCCCGGCGGGTGGCCACCGGACGGCGGCACTCCGGGGCCGGCGGTGTGGTGCGCAGCTACGAGGAGGCGCTCGACGCGCTCGACTTCGCGGAGCGACTCGGCCTGCCGGCCGAGCTGTTGAAGGCCGAGGAGCTGCTGGTCTTCCCCGTCCTGATGCGCGACCGGGCCGCGATGGCGGACCTGGTGCGCACCGTCCTCGGCCCGCTCGCCGCGGCGCGCGGCGGGGCCGGCCCGCTGCTCGACACCATCGCCGTGCAGGCGGAGGCCGGCTACGTCAACGCGGAAGCGGCTCGCCGCCTGGGCATCAGCGTCCGCACCCTCGGCTACCGCACCGAACGCATCAAGGCCCTGACCGGCTACGACCCGGCCGACGCGCTGCACCGCTACACGCTGGAGACGGCGGCGATGGGGGCGCGGCTGCTGGGGTGGCCGCAACAGGGGCTGTAGTGCGGCTGGGTGCGAATCCGTGATCGGGCCGGACGTCGGCACCGAGGAGGGCCGCGGGGGTCGGTACGCGGGGGTCGGTACGCGCGGGTCGGCACACGGGGGTCGGCACGGCTGGTGGCGGACCGTCGGTTTTCGGACACCCGCGGGCCGGTGCCGGGTCCGCGCGCGACCGGAAATCGTCCATGTGCAGCCGGGGCCGAGCCGTTCAAACTTTCGGATTTTGTCCGATTCGTCGTCAGAATCTCCAGGCCGGAACGCGCCTGACGCGGACATGCTCCTTTGCGTAGCCTTGACCCGGCGGCCCCCCTCGACCGCCGTCCCCCACAACTCCCCAGGAGCACAGATGCGTCGTTCCGTTCGCATGCCCTCGCGCGCCGTCGGCAGGCTCCTCAGCGCCGCGGCACTGGTCGCAGGCCTCGGCCTCACTCAGTTCGCCGTCCCCTCCACGGCCACCACCGCGCAGGCCGCGGCCTCCACCGAGTGCGCCGGGGCGGCGGCCCACGACGACGCCGCGGCCCGGAAGCCGGCCGGCAACTCCGTCGGCCGCGACCCCAACGCCGTCACCGACGCGCAGGTCAAGACGATGGAGGCGGACCTCAAGGCCCGCGTCGCCCAGCTGGCGAACTCCGCCCAGGGCGGCGCACTGCTCGCCCCCGGCGTGACGGCGACCACCACCATCCCGGTGTACATGCACGTCATCCACTCCGGGACCACCGGCAAGCTGTCGGCCACCACCATCGCCAAGCAGATCGACGTCCTCAACGCGGCCTACGGCGGCCAGGGCGCGGGCAACACCCCCAGCCAGTTCCAGTTCCAACTGGTCTCCACCGACTACACCGACAACGCGAGCTGGTACGCCGGCGTCGCGCCGGGCTCCACCGCCGAGAGTTCGATGAAGAGCGCGCTGCGCAAGGGCGGCGCCAACGCCCTCAACGTGTACAGCGCCAGTCTCGGACAGTCGCTGCTCGGCTGGGCGACGTTCCCGAGCAGCTACAAGTCCAACCCGACCGACGACGGCGTGGTCATACTCGACACCTCGTTCCCCGGCGGCTCGGCCACCAACTACAACGAGGGCGACACCGTCACCCACGAGGTCGGCCACTGGCTCGGCCTGTACCACACCTTCCAGGGCGGCTGCGGCGGCCAGGGCGACTCCGTCTCCGACACCCCGGCCGAAAAGAGCGCCGCCTACCAGTGCCCGGCCGGCCGGGACACTTGCACCGCCACCGGCGTCGACCCCATCCACAACTTCATGGACTACACCTACGACTCCTGCATGACGCAGTTCACCGCAGGCCAGGTTGCCCGGATGGCCACCTCCTGGGCCGCGTACCGGGCCTGACGGCGGGGAGAACTGCGCGACAAGCGCACATCACATCCGCAAGGTCGCGATCACGTGCAAGTGATTGTCCTGCGTCGCGATCTTGCGGGTGGGTGCCTTCCGCTGCGCGCAGTTCTCCCCCAGCCCTAGCGGGCCGGGAGGTGCCCCCACGCGCCCCTGGTTTCGCGCCTGCCTGCGTTTCGCGTCCGCGTGCGTCTCGTGTCTCTTCGTGGTGCGCGGATAGGGCGTCAATGGAGCGTCAAGATTGCCGGATCCTGGCAATGCGCGGAGTGGGGCCGAGCTGACACGATCTTCCCTGTCGCCGGGAGACCGGCGCGGTCGGGCCGGCGGGAATCGGGGGGATTCGTTCCGTTGGCTCGGGTGTCGATGCCCGGAACCGGGGGGTGGAGCGTCGGCGCCGGAGGGGGGAGACGCCCTGACTCGGGGGGTGGGGCGTCGAGGAAGGGGGAGGGGCCGGCGTCCGTGGGGGGCGGAGCCGGCGCCTGCCCCGTTCTGGCGTTCTCCGAGGGCGGGGCCCGTTGAGGTGATTGTCGGGAGAGGGGGCTGCGAGCCGTCGGGGCCGGTTGTGGCCGAGCTGCCAGGGTGGCTGACGGCTCCGCCCCTCCCGCCCCGCGCGTGCCGTGCGCTTCTTGGGCCTGTGCGGGCAATCCCCGACCACGGACGAGAGGACCTCGCAGCGATGACCGACGAGATCGCGTATGCCCGGATCCACCCCGCCATCGGTGTGGCCCGGATCGGCAACAGTACCCGTGAGGACGGCTGGTTCCACGGGCCCGAGACGCCCGATCCGGAGCCTGCGCCGGCCGGCTTTTACAAGGACGAGACCGGGGCGATCAAACGGCAGGCCGCCCGGTTCCGGATCTACGGGTACGACAGCCGGCACCAGGTGGTGCGCGAACTCACCGCCACCGAGGCCGGGGTGACGATCGAGTGGACCGTGCACGTGGCCAACCGGAAGGCCGCCTGGTACAACTTCGATCTCGCGCTGGACATCCCGGACATGAAGGGCCAGGCGTCCGCCCGCCGCAACCCCAAGCAGGCCGACCGCGACAGCCTGGTCATCGACCCCGGGCCCAAGACCCTGACCGCCGGCACTACGGGCGCCGTCGAGTTCACCGGCGGAAGCTTCCTGGGCAAGCCCGTTCCGCTCGGCCGGATGCACACCGACGACCAGGGCCGCCTGGTCGTCCTCGGCGGCATGGGCGACTCCGGCGCGCCCGGCGGCGAGCCCTTGCACTCGTTCGGCAACAACGACGGCTGGTACGACGACACTTCGGACGGCCCGGTCAGCGCGAGCCTGACCCTCGGCGGCCGGGAGATCCCGGTCCAGGGCGCCTGGGTGGTGGTCGCCCCACCCAACTACGGCCCCGACCTGAAGGCCGTGCGCACCCTGTGGGACGTGCTGCACGACGTGTTCGGTGCCGGCGCGGGCTTCGGGGACAACGACCAGGACGGCGTCAACTTCGCGCGGGACATCGAGCCGATCCTGCGGCGGTTCTGCGAACTCCAGTGGGCCAACAAGGGATTCGCCACCCACTTCGGCTTCGGCGGCCCCGAGGACTTCCTCGCCCCGGACCTGCTGAAGCGCCTGGCCAGCCCGGCCGAGCGCAACCGCGAACTGCGCCACCAGGTGCTCACCACGATGCGCGACCACAGCCGCGACGGCATGTCGCCCGTGCCGTGGCCGTGGATCTACGGCGACGCCATGGCCAGGACGCCCAAGTCGGTGCTCCAGTACCTGGCGCTGTCCGACACCCAGATCGCGCAGCTGACCGCCTGGTCCAAGGGCGAGTTCAGCACCACCCCCTGGCCGGGCTTCCCGCGCCGCCTGGAGGACGCCCCGGTCGCCGACCAGCCCGGCCTGCTGGACCGCGCCGCCCTCGACTTCTGCCTCGCCGACGCCTTCCACCCCGGCTGTGAGGTCACCTGGCCGATCCGGCACTCCTCCATGTTCGAGCACCCGTTCCGGATCCTGCGCCGCCCCGAGGGCCAGCAGGAACCCGACTACGGCCCGCAGTTGAGCGCCGAGCGGGCGCTCGGCCCCGACGGCCCGCTGCACGCCCAGGGCCCCGGCGACCTCACCCGCTGGATGGCCGTCCCCTGGCAGACCGACACCGCCAGTTGCCGGGCCGGCTACGAGATCCAGGTGCTGCCGCCGGACCGCTACGACCCCTACGTGCCGACCTTCTGGCCCGCCCGGGTGCCCAACCACGTCCTCACCGACGAGGACTTCCGGATCGTCAACAAGGAGGACGGGCAGGGCAGTTCGGACGAGGAGCGGGAAGACGCGTTCGCCCGCCGGGCGTCCTGGCTGCGCGGCCTGTTCGGCGAGTACCCCGACCAGCTCGCGCAGGCCGTCAAGGAGTGGCACCACTTCGGCATCGTCGAGACCCGCCGCTACACCGTCGGCGACGGGAAGTTCCCGTCCGTGCTGCAGGTCGAGTCCGTTCCCGGCTTCGACCTAGAAGGCGTCCCGCACGACCGCAACCTGGTCACCGTCCACGTGCCGGAGACCTCCGCGCTGGACGTCACCGCCGTCAGCGGACTGCTCGGCGACGCCGTCGAACGCACCGGCTTCCGGGCCGAGCAGATCACCGTCGGCTACATCGACAAGCTCGACCCGTTCGGCGAGGAGGCCGCCAACGGCGGCGGCGCCCGCCCCGCCGCGCCCACCGGCCCGTGACCTGCTACGACGTGCTGGTGGCCGGTGGCGGACCGGCGGGCGCCGCCGCCGCGCTGACCCTGGCCCGGGCCGGACGCAGCGTGCTGCTCGCCCACTCCGGGCGCGGCCCCGCCCCCGTCGGCGAGGCGCTGCCGGCCGCCGCCCGGGTGCTGCTCGGCGACCTTGGCGCGGACGATGCCCTGACGGACGGCCACCTGCCGTGCCTGGCGAACCGTTCCGCCTGGGGCGGGCCCCGGCTGGCGTCCACCGACAGCGTCTTCGACCCGCACGGCCACGGCTGGCACCTGGACCGCGTCCGGTTCGACCGTCAACTGCGCGCACACGCCCGCACGCAGGGCGCCCGGCTCGCCACCGGAGTGACAGCGCAGCCCAACGGGCGGACGGCGGACGGAAGTTGGGTCGTCGAGCTGCGCGGGGCGGGGGAGCGGCGGACCGTGCGCTGCCGGTGGCTGATCGACGCCACCGGGCGGCGGGCCGCCCTCGCCACCGCGTGCGGGGCGCGCCGCCGCACCGGCGACCGACTGGTGGCGCTGCACCTCACCCTGGGGCCAGCCGACCCGGCCGACCCCGACACCACCACCACCGTCGAGGCCGCCCCCGACGGCTGGTGGTACACCGCGCCGCTGCCCACCGGCCGCCGCCTGCTGGTCTGGTACACGGACGCGGACCTGCCCGCCGCCGACCCCGGGCGCCCGGCGTTCGCGGCCCGGCTGGCCGCCACCCGGCACATCCTCGAACTGGCGGCCCGCCACCCGTGGCCCGCCGGCGCCGCACCCCGGCGGGCCCCCGCGCACACCGCCCGGCTGGCGGACCCCACCGGCGACGGCTGGATCGCCGCCGGGGACGCCGCCGCGGCCTTCGACCCGCTGTCCTCGCAGGGCATCCTCACCGCCCTGTACACCGGCCTGGCCGCCGGCCGGGCCGTGCACGCCCGGCTGGTCGGCCAGGCCGACGCGCTCGACGCCTACCGCGCCGACCTGGCCGCCATCGGCGCGACCTACCTGCGCAACCACCGCACCCACTACGCCGCCGAACAACGCTGGCCCGACCACCCGTTCTGGCGCCGCCGCCACCCGCCTCCCGGCGGGGGCGGACACCCGACCTTGGTGGCGATCCCGGGCCCGTCGCCCCACATGCCGGGGTGATTGGCGTCGTCGCCGAGCAGTGCTGGCCGGGTCGGCCGTTCTGGCGCCGCCACCCGCCTCCCGGCGGGAGCGGACACCCACCCCCGTGGAGATCCCATGCCAACCGCCCCGCGTGCCGGGGTGATTGGCGTCGTCGCCGAACAGCGCTGGCCGGGCCGGCCGTTCTGGCGCTGCCGCCACTCGCATCCCGGCGGGGGCGGGCAGCCGACCCCCGTGGAGATCCCATGCCAACCGCCCCGCGTACAACGCTGGCCCGACCACCCATTCTGGTGCCGCCGCCACTCGCATCCCGGCGGGGGCGGCTACCCGAGCCCGGTGGCGATCCTGGGCCCGTCGCCCCACGTGCCGGGGTGATTGGCGCTGCCGCCGAGCAGTGCTGGCCGGGCCGGTCGTTCTGGTGCCGCCACCCGCCTCCCGGCGGGAGCGGACACCCGACCCCCGTGGAGATCGCATGCACGCCGGCCCGCGTGTCGGGGTGACTGGCGTCGTCGCCGAACAGCGCTGGCCGGACCGCCCGTTCTGGCGCCGCCGCCACTCGCATCCCGGCGGAAGCGGACACCCCACCCCGGTGGCGATTCCAGGTTCGTCGCGCTGCGTGTCGGGGTGACTGGCGCCGCCGCTGAACAGTGCTGGCCGGGTCGGCCGTTCTGGTGCCGCCGCCACTCGCATCCCGGCGGGGGCGGACAGCCGACCCCGGTGGCGATCCCGGGCCCGCCGCGCTGCGTGCCGAGGTGACCGGCGTCGCCGCCGATGCGACCCGGCGCGGCCGCCGCTTCCCGCTGATCGGCAGGTGATCACCCTGTTCGGCTCGGACGAGGAGCTTCGTGCGCGGCACCTCAAGGAGCGTGCCGAGCGCAAGCACGAAGCGCCAGCAGGTCTCCTGCGCGCCGGTGGGGAGTGCCAGGGCCGGATCGATGGCCGGTCCGTCAACTTCCCTGCGGGCCGCCAGGGTTGGCGGGACGCCACCCCTCGGCGCCGAGCGGCCCGGCCCCCACCGGGCACCGGACGCCCCAGCCGCCCCGGGCCCTTCACTGCTACGCCACAACCGGTAGCGGCTGCTCCGTCGGCCGACGCAGTGGCCGCCCTGCGAACGGCCGCCCGCCGTAGCCGGACGTACGGGTTCGGGTCGGGACGCTGGGCCACCGGCCGACGACCCGCCTAGCATGTGTGGCCACCGGACTCCCGTGCCACCACGCACCCCGCACCGCGCACCGCACCGCACCGCACCGCACCGCACCGCGCACCGCACCACACCGTCCGTCGTGCCGGGTGCCGTCTGCCCCGCCGCCCCGCCCCGTCCCGCAGCCCGGCGGCGGGGCGCGCGCACGGCGGCCGCACCCGTCCTCGCCACCCTGGGGGTTGACCGCCCATGCACACCGGATCCGCCGTACTACCCGCCCGGACCGCCCGGACCGCCCGGACCGCCCGGCCCGTTCGGCCCGTTCGGGCCGTCCTGCTGGTGCTGGCCCTGCTGGCCGCGCTGCTTGCCGCCGCCGTCCCCACCGCCGGCCCCGCGCATGCCGCCGTTCCCGACCGCTGGGGCTTCGCCTATCTCGACAACCCGACCCCGCCGCCCGGCTACGTCCCCGACCCGTCGCGCCAGTGGGGCAGTTGGCCGTCGCCCGCGACCAACCCCGTCACCGTCGACCAGCTCGGCACCGGCAGCTACGTGGTGCACTTCCCGCTGATCGCCGGGCCCGGCGGCGTCGCCCACGTCACCGCCGTCAACCGCGCCGGCACCTGGTGCCAGGTGGCCGGCTGGGTCGCCGCCGGCAGCGGTATCGACGTCGGCGTGAGCTGCCACCGGCCCGGCGGCGCGCTCGACGACTCGCCGTTCACCGTGCTGTACACCGCCAGCAGCGGCGCTCCCCTCCCGCCCGGCGCCGCCTACGCCTACCTGGACTCCACCGCCGGCGGCACGCTGCTCGACCAGTACAACTCCTCCGGCGGCGGCAACAGCTCCTTCCACGGCGCCACCGGCAGCTGGAAGGCCTGGCTGCCCGGCGTCGGGGGCCCCGGCTACCTCGGCAACGTCGAGGTCACCGCCGTGGACCCCGGCCAGGGCGCCCGCTGCAAGGTCACCGAGTGGGGGCCGTCCAGCAGTGGCCAGACCTTCGTGGTGGCCTGCTTCGACGCCTCGAACGCGCCCTTCGACACCGAATGGACGCTCAGCTACTCCGTCAAACGTGCCGTGCACGGACCCGCGATCCCGCCCAAGTCCTTCGGCTATCTCTGGTACAACGGCTCGGTGCCGCCCGCCACCACCTTCAACTCGGCGGGCGCCGTCAACACGCTGACCGTCGGCGTCCCGTCCACCGTCACCCTGCCGGGTGTTGCCGTACCGGCCGACCACGCCCAGGTCACCGCGTTCGGCAGTGGCGCCGGCTGGTGCCAGCTCGCGCAGCCCTGGGTCCGCAGCTCGGGCGCCGTCCAGTTGTATCCGATCTGCTTCACCCCCGGCGGCGGGCCGACCACCGCGCCGTTCTTCACCGCGTACACCTCCGCGTTCTGACGAGCGTTCTGACGCTGCATCGTTTTTGCGCCCCGCCTTCGTGTCCTCGGGAGGCGGGGCGTGGTGCGCCCGCAGGCCGTTTCGTAACCGTACGGGTTCGGGTGATTACTGATAGAGATGGGGGGTCCGTCTTGGCAAGGGAGCCACCATGACCGTCCTGACCGACCGCAATCCGTCGCCTGCGGCGGAACCCGATTCGCGCGGCGCAGTGCGCAAGCCGGGGAGCGTGCTGGTCCGCTGGATCACCACCACCGACCACAAGACCATCGGCACCCTGTACCTGGGTACGTCGTTCGCGTTCTTCCTGATCGGCGGCGTGATGGCGCTGATCATGCGCGCCGAGCTGGCCCGGCCGGGCACGCAGATCGTCTCCAACGAGCAGTTCAACCAACTGTTCACCATGCACGGCACGGTGATGCTGCTGGTGTTCGCCACCCCGCTGTTCTCGGGCTTCGCGAACTGGATCATGCCGTTGCAGATCGGCGCGCCGGACGTGGCCTTCCCGCGGCTGAACATGTTCGCCTACTGGCTGTACCTGTTCGGCTCGCTGATCGCGGCGGCGGGCTTCCTCACCCCCAACGGCGCGGCGGACTTCGGCTGGTTCGCCTACTCCCCGCTCTCGGACGCCATCCACGCGCCGGGCATCGGCGGCGACCTGTGGATCATGGGCCTGGTGTTCTCCGGCTTCGGCACGATCCTCGGCTCGGTCAACTTCATCACCACGATCATCTGCATGCGCGCCCCGGGCATGACGATGTTCCGGATGTCGATCTTCGTCTGGAACACCCTGCTGACCGCCGTGCTGATCATCATGGTGTTCCCCCTGCTGGCCGCCGCGCTGCTCGCCCTGGAGGCGGACCGCAAGTTCGGCGCCCATGTCTTCGACCCCGGCAACGGCGGCCCGATCCTGTGGCAGCACCTGTTCTGGTTCTTCGGCCACCCCGAGGTGTACATCATCGCGCTGCCGTTCTTCGGCATCGTCTCCGAGATCATCCCGGTCTTCGCCCGCAAGCCGATGTTCGGCTACTCCGGCCTGATCGCCGCCACCATCGCCATCTCCGGCCTGTCCGTCACGGTCTGGGCGCACCACATGTTCGTCACCGGCCAAGTGCTGCTGCCGTTCTTCTCCTTCATGACGCTGCTGATCGCCATCCCGACCGGCGTGAAGTTCTTCAACTGGATCGGCACCATGTGGAAGGGCTCACTGAGCTTCGAAACACCGATGCTGTGGGCGTTCGGGTTCCTGGTCACCTTCCTGTTCGGCGGCCTGACGGGCGTGCTGCTGGCCTCCCCGCCGATCGACTTCCACGTCTCCGACAGCTACTTCGTGGTCGCGCACTTCCACTACGTGGTGTTCGGCACCGTCGTCTTCGCGATGTTCGCCGGCTTCCACTTCTGGTGGCCCAAGATGACCGGCCGGATGCTCGACGAACGGCTCGGCAGGATCTGCTTCTGGACGCTGTTCGTCGGCTTCCACACCACCTTCCTGGTCCAGCACTGGCTCGGTGCGGAAGGCATGCCCCGCCGCTACGCCGACTACCTGGCCTCGGACGGCTTCACGACCCTCAACATGATCTCCACCATCGGCTCGTTCCTGCTGGGCCTGTCGATGCTGCCGTTCCTCTACAACGTCTGGAAGACGGCCAAGTACGGCGAGAAGGTCGCGGTCGACGACGCGTGGGGCTACGGCCGCTCGCTGGAGTGGGCGACCTCCTGCCCGCCGCCGCGGCACAACTTCGTCACCCTGCCGAAGGTCCGTTCCGAATCCCCGGCGTTCAACCTGAACCACCCCGACGTCCCCGACGAGCTCCAGGACGCCGGACACCAGGGCGGCCGGGTGATCACGCGCGACGAGCGGTCATGACCGAGCGGACGCCCACCGGCCCGGGCCCCTCCGTCGGCGCCGCGGGCGAGGCCGACACGGGCCTACGGCAACTCGAGGGCTACCTGTACTGGCAGGACCAGACCCGGCAGGCCCGGCGGGCCGCCGCGGAATTCGCCGACCTGCTGCCCTGGCTGACCGCCACTCAACGCCTCGATCTGGAGCACCACTTCGCGCACGCCCAGCTCCAGGCCGCCCGGCGCAGGCTCGAACAGTTCCGGGAGACCCGGGAACGGCTCCGCGAGCAGTACGGTGCCCGCTACCACCGCCTGCGCGTCCGCTGCCTGCTCTCCGCCCTGCTGGCCACCGTGCTCTGCACGATGGCGTTCCTGGCGGTCGTCCGGTACTGACCGGCCGCCACCGGTCGCGGGGGGCGTTCCCGGGACAGGCCGGGGGGCGGCCCGGGGAATGATCGAGGTCGCTCGCCTGTTCGTGGGTGAGCAGGGGCCGGTACGGCTCCGGCCGGTTTGTGGCCGGAGCCCGGGGCGGGGCAGGACCGACGGAGGCGGGGGCGATGGAACTGGGTGTGTACGGGCTGAGCGCCAAGGCGACGCTGGGGCCCGCCGACACGGCGCGGCTGGCGCGCAGGGCCGAGGAGTGGGGCTACCGGTCGTGGTGGGTCGGCGACCACGTGGTACTGCCCAGCCCCCGGGTGCCGGAATCACCGATGGCACCCACCGATCCGATCCTCGATCCGCTGGTGCACCTGTCCTTCGTCGCGGCGCTGACCGAACGCATGGAACTGGGCACCGGAATCCTCATCCTGCCGCAGCGCAACCCCGTGGTGCTGGCCAAGCAGGCCGCCAGCCTCGACGTGCTCTCCGGCGGCCGGCTGCTGCTCGGCGTCGCACCCGGCTACCTGGAGCCGGAACTGGCCGCCGTCGGCGTGCGGCTCGCCGAGCGCGGCGGGCGCACCGACGAATACCTGGACGCGATGCGCCAGTTGTGGAGCTCGCCCGAACCGGAGTTCCACGGCCGGTACGCCGACTTCGACCACGTGGACGCGCACCCGCGCCCCGTCCGGCCGGACGGCCCGCGGATCATGATCGGCGGCCACAGCCCCGCCGCCTACCGCCGGGCCGTGGCCAAGGGCCACGGCTGGATCGGCAACGGCCGCAGCCCGCAGGACCTGGCCCGCCACCTCGACGGGCTGCGCAAGGCCGCGGCCGAGGTGCCCCGGCCCGCGCACCTCGGCCGGCTGGAGATCAACTTCATGCAGATCGACCCGGTCGAGACCAGCCCCGAGGACGCGCGGCGCTACGCCGACCTCGGCGTCGACCGGCTGCTGCTCTACCCGCTGCCGCTGGAGGACCCGGCGGACGTCGAAGCCTTTCTGCGACGGCACGCCGAGCTGCCCCGCTGAGCGGTCGTCAGTGGTCCGCCGCCACCGCCACCGCCACCGTCGCCGCCGCGCGCTCGGCGGCCGGGCGGCGGCGGGCGGCGGGGGCGAGCCCCGGGGAGGTCCAGACGCCGTCCGGGGGGGGTACAGGTCGGTGCCCGGCGCGACGATCGCGGTCGATCCGGTCCAGCGCCGCGTCGTCCAGCACCAGCGAGGCGCCCTTCAACAGGCCCATCAGCTGCTCCACCGTGCGCGGGCCGAGAATCACCGAGGTGACCGCCGGGTGCGCCAGCGGGAACGCCACCGCGAGCTCCGGCAGCGTGCAGCCCAACTCGTCCGCGAGCTCGACCAGTTGCTCCACCCCCTCCAGCTTGCGGGCGTTCACCGGCAGCGCCGGATCTAACCGGTGCGGCGTCAGCGCCGCCCGTCCCGAGGACAGGTCGATCGTCCCGCCCTTGCGGTAACGGCCGGTCAGGAAACCCGATGCCAGCGGACTCCAGGTCATCACCCCCATCCCGTAGCGCTGCGCCACTGGCAGCACCGAGGACTCGACGCCGCGCGCCAGGAGCGAGTACGGAGGCTGCTCGGTCCGAAAGCGCGGCAGCGCGCGGCGCTCCGCCACCCAGTGCGCCTCGACGATCTGCTCGGCCGGGAAGGTCGAGCAGCCGAACGCCCGGATCTTTCCCTGCCGGACCAGGTCGCCCAGCACCGACAGGGTCTCCTCGACATCCGTCCGGTGGTCCGGCCGGTGCACCTGGTACAGGTCGATCCAGTCGGTGCGCAGCCGCCGCAGACTGTCCTCCACCGCCTGCACGATCCACCGCCGCGAGTTCCCGCCCCGGTTCGGCCCCTCGCCCATCGGGAAATGCACCTGATCCGATGGAAACCCGCCCGCCGGGCCGAACTCGTCCGCGCGGGCGTCGGAACCGAACCCGACCGGCTCGCCCTGCTGCGCACGCACGAGGGCCGGGCGCTCGGCCAACTCGGCGAGCTGCAACGGTCGTTGGACATTGTGCGGTACAAGGTCGCGGTGTACGGGGACCATCTGGGGCAGCAGGACTCCGTTCCGGCGGGCTGAGTGCGGTGCCGGGGATCAGGCGACCTTCGCGGGGCGGGCGCCTGGACCCCCCTGTCGCGCGGGAGTTGGCGTCCCGGCGGCAGATCGGGGAGACTCGCGCGCATGGTCTCGGTACTGCAGAACGTGGCGATCGACTGCGCCGACGCGTACCAACTGGCCCGGTTCTGGGGCGAGGTGACGGGTCGGCCGGTCGATCCGGACGCGGTGCCGGGGGACCGGGAGACGCAGGTGTCGCTCGGTGGCGGGCTGGTGCTGTACTTCAACCAGGTGCCGGAGCCGAAGACGGTCAAGAACCGCGTCCACCTGTGCCTGCGTCCCGAGACCGCGCGCGATGGTGAGATCGAGCGGCTGGCGGCCCTGGGCGCGAGGTTCGTCGCCGACCACCGGAACCCCGACGGGACCGGGTGGGCCGTGCTCGCCGATCCCAACACACGCGACTACCAGTTCTGCTGAGCATATCGTCACGCCAGAGCATGCAAGAGGCCCCGCACGGTCAAAGAGACCGCACGGGGCATCGTCGTACATGGGGCCTACTGGCCAGGCGCCCGAGTTTCCTCGCTCAGTCCCATTCGATCCGCTGGCCCTCGGCGCTGACGACCATCCGCAGCCGCTCGCCGGTGGGCTCACCCGCGACGCGCCACCGGGTGATCAGCTCGGCCACTGAGTCCCAGAGCCGGACCGGTCCGCCCTGCCGGACCAGCCACCGGCCCCCGTCCTCGAGCACCACGGCCCATGACCCGCCGTCCACGTCCACCAACACGTGCTCGGTGCGTCCGTTCCGGGGCATGGCGAAGTACTGCGCCGTGGGCGCCGCGAACTGCGCCACGAACCGGGCCGCCCACTGGTCGAGCACGTCAGCGCCGATCCCCGCCGGACGGGCCTCGCCCTGGTCGAGCGCGGGCAGCATGCCGAGCGGCGGGGGCATGTGCGGGCGGGCGAGCATGAACGACACACCGCCGCCGAGTACCGGACCGGTTGCCGTGCCGTCATCGGCCACCGTGAGCCGTACCAGCTCGGAAGCGTTCATCCAGCCGCCCACGGTCACCAGGATTTCACCGCCCGGCCGGGTCTGCGTGATCCACTCGGCCGGAACGGTTCGGACCCCGCACGTGGCGATGATCCGGTCATACGGCGCCCCCTTGGCGTGCCCGGCGAGCCCGTCACCGGTCACCAGCTCGGGCCAGTAGCCGAGTCCGCCGAGCGCCACGGACGCCCGAGCCGACACGTCCGCGTCCACCTCGATCGATGTCACCTGATCGTCGCCAAGGACGTGCGTCAGCAGGGCAGTTGAGTACCCGGTGCCGGTGCCCACCTCCAGCACGGACATGCCGGGCTGTACCCGCAGGTCTTCGAGCATCCGGACCACCAGGCCAGGCAGCGTCGAAGACGACGTGGGCACCTGCGCCAACCGGCCCTCGACCTGTCGGGGCACCACGCAGCCGGCGAGTTGCGTCACCAACGTGTCGTCCTCGTACACGCGGCCGATCAGCTTGGGCGACTCGTCCAGCGACACGGGCCGGTACCACCCATCGCCGTCGTACTCGAACCAGCCGTCCCGCAGAAACGCCTCACGCGGGACAGCCAGCACGGCCGCTTCCCATTCAGCGGACCGGATCGCGCCCGCCTCCTTGAGCTGTGCGGCCAGCACCGCCCGCAGTCCCTCGGACTCGTTCACTCGGTTACTCCGTTCTCCAGAAGATCCGCGATAGCGGACGTGATCGGCAGGCCCGCCGCGTGCTCCAGCCACGCCCACTGACCGTTCGGGTTGCACTCCAGGAACCACCATTCACCCTCGGGGGTCACGGCGAAGTCGAACGCCCCGAAGCGCAGGCCGAACTCACCGAGAAACCGCAGCAGGGCGGCCCGGACCGGACCGGGGCAGTCCACGGGTTCGTAGCTCAGGTTCCGGTACTCGCTGCGCCAGTCGAGCACCCCGGGAGGGGCAGTGATCAGCGCACAGAACACCTGCTCCCCGACCACTACGGCGCGCACGTCGCCGGACTTCGGCACCTGCGCCTGAAAGAGATGGGCGCAGGTGCTCACGGCGTCGGTGATCTCCCCGGGCTCGACCGACGCCGCCCAGATACCGGCGGGTTCGCCGTCCACGTGGTAGGCCCCGGCGTGCAGGGGCTTGTAGATCGCAGGTTGCGCAGCGGCGAACAGCTTCGCTTCGGCCGGATGGTTGGTGATCAACGTCGCCGGGACCAGCAACCCGAGCCGGGAAGCGAGGGAGAGTTGCGCGGGCTTGTACTCGGCGCGGGCGATGGCCTGCGGGTGGCTCAGGTAGAGACAGCCCGGAAGTGCGCCGAGCACGCCATTGAGCCCCCGGCGGTTCTCCTGGGCGGCGAACCGGTCGGCCTGGTGGTCGCTCTGCGGCGCGTACGGGTTCGGCCGCCGGTGGTAGAGCGCGCGGACGCGGGAGAGATCGGCAGTGCGCTTGCCCACCGTGAGACTTCCCGACCAGCCGTCAGCCGTGATCGAAGCGGCCAGCGTCGCGCGGGCCGGGAAGTCTCGTCCGGGGTCGAACCGGAGGACGGGCACCCAGCGCCGGTTCAACTCCGCTATGACCAGATCGGCGGTCGGGTCCTCGGCTTCGGTGGAGACCAGCACCGGGCGTCCGTCCATGGTGTTACCTCCTAGTCCTGCGTCGCGTCGTGGCCGGAGTCGCCGTCAACCTTGCCGTCCTTGCCGACCTGGGTGGGCGGGTAGGTGCCCACCGACGTGCCGTGCTTTCCCAGCTCGGCGGGGCTCATGGTGCCGTCCTTGCCGAACCACAGCCCGGTCTGCGTCGCGGGGTCCAACCCCGCGTACTGCCACTGCGACGGCTCACCGTTGCGGAGCGGCGCCATACGCCCCATGCCCCACGGGGCGACGCGGACGAGTTCGGTAGCGGTACTCAACTTTCCTCCTCAGTCTTGGTGTTGATCGGAGGTGCGAACGACCCACCTTGCCCGCTCCGGCCCGTTGCCGGGTGAGAACAGACAATGTGGGGCTGTACCCCGCCCCGGGCGGAATGGACCTCAACCAAAGCCCGGGACGGGACCTGTGGCCCGCCCCGGTACGGGGTTGGTACGCCCGGAGCGGGAGTTGGGCCCCGTCCTGGCGGGTGATTCCCTTTCCGTCCGCCAGGACGGGAGTTCATGTGGCGCGGCTATCCGCGCCCGAGGGGACGTGCCTTGCGGAACGGGGCCGGAGCGCCGGGGCGCGTCCACCCGAGGGGGAACAGCACCGGTTCACCGGGGAACAGCGCAGCCCACTCGGCGCCCATGACACCGCCCCACCGGCCGCACGTCAGGCACCGCCAGACCGGCCCGCCCGGACCGCTCTGTAAGGCGCCGGGTTCCGTGGTCGTCTCGACCTTGTGTCCGGGGCCCTCGGGGCACTCGTGCATCTCCGCTGCTCCATACCGTGATTCGTCTGTGCCCCGCCCCGGTCGTCCGTGCCGTCCACCGTCACGTCACCAGGGCGGGGGTTGTGCAGCCCGGCGCAGCGCAGGCACCGCCGGGAGTTCAAGGGGTCGCCCCGATCCGGGCCGAGGAACCGAACCGAGGCGACCAGGTGCGCGCCACCCTGCGCACCCTTCCGCCGGGTGGGACCGGCGGGCGAACCCGGAGCGTGGGGGACCACTCCGGGAGATCAGGAGACCGCCGAGCGGGCGCGCGTCCGCGACAGCAACCCGTGCCACGGGTGGAGCTGAATCGTCCGGCGGAACCGGGCGGTGTACTTCCCGTAGTGGTACTGACAGACGGTCATGACCGTGCGCCGCCCTATGGCCGGTATCGGCGTCACGTCCAGGGTTTCGCCGCAGGGCCAGCACCAGCCCGTTTCCCAGTGCAGCCCGTCCGGCACGGTGGGTGTGTCGGTCGGCATGGTCATGAGCGGGCCCGTCCCTGTCGCGCCTCTCGGCACAGCGCGGTGCCGTGCCGCCGGGACGCTCTCACTCGGCCTCGGGCACGTCTTCGGCGCCACCAGGTTTCCCAGTCTCCGCCATAGACGACGCCGAGCATGGCGACCGCCAGGGCGAAAAACCACCAGACCCAACGGCGGGCGCTCTGCGGGTCGAGCTTGGCGAGGGCGAGCACAAGTGCGGCGGGCCCGAGAGCGACCGCCACGGCCAGGGCGCCGGTCACGATGCTTGGGCGTTTCACTGCTGTCCCTCCGATCAGCGCCGGACTGTGTGATTCACCAGTACAGGGCTGCCGTTCGCAGTTGGACAGAGCAGGGATGACGCATCCGTGTGGCATCCATGTCTCAGACTCTCTGCAATGGGTGGTCTGACCTGCTAGAACGGATAGTCAGAGACCGGGAGGCGGCATGGCAGAGCGGCGCAGGGCCCTTGTTGAAAGGCGAAGGGCCCTTGGATTCACTCAGGAGTCCTTGGCACAGGATCTGGGTGTGGATCGCTCTACTGTGGCGAGATGGGAAAGCGGAAAGGTGGACCCCCAGGATTGGCAGCGCCCGACCCTGGCCAAGGTCTTGCGAGTCACGCTAATTGAGCTTAACTCTCTCCTGTACACCGCAACCACCCCGAAGCCATCGCGAGACAAAAATATCCCCGTCATTACGTTGGAATATGACGATGAGATCGAAGCATTGGAGCTTGCGCGCAGGGTATCTGCCAGTGACGTAGGCAAGGAAACGCTTGAACGACTTGAGCTGACTTTTCATGAACTGGCAACCAAATATCCGACCGTAGCCCCTCAGGAACTCTTGGGGAAGGTGCGGAAATATACACTCTATGTAGCCAATCTCATGGATGCAAAAAAGACTCTTTCCGAGCACCGGCAGCTACTCGTCATAGGTGGCTGGTTCTCTCTTCTCGGCGCAACTCTGCATATTGACCTTAACCAGCAGGACGCAGCAACTGCGAGACTGCGAACGGCGATGACTCTTGCGCAGCATGCCGAGAATTCAGAAATCCAGGCTTGGTGCTTTGAAACTGATGCTTGGCGGGTTCTCACTGACGGCAACTACTCCAAGGCGGTAGAACTTAGCGCGACTGCTCAACAGTTGGCGCCTGCCGGAAGCTCGATTGAAATCCAGTCGCTTGCGCAGCAGGGGCGAGCATTTGCACGCTTGGGCTATTCGACCGAGACTCATGCCGCAATAGATCGAGTGCAAGAACTTTCCGCTGCGTTGGGCATTCCAAATCGGCCAGAGCATCATTTCCAATACGATCCAGCCAAGTCACTCGCCTATGCGGCAACCACACTTGCATGGCTCGGCGATCCGGCGGCCGAAGCATACGCGCGAGAAGTTATTTCGCGACTATCGCCCTCGGAGGATGTTAGCAAATGGCCTCGCCGGGTGGCATCCGCCAATATCGACCTGGCGCTTTCCTTGGTGGCCACTAATCGATTGGATGAAGCATGTGATTCGGCACAGCGCGCCATGCTGTCTGGTCGAGTAGCGCCATCCAATCATTGGCGCGCCCTCGAAGTCGTCAAGGCAGTAGAAGTGCGAAAGATTTCCGATGCACGGGACCTCAGGGAAGTCTATGAAGGAATGCGCCTACAGATAGCACCATCAAGCGATTGAAAGCGAGAAACACAAAAGGCCCCGTCCTATCCTCCGCTTATGGAAGACAGGATGGGGCCCATGCAATTCTGCTGACTGATTAGCTGCCACCATCTGGCGAGACGGTCAATCCCAAATGTCGGAATCGGCATCCGGCTCCGGCGGGGCAATAGCGACACGAGCACTCGGCGACAAGCCTAACTCTCGAATGTACCGGGCGAGTTGGGAGCGGTACTGTGCCGCGATGGTGGCGGCCCCGTTCTTCACCGTGCCGCGCTCGGCAGTGACCATGAGTCCGCGTTCGGACAGGTCCCGCTCGGCCTGGTCGATGCGGGCCACGCAGACGCACAAATCCTTGACGGTCGAGTGGTCCACCTCGCCGAGCCCTGCGGTCACTTCGAGAATCGGCACAACGCGCTGCCACTCGGCCGAGGCCATTTCCCGACAGCGGATATTGGCTACCTGGATCTCGGCGGCCGGCGAGTCCTTGAAAACGTCGCGCCAATCAGGCTCGGAGAGAACAGCGCGCGGGACAATCACCCCGTCAGGACGTGTCCGCGCTTGTGTCGGGCGGCTCGGAATTCAACATATGGCCGCGAACCACGGTTCCGCCGACAGGGCGTCATAGAATCGCTGTCGGGCGTCGTCGCCGGAATTCGCTGCCTCGCTGGCCCGCTCCGGCGAGTTCTTGACGAACTCGCGGCTGTACTCGATCTCTCGTTCCGCGCGGCGGGCCTTCTCAGCATCCTCGGCGGCACGCAACTGCGCCTCGGCGTCAGCCAGCGGACCGGAAACCTTGTCGATCTGTGCGCGCAGCTTGGCAAGGCGCTCGGCGGCCTTCTCGATCTCGGCGCTCATATCAGTTGCCACCCTTCGTGGTGTCGCGCCCGTACTGGGCTGCAAACTTCTTCGCGTTCTCGTAGTAGCCGAGGGACATGCGGGCGGTGGTGCCCATGCGGTCGTACGTCTCGGGGTTCGAGTGCGCAGGGCGGCCAGGCGCTCCATGCGCTCGTCCCACTGCCACTCGGCAGCGCGGATCGCGTCCTTGTCCCGGGGCCGTCCAGGTAGCCGGCCCGGTTCAGGGTGTCGCCCGTGATGTTCTCCGTCCTTCACGGGCCGCAGGTTGTATCGGCCCTCTGTAGGTAATAGGGAGCAGACCTTGCCAGGCCCCTTGTGGGGCGTGCGGCTGTGGCCCTTCCCGGTATGAGTAGGGACCGGACCTTGCCCGCTCCCCCTCGTAAGTAATGGGGAGCAGAGGTTTCCCGTCTCGGAAGTAGTGAAGGGCGGAGGTTTCCCGTCCTGGTGGTGGGGTGGCGAGAGTGGTCCTGTTTCTGTTTTTTCTTAGTTTTTTCTATGTGTTCAAAAAAATAGGGAAGAACCACCACCTCATCACCCCTCTTGCCGCTGTCGGCCGGTCCGGGGCCGGCGGATCCCGAGGCCACAGGCGCCCGTCTGCGGGCACACGAGAGCCCCGGCCGACCAACGGGGGGCCGACCGGGGCTGTTCGGGGCTGTTCGGGGCTCTATGGGGCCGTTATGCGGCTGCGGGCAGCAGCTTGGACCTTCCCTCGGACTCAATGTCGAGCGCGACCGCCAACAGTTCCTCGGCGGCGGGGTCGAGTTCGCCGTTCATGGTGAAGTCCACCCGCCGGGTGTCGAGCTTGCGCCACCCGCCACGGGTGCCCCGGCGGACGTTCAGCCGGACTCCGGCGTCAACCAGCATGCCGCGCCGCTCTGCGGTGTCGGCAGCCTGCCAGTCGTCCGCAAGGTGCGCCCGGTGGCCGTGGTGATGCGCTGCGGCTCGGTCTTCTCGCGGGACTCCAACTCGGCTATGCGGCTGTCCAGCGCGTCATGCCGTTTCTGCCACTCGTTCGCGGCGTGCTTGGACTTCTGCTGTCCTTGAATTTTCAGGTGCGCGGTGAACTCGGCCACGGTCGCGTTCAACTCGGGCTCGGGGTCGTACCCGGGGACGACCACGGTCGTTCGGGTCTGGATTCCGCCGACCAGGCGCAGGAACTCGGCTATCACGTACTCGTCCGCCCAGTCTCCCCGGATGTTCGCGGGCGCTTCGCACTTGTCGCCCCGGGCGTGGTAATTGCACTTGTACGTGGGCTGCTTGCCGTCCTGCTTGTTGAGGTACATGCGCCCGCCGCACGAATCGCAGTGGATGACGCGCAGCAACAGCGCGTCCGTGTCGGACCGGTCGCCGTTGTTGATGCTGCGTTCGTCCAGAACGGCGCCGATCTGGTCGAACTCCTCACGGGTGAGAATCGGCGTCTCGCTGCACATGATCGGGTTGCCCTTGTCGTCCCGCACAGGCACGCCGTTGTGCATCTTCCAGCCCAACAACACCTCGTTGCGGAGCATCCGGGCTATGACGGCCGGGGTCCATTTGAACGTCTCCCGCACGACGTGCGAGCCCTTCGTTCCGCCGGTCTTGCCGCCCCGCTCGCGGCCCATCTTGTCGGCCCAGTAGTCGCGCGGGCTGAGCACACCATCGGCGTTGAGATCCGCAGCGATGGCGGACACCGTGGCTCCCTCCAGCAGCTCACGGACGATGCGCTCAATGACCGCCACGGCGTCCGGATCGGGCACCAGGGTCCAGCCCTTGCCGCGGAATTCCTCGGGCATCGGGGCGGGCATGTAGCCGTACGGCGGACGACCCCCGCCGCGCCAGCGAAGCGGCATCTTGCGCATGGCGGCCTGCGCGCCGCTCACGCGGTCGCTGATGGACTGCGACTCGAACTGTGCGGCGAAAGCCAGCATGAACAGTTGGAGTTCTGCCATGGGATCCATGGGGTTGCGGAAGTCGAACACCTGCCGGCCCCCGCCCAGACCCTCGGCGAAGATGAGTACCTTTCGGTGCTCGCGCGCCCAGTTGGCGAGGGCGTACATGTGCCCCATGGAGCGGATGGCACGGTCAAAACGCCAGAACACCAGCGCGTCGTACGCGCCCGGGTTGCTGAGCCAGCGGAGAAGCTGCGGGCGCTCCCACGGGGACGTCTTGGACGCGCTGACGTCAAGGTCCACCGCTTCGCGGAGCGCGTCACCCTCGCCGAACGTGACCCGCAGCTCTCCGGCTACGTGGTCGCACGCTTCCCGCTGGCGCTCGGGGCTGGTGGTCTCGTCCGTGAGGACGGACAGCCGGATGCACCGGACACCCCGAAGGGTCTCGGTGAACACCGTGCCGGACAGTGGGTTGCGCGCATCTTCCATGTCCCACTTGGGGAGCGCGCCTTGCCCCTGACCAGCTTCCGAGCCCCTGACCAGCACAGATGCCGCTGCCATCTCTCACACTCCAGAACATCCAGTTCTGTGTGTTGGGAGATCCCGAGGGCAACGAGTTCTGTGTACTGCGCAGTGCCGCCGAGCGGGGTGCGGCTGCCCGGTCGGGGGACTGATCCGATCGGTGCGGGGCGTCGTTTTGGGGCCGGGATCGGCGCGGGGTGCGGGGTAGATTCGGGTCCGTGACCGGCAACGACGCGGTCCTGGCGTTGATGGTGGTCACGGCGCTGGGGTTCGATTTCACCAACGGGTTTCACGACACCGGCAATGCGATGGCGACGTCGATCGTCACCGGGGCTCTCCCTCCGCGGGTCGCGGTTGCGGTGTCGGCGGTGCTGAACCTGGTCGGGGCGTTCCTGTCGACCGCGGTGGCGGCGACCATCGCCAACGGGCTGGTGGCCACGGGGGCGGTGACCTTGACCGTGGTCTGTGCCGGACTGACCGGCAGCATCCTGTGGAACCTGGCCACCTGGTTCCTCGGGATCCCCTCCAGTTCCTCGCACGCGCTGATCGGCGGGGTGATCGGGGCGACGGTGGCGGCGGCCGGGGCCTCGGCCGTCAAGTGGCAGGGACTGGTCTCCAAGGTGATCGTGCCCGCAGCTCTGTCGCCGTTCATCGCCGGTGCGGTGGCCGCCGCCGGTACCGTCCTGGTCTACCGCCTCACCCGCGGGGTCCCCGAGGACGCGCGTGGGCGTGGGTTCCGGTACGGCCAGATCGGTTCGGCGTCGATGGTCTCGCTCGCCCACGGCACCAACGACGCGCAGAAGACCATGGGCGTCATCACCCTGGCCCTGATCGCCAACGGCACCCTGCCCGCCGGGTCGAAGGCGCCGGACTGGGTGATCCTCTCCTGCGCGGTGGCGATCGCCCTGGGGACGTACATCGGCGGCTGGCGGGTGATCCGCACCCTGGGCAAGGGCCTGGTGGAGATCGAGTCGCCGCAGGGCATGGCCGCCGAGTCGGCCTCGGCGGCCGTGATCCTCTGCTCCACCGACTTCGGCTACTCGCTCTCCACCACCCATGTCGCCACCGGATCGATCCTGGGCTCGGGAATCGGCCGCAGCGGCGCCATGGTCCGCTGGCGGCTCGCCCGTCGGATGGTGACGGCCTGGCTGCTGACGCTGCCGGCCGCCGCGCTGGTCGGGGCGCTGGCCTACTGGGTGGCGGACGGGATCGGCGGGACGGCGGGAGTGGTGGTGATCTTCGTGCTGCTGGTCCTGGCGTCGGCGGCCTTCTTCGTGGCGTCCCGCCGGGCGGCCGTCACGCCGGACAACGTCAACGCCGTATGGACGGGCTCGGTGGTGCCCGAGCGGGTCAAGTCCAATGACCAGGTGAGCCCGTGAACTCCTGGATCAACCTGGACGCGCTCTGGCGGATCGTCATGGTCGGCCTGCTCACTGGCGCGGGCCTCCCCGCCCTGTTCGCGATCGCTCTGCGCCTGCTCAACCCGGCAACGGGCACCGACCGGCCTGCGGCCGACCGGCCTGCCGCCGACCGGCCTGCCGCCGACCGGCCCACCGCCGACCGGCCCGCCGCCGACCGGCCTGCCGCTGGGCCGGTCGCTCGCGCCATGGCCGGGCTGATGTTCGCGGTGGTGCTCGCCGCGATCGGCTGGGGCATCACCGTCATCGTCAACCACAGATGACCTGCCCGGCGCCCTCAGTTGGGCGTTCGGGGCTGCGGGGCGACCGCGTTGGCGGGGGAGAGCCGACTGCCGGTGCCCACCCGGACCGGGACGGATCCTGCCGCCCACGGAGTTCCCGCCGAGGGGTCCTCCCAGAGGGTGTTCGATAGGGGATTCCCCCAGCTGTTCGGCTTTGGTCGTGACGGCACGGACCCGGTTCCGTGATCTTGTGGCGGCCGGGTCCGTGCCCGCGATATTGATCAACTGTGACGGAGCGACGTCGGTGCCCCTCGGACCTGAAGGACGATCAGTGGCAGCTCGTCGAACCGATGCTGGCGCGATGGCGACCGGCGTGAGGACCATCCCCGCGTGTGCGGGGAGCAGGTGCTGGACACCGACTACCCCAGCTGCGACCCGGGACCATCCCCGCGTGTGCGGGAGCAGGGGGTGCGACACGTGCGCACGCTGAACTTCGAGGGACCATCCCCGCGTGTGCGGGGAGCAGTCGCCCCACGCGGAGCTGCCGTCGGCTGAGGTGGGACCATTCCCGCGTGTGCGGGGAGCAGTGGCAGCACACACCGCTGCGCGACATCACGTGGGGACCATCCCCGCGTGTGCGGGGAGCAGATCGTCAGGTCGTCGATGGTGGCTTTGCGGACGGGACCATCCCCGCGTGTGCGGGGAGCAGGAGACCGTGGCCCCGCCCCTGGACTACGCCCAGGGACCATCCCCGCGTGCGCGGGGAGCAGGAGGCCGATATGCCCCTCGCTCCCGGCCCGGAGGGACCATCCCCGCGTGCGCGGGGAGCAGACCGCCGCTCACGAAAGTGTTGAGCAGCGCCTGGGACCATCCCCGCGTGCGCGGGGAGCAGCCGAACCCACGACTCGCCTGCCCTGATGGCGAGGGACCATTCCCGCGTGCGCGGGGAGCAGCTGGCCGACTTCTCGGCAGACCTCAAGGGCGTGGGACCATCCCCGCGTGCGCGGGGAGCAGTCGGGGGATGATCGGCCATTGCCGGTAGACGCGGGACCATCCCCGCGTGCGCGGGGAGCAGCTTCGCGGTGGCCAGGCTGGCGCGGAGGCGTCGGGACCATCCCCGCGTGCGCGGGGAGCAGAACCGGGCCACCGCGGAGGCCTCCATGGTCTGGGGACCATCCCCGCGTGCGCGGGGAGCAGGGGGGTCTCCAAATGGCCTTCGCATCCCGATGGGGACCATCCCCGCGTGTGCGGGGAGCAGGATCTACCGTGTCACCGACGTCATCGCCGCCCGGGACCATCCCCGCGTGTGCGGGGAGCAGAACGAGCCCGATCAGCGCGCCAACGTGACCGCGGGACCATCCCCGCGTGTGCGGGGAGCAGGCTGACACACCGAGCGAGGTGACGATCCACCCGGGACCATCCCCGCGTGTGCGGGGAGCAGGACGCCCTCTGCGGCGCGATCGCCCCCAGCCTGGGACCATCCCCGCGTGTGCGGGGAGCAGGGGTTGAGTTGATGTGAGCTGATGCTGGGTCTGGGACCATCCCCGCGTGTGCGGGGAGCAGCGTCACCGGCGAGTTCACGGGGGTGCGCTGATGGGACCATCCCCGCGTGTGCGGGGAGCAGAACCGGCCCGAGGATGTGCCGGACGGTGCGTCGGGACCATCCCCGCGTGTGCGGGGAGCAGAACAGCGACAGGTCCGGAACGACGATCTCCGAGGGACCATCCCCGCGTGTGCGGGGAGCAGTGGGGCCAGGCCAGCAAGGTGATGGGCGCCCAGGGACCATCCCCGCGTGTGCGGGGAGCAGGAATTGTACGCGGGCACCGCCCACCGACCGTCAGGACCATCCCCGCGTGTGCGGGGAGCAGACTTGTTGACCTGCGGCGTTACATGCCACCGACCCTGGAATTACCCACTTTCAGAGATTCGGGCATAAGTGACCTTTCCCTTTTCCCGGATGCTTCCGGCGCGGGCCGGCTTGTGGCCGACGCCGCTCGAGCGCGGTGGTGCCGCCCTTCAGCTGCGGGGTGAAGGTGTCAACGAGCAGTAGTACGTAGGGGGATACTCCCACGGCAGCATGACGCTGGTGTGCACGGGGAGCAGCCGGCCGTGGTGCCCGACAGTCTGCCGACGGCGAGACGATCCCCGCGAGTGGGGCGCAGGCCTGGTGGTCGTACGCAGCAGCGTCGAGGACGGATCTCCGCAGGGCGCGGGGAGTAGACCGGGTGGGAACCGCGGGAGGTTCCCGCTCGGGGGCCATCCCCGCGCGGGCGGGGAGAAGTCGCACAACCTCTTCGTTCTGGACACCTCGCGAGGACCATCCCCGAGGGTGCGGGGAGCAGGAAGTGTTCGTACGGTCTGCGGCCCTGGCCCAGGGACCATCTCTGCGGGCGCGGGGAACAGTTCCTCGGTCAGGGCACCGTCCAGCAGGGCGAGGGAGCGCAAGTCCGACTATCCGGGCGCGGACTGGGCTCGACTGGGGCTGTGACCGAGATCGACCCCGCTCCGGTTACTCGTGAGGTCGGTACTGGGCGGGTTCGGCGTTCGCCCAGGGACCGGTGGATTCCTCGCGGGGTATCCACAGGAGCGGCTGGGTGGTGCGGCAGGTCTTGTCCACGCCTTCGTCCCAGGGGAAGCGTCCTTGCTTGTCCGGCCAGAACATCTGCGTGATGGGCAGCGGCGGTCGCTGGTAGAAGTCGACACCGGCGCCGAAGAAGCTGAGGTACCAGCTGGGGTGGACCGGCCGGATCGCCACCGAGAGGCCGCTGCCCAGGACGTCGTCGCGGCGCTGGTCCGGTTCGAGCGGATGCCCGGCTCGGATCTCGCGGGCGAGGGCGTTGACGATCCGCATGCCGGTCTGCGAGGGGATGCCGAAGATGCTGACCTCGGGGCTGCGCAGGGTGTGCCAGAGTCCGATCGAGTAGGACCAGTCGCCGGGCAGTTCGCCGCCGGCGACTCCGTTGACGTTCCAGTCGTACTCGCGGATGTTCGCCGCGATGCGGTTGTCGCGTGCGTCCCACGCGGATTTGTCGCTGGTGGTGTCGCAGAGCAGACAGCCGCAGGCGGGGAGATCCATGCCGGTGAGCCTACGGCGGCGGATTGTGGCAATGCCCCCGGGGGCTGCCCACTCGGGCACTGCGGGATGGGCTTGGCGGCGCCGAGTGGATGTCAGTGCAGGTCGGCGGTGAACGGGTGCGTGTGGTCGGCCGGGCAGGTGAAGATCCGCAGTTCGCCCCAGCGGCCGACGACGATGCCCGTCACGTCGTCACTGGCGATCGTGAAGAGCAGCGTCATTCGGTTCCCGCAGGTCTCGCACTCGTATGGGTGAGGGTGGTTGAGGTGCCAGGTCGGCCAGCCGCCGAGCTTCCAGCCGGCGACGCGGGTAATCACGTCCTTGCCTTGGGGGTGGGTGTCCTTCACCAGTTGCTGGAGGGCGGGCCGCAGTTCGGGCGGCAACTCCTCGCGATACGGGAAGTCGGTGAGGTGCTCCACCGAGAAGATGCACGGCTCGGGCAGGTACTCGTCCTCGTAGTGCATCGACGGCTCCGGCGGGCCCGCCACCGGAGGGCCGGAGAGCTCGGCGGTGCGCCGCCAGCGCAGTTCGACCACCGGGCTCCCGTCGGCCTGGTCGGCCGGCGGGTCCCAGTGCTCGACAGGGCACCAGAGCACCTGCAGCAGGTCCGCGCCGTTCGGCCACCACGGGCCGGGTGCGTCACGAGTGTGGATCTGCGCCAGTGGCACCATCGTGGGTACCCGTCCGGCCCGTCGTCCTCCCGCACTGGGCACCTGGGCCACGGTTCGTCGGCGGGCCACAGCAGCGGGCCGCCGATCGAGCTGTCGCCGACCTCGGGTGCCCCACGCTCGGGGCGCAGCAGAGCGGCCTCGCGGCCGTAGGGTGCGAGTTCCGGCATGCGTGCCAGGATCTCCTCCGTGGAGGGACGCTGATGATCCACCATTGAGCCTTCCGAGTCGCGGGCCACGAGCGGGCGCGCACACGCTATCGCCGGGCACCGACGGGCGGTCATCCGGCGGCGGCAGCACGGCCGGTGGGGGCACTTCTGGAGGGATGTGCCCTCAATGTGAGCTGGCTGTCTGACGACCCCCTTCCGACCGTCCTCCGAGTAGCCCCGAAAGGAAGATCAGGAAGGGGTGAAGCCACAGGTCAGGGCCATACCAGGCAGGGCAGCTGGCGCCCGGCGTCGTGCAGGCGGGCGGCGAAGTCCTGCCACTCGTGGAGCAGGCGGGGACCATCCCCGCAGGCTCGGGGAGCAGGCGGCCCGGCGTCCCTTCTGCGCGACGGCGGCGGGACCATCCCCGCAGGCGCGGGGAGCAGGCTTGGGACACCGCCTCCAACATCGGCAGCAGGGACCATCCCCGCAGGCGCGGGGAGCAGTTGGGTAAACCCGTCAGCACCAGCCAGGCTGCGGGACCATCCCCGCAGGCGCGGGGAGCAGGAGCTGAACGAACGCGCCGCCAGCGATCCGGCGGGACCATCTCCGCAGGCGCGGGGAGCAGCAGGGTGGTGCGGCCGAGGGCGGCGGCGAGTCGGGACCATCCCCGCAGGCGCGGGGAGCAGTGAGCGCGCGGGTGCAACACGCGTCGCACCTCGGGACCATCCCCGCAGGCGCGGGGAGCAGGTTCGGGCCCGGCCGGTTCAGTCGTCCTTGCCGGTGTGCGGGGGACCATCCCCGCAGGCGCGGGGAGCAGAGCGGGCGGGTTGCGCCTGGTCGTCGACAACAGGGACCATCCCCGCAGGCGCGGGGAGCAGGATGTGCAGACCAACGCCCGCTCCTCGCAGGTGGGACCATCCCCGCAGGCGCGGGGAGCAGACTCGTTGACCTGCGGTGTCATACGCCGCTGACGCGGAAATGACCCACTTCCAGAGGTTCAGACATAAACGACGTCCGGCTCTTTCTGGAGCGGCTGTCGGCGCGGGCCGCTTCGGTCTCGGGCTGGCCCGGCCGGCGGCGTTCGAGTGCAACGGCGCCGCCCTCCGGGATCAGTGGTGCTGTGAAGGTGTCAAGGAGCAGTGGCGCGTGGGTGGATGCTCCCACGGCAGTACGACGCCCGCGTGCACGGGGAGCAATCCGGCCGTGTTGCCCGACGGTCTGCTGACGTCAAGACGATCCCCGCGCGTGCGGTGAGCAGTGGTGAGCGTCCGAACGTGTCGCCCGTCGCCAGGGATCATCCCCGCGCGTGCGGGGAGCGGCGCTTGATCCGGGCGACCGCTTCGGAGGTCCGGGGAGCATTGTCGGCGTACCCGCGAAGGTGCTCAGGCAGGTACGGATGACGTGCCCGGCGAACCGCCGAGGGCCGTCTTGACTTGAAGCGCGCTTGAATCTCTAGGGTCCCTTCCAGTTGATCGTCCGACGAAGGGGGAAGACGCTCGTGATCCTCGTGACAGGGGCCACCGGGAACATCGGAAGTGTTCTGCTGAAGGAACTGCAGGCGTGCGGTGCCGGCCCGATCAGGGGACTCACCCGTGATGCTGCACGGGCCGCGTTCCCTGAAGGGGTCGAGGTCGTCGAGGGCGACTTCGCCGAGACAGCGTCACTGAAACCCGCTCTGGAGGGTGTGCGATCGCTGTTCCTCGTGTCACGCCTGGGTCCGGACGCCGACATCCTCGAGGCCGCCCGGCAGGCGGGCGTGGAGCATGTCGTGCTCGTCTCGTCCATCACCGTCCAGACCCATCCGCACCTCGGCCCTGCCGCAGAGAATCTCGCTGTCGAGCGGCTGCTCCAGGACAGCGGCATGGCCTGGACGATCCTCCGGCCGACACAGTTCGCCTCGAATGCCCTGATGTGGGCGGCGTCGATCCGAGAGCAGGAGACGGTCCGCATGCCGTACGCGGACATCGGGCTGCCTACGATCCACCCCGCGGACATCGCGTCCGTCGCGCGCGTCGCTCTGACCGAGCCCGGTCACCGGGGCCGGACATACGCACTGACCGGTCCAGAACAGGTGACAGCCCGTCAGCAGGTCGAGTCCGTCGCGGCGGCACTCGGACAGGAGGTGCCGTTCGCCGAGATCAGCCGGGAGGAGGCCCACGCTCAGATGACCGCGGTCTTCGGCGCCGAGACTGCGGACGCGGTGCTCGACGTGATGGGCGGAGATGTCAACGAGGCACTGCAGCGGGTGCGCGATACGGTTGCACGGGTCACCGGCTCAGCGGCCAGGCCCTTCCAACAGTGGGCATCGGAGAACGTTGCAGCCTTCCGCTGAGCTTCCTCGCCTTGAGCGGGGTCACTCTTACGCGACTGGGCACGTTCCGGTGTACGCCGACAAGCATCCCCGCGCACGCGGGGAGGACCCTGGGTGGCGAACCCGGCGCCGACGGCGAAGGCCTCCTCGACCTGGAGGTCGAGGAGGTCTTCGCCGGTCATGGACCGGCAGTCGGGTCAGCTGGCCTTGGGTTCCACGCGCTCGGCGGTCTTGACCCAGGCCTTGGTCACGGTCGGCCACCGGTTGGCGAGGGTGTCGAGGACCTGCCGGCCTCCGGCGGAGTCCTGGACGCCGGCGGCGGTGACGATCAGGACCAGCAGCGGGCCGGGGGTGTTGGTGGCGATGTGTCGCTTGCGGCTCTTGGTCTTCTTGTCGCCGTCGAGTCCCTGCGAGTCGGCGGGGGCGTTGGGTGAGGCCTTCACGGACTGGGCGTCGGTGATTGCCGCGGTCGGCAGGGTGCGGCGGCCCTTCTTCGCCCGCGGCTGGTCGCGGAGGGTGTCGTGGATCTGCTGGGTGGTGCCGTCGCGCTTCCACTCCTTGAAGTAGCCGTGGTGTGGGGCGGGAAGTCGTGCGGCAGGTACCGCCAGGCGATTCCGGTCCGGGCGGCGTGGAGGATCGCGTTGGCCACCTCGCGCAGTTCGGTGGTCGGCTCACGGCCTTCGGCGCGGGCCGCGCGCCATCGCAGCAGCATCGGTTCGATGGGCTACCACTGATCGTCCTTCAGGTCCGAGGGGTACCGGCGTCGTTCCGTTCCGGCACGGTTGATGACTGTCGCGGACACGGACCCGGCCGCCACGAGGTCATGGGACCGGGTCCGTGCTGTGCCGATCAAAGCCGGTCAGTTGGGGGATTCCCCCGTCGAGCACCCTCTTACAGGGGTTGACGGGCCGGCGAGGGGAGGTGGGTCGGCTCGGAGGGGTGTTCGCGCGGGGTGGGGCGCAGGGGCCACCAGAGGGTGCGGCCGAGGAGGGCGGCGAGGGCGGGGACGAGGGCGAGGGAGAGGACGGCGGCGGAGAGCAGGATGCCGAGGGTGAGGGCGAAGGCGATCTGTTCGGTGCCGGGTGTCGCGGCGAGGGTGGCGAAGGAGCCGGCCAGGACGAGGCCGGCGGTGGCGATGGTGGGGGTGGTGTGGCGGACGGCACGGGCGACGGCGGCACGGGCGGAGCCGGGGCGGCGCATCTCCTCGCGGATCCGGTCGGTGATCAGGATGTTGTAGTCGGTGCCGAGCGCCACCACGAACAGGAAGAGCACCAGCGGCAGGGTGAAGTTGACGCCGGGTTCGGACAGCAGGTGCTGGAAGAGCAGGGTGGCCGCGCCCAGTGTGGCGGTGAAGCCCGCGCCGACGGCGAGCATCAGCACCAGCGGGGCCAGCAGGCTGCGTAGGAGCAGCAGCAGGATGCCGGCGATGAGCGCCGCCGCGACCGGGAAGACCAGCGTCAGGTCGTGATCGACGGCGGTGGAGATGTCCGCGAAGATCGCCGCCGTGCCGCCGACGTGGGCGTTCGTTCCGGCGGGGGTGTGCGCGGCGACGGTGGCGCGGATGGGGCCGGAGACCAGGTCGCGGGCGGCCTTGCTCTGCGGGTCGGCGGTGGGGTAGAGGTCGATGCGGGCGGCTCGGCCGTCCGGGGCGAGGACCGTCCGGCCGACCTGGCCGATGCCGTCCACCTGGGCCAACGCCTGGGCCAGGCCGTCCAGTTGGCGTGCCTCGACGGTGCCGCCGTCGGTCGCGGTGAGGTACACCGTGGTCGGGTCGGAGACGCCCGCGGGCAGCGCCCGGGAGATCTCGGCCGCGGTGGCCGCCGCCGGGGTGCCCGAGGAGCCGCCCTGGCCGTAGTCCATCCGGATTCCGACCGCCCCGGCGGTCAGCGTGCCGAGCAGTGCGACGGAGGCCAGCAGCAGGGCCGCCGGTCGCCGGGCGACCAGCTCGCCGAACCGTCCGGCGAAGCCCTCCCGGGCCGGGCGGCGCAGCGCGCGGGACGGCCAGAACATCGCCCGGCCGCACGCCGCGAGCAGGGCGGGCATCAGCGTGAGGCTGCCCAGCAGCATGACCAGCACGGCGACCGCGACGGCCGGGCCGAGCGAACGGAACTGGCCGAAGCTCGCCACGCCCAGGGTGGCGAAGGCTGCGACGATGGTCAGCGCGGCCGAGGTGATCGCGGTGCCGACCCGGCCCGCGACCTCGGCCGCCGCCTCCCGGGCGGGCTGTTCGGGCCGGGCCCGCAGCTGCTCGCGGAACCGGAACAGCAGGAACAGCAGGTAGTCGATGCCGATGCCGAGCAGCACCACCGAGATCAGGCTCGACGTCGACGGGGCCAGCTTCAGCCCGGTGAGCGCCGCCGCCCCGGCCACCGCCCCGCCTGCCGCGCCGCCGATCATCGCGACCGCCAGCAGCGGCAGGACGGCCGCCAGCACGCTGCGGAACACCAGCACGTTGAGCAGCACGATCAGCCCGGCCAGCAGCGCGCTGCCGATGGTCGCGGCCGTCCGGTGCTCGTCGGCGGAGTCCGCCGCGTCGGCCAGGCCGCCGGTGAAGCCGGTGCGCATCCCGGCGCCGGCGAACCGCTCGCGTGCGTCGTCGCGGAAGGTGCGGTAGACGCCCTGCACGCCCTCGTTCGAGGAGTCGCCGGTCAGTTCGACGGCGAGCAGCTCGAAGCTGCGGTCGGGGGCGAGCATCGCCGGGGCGACCTTCGGGGTCTGCGAGTGGTCGGGCAGCAGGAAGGCCGGCTCGTCCTTCTTGCGTGGCATGACGACGCGGTGTTTGCCGAGCCGGTCCGCCTCGGCCTCGATCCGCCGCTGGTCGTCGTCGGTGAGCGCCCGGCCGTCGGTGCGGGCGACCAGGACGGTGACGACGGTGGCGTCCGGGTCCAGGCCGAAGTGGTCCTCGGCGATCCGCAGCGCGGCCGCCGAGTCGTAGCTGCGGGGCAGGAAGTCGCCGGACTGCGACTGGGTGACCCGCTCGAACAGCAGCGGGCCGAGCATCGTCAGGCCGATCCCCAGCACCGCCCAGGCGGCGATGACCTTCCAGGCGTTTCTGGTGGCGAATCCGGTCAGTGCGCGGATCACGGAACCCTCCCGCTGATGGACGCGCGCGCCGCCGATGGGCGTGAACGTCGGTGCTTGCGCCGGGAGTTCCCGGCCTGATCACAGCTCATCAGTCGGTTCGGGCCGGGGCGTCCTGGCGACGGACGATCCGCGGTGGGGCCCCCGCTCCCGCCGTCCGTCCGGGTCTGGGACCGTGCTCCCAGGGCGAGCTGCCTCCGGGGGCCCATGTCGGGCCCGTCCGGCCGGTGCGAGAATGGGGCCATCACTGCAGATCAGCGACCCGGGGACGGCCGGGAACCAGGGAGTTGGGACATGAGGGGGACGGCGGGTCCCAGGACGGCCGGACCGGGCGCGGGCGCGGCCTCGCGTCGCCGGCCGGATGGCCTGCCGTGGAGCCAGGCCGACGCCCTGGTGGCCGTCGGCGCCGGCCTGCTGGACGTGCTCGGCTACCTGCTGTTCGCCGCGGCCGAAGGGGGTCCGGGCGTGCCCGGCTTCCTGCTCGCCCTGATCTCCGGGCTGCCGCTGCTGGCGCGGCGCACCCACCCGGTGCCGATGTTCGCCGGCGTGCTGCTGCTCCAGGCGGGCACCAACCTGGCCGAGCCGATCGGCATCCACTTCGGCGCCGTCCTGACGGTGGCGCTGTACACGCTCGCCCGCCACAGCCGGCTCCGGGTGACCGCCGCAGCCATCGCCGTCACCTCGGTGCTGACGGTGCTGACCCAGAGCCACTTCCGGATGCCCGACTGGCAGGCCGTGGTCGCCGCACCGTCCTCCGGCCTGCTGGTGGCGGGCGCGGGACTGGCGGTCGCCCGCTGGCAGCGCGAGGTGGCCGCCAACCGCCAACTGCTGGCCGACCGCGCCGTGGCCGAGGAACGGCGGCGCATCGCCCGGGAGTTGCACGACATCGTGGCCCACCACATCACCACCATGCAGCTGATGGCCGGCGGCGCCCGCGCCAACCTCGCCGACCCCGAGGTGGTCCGGGACGCCCTGATCACGCTGGAGTCCTCCGGCCGGCTCGCGCTGCGCGAGATGCGCCAACTGCTGGACGTCCTGCGGGCCGGCGACGAACCGGACGCCGTCCCGCCCGCCCCGCAGCCCGGCGCCGACGACCTCGACCGGCTCGTGGAGGACTCCCGCCGGGCCGGCCTGCCCACCGGGCTGACCGTCCACGGCACCCCGCGCCCGCTGCCGCCGACCCTCGGCCTGACGGTCTTCCGGATCGTCCAGGAGGGCCTGACCAACGCCCGCAAGTATGCCGGTCCGGCGGCCCGCGCGACCGTCCGCCTGACCTACCGCCCGGACGCCGTGGTGGTCCTGGTGCGCGACGACGGCGTGGGTGAGGGCGGCGGTCACGGCGGGGGTGGCGAGAGCGGCGGCCACGGCCTGATCGGCATGCGCGAACGCGTCGTCCTGCACGGCGGCAGCCTGAGCTGCGGCCCGCACCCCGACGGCGGCTTCGCCGTGCTGGCCGAACTGCCCCTGACCGCCGAGGAGACGGCCGGGGCCGGACCCGGGTACGGAGACGGGACGGTCGGGGTCGAGCCCCCGACCGCCGAGGAGACGGCCGGGGCCGGACCCGGGTACGGAGACGGGACGGTCGGGGTCGAGCCCCCGACCGCCGAGGAGACGGCCGGGGCCGAGCCCCGGTACGGAGAGGTGCCCGCATGAACGACGCCCCCGCGATCTGCGTCCTGGTCGCCGACGACCAGCCCCTGGTCCGCCGCGGACTCTCGCTGATCCTCTCCCCGGACCCGTCCTTCGAGGTGGTCGGCGAGGCCGAGAACGGCGAACAGGCCGTCGCCCTCGCCCAGCGCCTGCGCCCCGACGTGGTGGTGATGGACCTGCGGATGCCCGTCCTCGACGGCGTCGCCGCCACCGAACAGCTCGCCGGTCTGGTTCCCGACTGCCGGGTGCTCGCGCTCTCCACCTTCGACCTGGACGAGTACGTGGTCGCCGCGCTGCGGGCCGGCGCCCACGGCTTCCTGCCCAAGGACGTCTCCCCGGAGGACCTCGCGGCCGCGATCCGCACCGTGCACGCCGGTGACGCCGTGGTCGCACCCCGCCTGCTCACCCGCCTGATCGCCACCCACGTCCGGGCCCCCCGCCCCGCCCCGCCGGCCGCCGCCCCGGTCCCCGACGACCTCACCCCGCGCGAACGCGAGGTCTGGCGGCTGATGGCCACCGGCCTGGACAACACCGCGATCGCCGACGCGATGGAGATCAGCCCGTCCACGGTGAAGAACCACATCACCGGCCTGTTCGCCAAACTCGACGTCCGCGACCGCGCCCAGGCCGTCATCGCCGCCTACGAATCCGGACTGATCACCCCGCACCGGGCCTGACCCCCTGCGGGTCGCGTCCGGTCAGGAACCGAGAAGCCCTCGGCGGGCGGCGCCGCTCACCGGCTACGGAAGGGCCGGTCGAGTCCGAAGGCGTGCCGGGCGAAGTGCTCGCCGATCCGGCGGTGGCCGGCCTGGTCCGGGTGGAGGCCGTCCGGGAGGGGGAGTTCGGCGTACTCGCGCTCGCCGTAGAGCTGACGGCCGTCGAGGTAGTGCAGGTGCGGGTCGTCCAGCGCCCGTAGCCCGACGATGCGGGCCAGTTCGTCGCGGATCACGGTGAGCGTCAAGCGGCCGGCGGCGCGTTCGGCCGGGTCGCCGGTGGCCCGGAAGCGGAGCGTTCCGCCGGTGAAGTCCGGCATGAGCGGGCCGGGCGTGTCCTCGTGCAGGGGGCACAGGATCGGGGAGACCAGCAGCAGCGGGGTGCGCGGGTGCCCTTCGCGCACGGTGTCCAGGAAGCCGTGCACCGCCGGGCCGAACGCGCGCAGTCGCATCGCGTCGCTGTTCACCACGTTGATGCCGATCTTCAGGCTGATCAGGTCCGCCCGGGCGTCCCGGATCGCGCGGGCGGTGAACGGGTCGAGCAGCGCGCCGCCGCCGAAACCCAGATTGACCAGCTCCACGCCGCCGCGCGCCGCCGCGATCGCCGGCCAAGTCCCGCTCGGGTGCGCCGCGTTGGAGCCGTGGCTGATCGAACTGCCGTGGTGCAGCCAGACCGGCCGCCCGCGCTCCGGCAGCGGCTCGACCGGCGCGTCGGTGCGCAAGGTGACCAGCTCGGTGACCTCGGCGTGCGGCAGCCAGATCTCCACGTCCTTCGCCCGCCCCGGCAGCCCCTCGAACCGGGCCGTGCCGACCGGCCCTTCGGTCAGCTCGGCGGCCTGCGTCACCAAGTCCGTGACGGTGCGCAGGTTGCCGCCCGCCACCGTGGCCTGCGCCGTAAGCCGCCCGTCGATCAGCAGGTCGTACACCCCGTCGGCGGGCGGCGGGAAGCCCCGGTAGGCCCGCTTCGTCGGCAAGGTGTCCAGCTCGATCCGGGTGGCCGCCGTCCGGAACACCACCCGAACCCCCGACGGCTGCGCCTCCGCGACGGCCAACTGCTGGTCCGGCACCTGCCGCCGCGCGCGGTCGGGCAACCGGTGCGGCAGCAGGCCGTGCGGCGTCACCTCGAAGTCGAGGTGGCCGCGCAGGAGTTGGGGGGTGATGGGGGTGGTGATCCAGTCCGGCGCGTCGGTGCTCGTCGCTTCCGCCTTGGTGGCCATGGCCTCTCCTTCGATCGCCTATGCGCATCATGCATCTCCCTAAGTGGCTTAGGCAAATGGTGTGGTCGTGATGGTGTGATGCGAAGCCTTTGTGGCGCCAGTCGTGGGTGGTACCCCGGTGGTGGGCGAGGGCTCGGGGTGGGGCTGACCCGTCGGCGACTCCCGGCCGATTCCCCGGGATACTGCCCGAATGACAGACGATCTGACGGTCCGATCAGAAGCCGGGGCGGTTGAGGAGCAACGGCGGAGCCTGCGGCGGGATGTGTCCGGGCCGGCCCTGCTCGCCGGGCTGGTGTGTGTCGCGGTGTCGTTCTCCGGGCCGCTGGTGGTGGTGCTCGCGGCGGCCGCGGCCGGGCGGTTGGACGCTGCGCACACCGCGTCGTGGATCTGGGCGGTGGCGATCGGCAGTGGTGTCACCGGGTTCGCGCTCAGTTGGTGGACCCGGACGCCGGTGGTGACCGCCTGGTCGACCCCCGGGGCGGCGCTGCTGGTCACGAGTCTGGGGCACTACCCGTACCGGGAGGCTGTCGGTGCGTTCCTGGTGAGTGCCGTCGCCGTCACCCTGTTCGGCATCACCGGCTGGTTCGGCCGGCTGATCGCCGCCGTGCCCGAAGGCGTCGTGCACGCGATGCTGGCCGGGATCCTGTTCTCCTTCGGCACCGGGATCTTCGGGGCGGTGCACGGGGCACCCGTCCTGGTGGTCGGGAGCTTCGTCGCGTTCCTGTTCGCCAAGCGTCTCGCGCCGCGCTACGCCGTGGTGATCGCCCTGGTGGCCGGTGGAGTGCTGGCCGCGCTGACGGTCGGGCTTCGGCTGCACCCGGGATCCGGCGGGCCGACCGTGCCGGTGCTCACCGCCCCCGCGTTCTCCTGGCCCGCGCTGGTCGGCCTCGCGCTGCCGCTCACCATCGTCTCGCTCGCCTCGCAGAACGCCCCCGGGCTCGGCGTGATGCGCGCCTTCGGCTACCGCCCCGACGACCGCCTGCTGATCGGCGTGACCGGCGGGGCCTCCGTCCTGCTCGCCCCGTTCGGCTCGCCCGGCGTCAACCTGGCCGCCATCACCGCCGCGATCTGCTCCGGCCCCGAGGCCCACCCCGACCCGCGTCGCCGCTACGTGGCCGGCATGTCGTCCGGTGCGTTGTACGTTCTCGTCGGCAGTTTCGGCGGTGTCCTGGTCGGCCTGTTCACCGGCCTGCCGAAGGAGTTGGTCGCCGTGGTCGCCGGTGTCGCCCTGCTCGCCTCGCTGCAGAACAGCCTCGCCGCCGCGCTCACCCCCGAACCCGGCCGCGACGCCGCCGTGGTGACGCTGCTGGCCGCCGCTTCCGGCACCACGCTGTTCGGCATCGGCTCCGCGTTCTGGGGCCTGATCTTCGGCCTCGCCACCCACGCGGTCACGCCCGGAGGGCTTCCTCGGCTGCGCGGCCGGCGCTGATGGCCGGGAGGGCCGGATTTGTGCGCGTGCGTGGGTGGGTCCCTTGCGTTCGGCGGTGGGGGTGCAAGGGGCCCTGGGGCGACGGCCGGGGTCCGGACAGGAACGAAGCGTTACTGCCGCAGGAACGCGACGAGCCCCGCTGCGAGCGGCAGTGGGGCTGTCGGGAGGCCGGCGGGTCAGGCGCGAAGCCGCCAGAGCTGGTCCAGGTAGGGAGGGTTGTTGCAGTCGTACTGGGCGGCCTGCTGCCCGCTGTTGAGGGTCCGCACAACCAGGCACTTGCCGGAATGACCGTTGATGAACTCGATCCCGGCCCAGCCGTTCGAGCGCACCCGCCACCGCTGGTTCTCACCCCCGGTGCACTGCCACTGACGCGCGGGAGCGCCATTGTCCGTGCGCCAGTCGGCGATCTCCAGGCACCTGCCCGAGTTGTTGTTGACCAGGGTTTCGAGTGAGGTGTACCACCACCTCTGGTCCATGTAGTTGGAACAGGGGTACTGGAAGGCGGGATTGCCGTTGTCCCTGTCCTGCACGACCAGGCACTGACCGCTGTTCACATTCTGGAGCAGGTAGCGAGCGGCCGGGTCCCACATGAAGATGTCGTCGGCCTGGCTGGGGGTGGCAACTCCTAACAGCAGGGCGGCCACCGAGCCCAGAACCGCGAGCATGCGTGCCAGCTTCTTCATGACTGAATCCTCCCGATGAGACGGAGGGGATCTTCCCCCCGATACGGTTCTATCGGTCGCGAGATCTGATTCGCCAGGGGATCCTGTTGGCTGTTTCATGACAGTTTCTTTGCCATCCGCAACTGAGGGCGGCGCGCAAGCCCGGCGCCGGTCCGAGCCTCACCGCAACCGTGAGTCGGCCGGGACGACCAGGGAACTTCTTCCGTTCTCCGGGCTCCGGAGCTCGCCAACCTGGCTTGACTGCACAGGATATGATGGACCGTCAACTCTTTTTCTCGGCAGCTCCGAAACGCTCGTCCCGCCGGAATGGTTCCGCATCGGGTTGGCAGATCGCGGACACATTTCTGCGGTCGCCGACGGATGCCCGGCGGAACGATCGGACACGTAGGAGGGGCGGGGCGAGGGGCCGGCGCGGGCGTTGAGCGCGATCGGACTGCGTGGCGCGAGGGTGCTCGGTGGGGGTGGATCCGTACCGGGACGCCGTGATCAACGAGCAGGGGCCGAGGTGGCCCGCCGGGAGCTTGCGGTGCTGACCGAGCGTTGCGTCTCCGAGTGTCGGAGGTCGGCGCTGCTCGCCCTCGACGCCATGCTCGAAGCGGGTGCGGCGATGCCGGGCAACTACCTGTGGTTCATGGCCGACTGACGGCGAAGAGGGTTGGTGTCAGCCGGACTTGGCCACCTTGAGGACCTTTCCGGTGGCGCCGGTGGAGAGGTAGCCGCCACCGTAGTCGTCGGAGAGGTAGTAGCGGATGGTGATTTCGTCGGCGAACCAGCCGTAGTCGACGATCAGGTAGCGGGACTTGGGGGCGGGGACGCCGAGTTCGGTCTGGGCCTTGGTGAAGACCGACGGGAGCTGGGTCCAGTCGATCCGGGTCAGGTCCACGGGCTTCTCGTTGGTGCCGAGGGTGCCACCGGGCTTGCTGGTGATCTTGCCGGCGCGGTAGCTGACGTCGTCGTAGTGCTTGGGGTTGTCCTTGGTCACCACCTTGGCACTGGCGAACTCCGGGTGGATCACCAGTTGGGTGATGGTGGCGTCGCCGGTGGCGGCCCGGATCGAGTCGACCAGGGCGCGGGCGCCGTCCGGGGTGAGGAGATTCTCGGTGGTGGTGGTCCCCGTGGTTCCGGTGGTTCCGGTGGTTCCGGTGGTTCCGGTGGTCCCGGTGGCTCCGGTGGCGGAGGAGCCGGTGGCGGCGTGGTGGCCGTCGGGCGTGCGCAGCCTGTCGGTGAACTGCCAGCCGAGCAGGCCCGCCACCGCGACGGCGGCCAGGGCGGCCGCCAGGAGCGGGGCGGTGCGTCGGCGGCGGGGGGCCAACTGGCGGGTGGTGCCGTTGAGTTCGGTGGGGGAGTACGTGGTGGCGGCGCCGGTGGTGTTGAGCTGGGTGGGGGCGAAGGTTCCGCCGCCCAGGGTGCCGTCGATGCCCTGCTCGGCGGCGGCGAACAGACGGTCGAGCCGGTCGGCGTCGGGGCGGTCGGCCGGGTCGCGGGCGAGCAGGGCGGTGAGGGTGGCGCCGAGCGGGCCGGAGCGCACGGGTGGGGGGAGCGGCTCGTCGAGGACGGCGGCCAGGGTGGCGATGCTGGTGGCGCGGCGCAGCGGGTGGTGGCCCTCGACGGCGACGTACAGCGTCATGCCGAGCGACCACAGGTCGGAGGACGGGTCGCCCTCGTGGCCGCGGATCCGTTCGGGGGCGATGAACTCGGGGGAGCCGATCAGGGCGCCGGTGGCGGTCAGGCTGGTGGACTCGCTGAGCGCGGCGATGCCGAAGTCGGTCAGGACGGGGGTGCCGTCGGCGCGCAGGAGGATGTTGGCGGGTTTGACGTCCCGGTGCTGGATGCCGGCGGTGTGCGCGGCGCGCAGTGCGGAGAGGACGCCACGGCCGATCCTGGCCGCCTCCTGCGGGGAGAGGGCGCCGCGGGCGAGGCGGTCCTGGAGGGAGCCCCCGGCGACCAGCTCCATCACCAGCCAGGGGTGCGGGAGCTCGGGGGAGTCGACGATGTGGTGGATGGTCACCACGTGCGGGTGCTGGAGCCGGGCCAGCGCCCGCGCCTCGCGCAGCACCCGCTCGCGCAGCTCGAACGCCGCGGCCGGGTCGGCGGCGAGCATCGCCGGGTCCGGCGGCCGGACCTCCTTCAGCGCGACCTCGCGCTCCAGCACGGTGTCCCTGGCCCGCCACACCAGACCCATCCCGCCGCCACCGAGCCGACCCAGCAACTCGAAACGGCCGTCAACGAGTTGGGCGCCCGCGCCCCCTGTCATCATGGCGGTCATCGTAGGGGCACCGGCGGACACCCGTGCAGTCGGACGGGCCGGTCCGGGGGCGTCAGTGCTCGTCGGCGGGCGCGGCCTCCTCGTCCGGCGGCCAGTCGTGGGTGACGGTCGGCGGACGGCCTTCGGCGCGGTGCGCCTCCCGGACCGGCCGGCGCAGCGTGCTGGCGGGTGCGGCCTCCTCGTCCGGCGGCCAGTCGTGGGTGACGGTCGGCGGACGGCCTTCGGCGCGGAAGTCCTCGCGCTGCTCCTCGCGGGGTTCTTCGTGGAGTTCTTCACGGAGTTTCTCGTGGTCCGGCTCGGGCGCGGGCACGCCGCTCTGCGGGATTTCGTCCATGGCGCCGGCTCCCTTCCTCGCGGGTCGGACGGGGTCTTCTTCCGCGTGTGCCCGGCTGGGCGGCGCCCAATCGTGCGGGCTCAGCCGGGCTGGTGCAGCGGCGCTTCGCGGTGCTCGGCGGCGAGGGCGAGTACCTGGTCGACCGTCCAGTGGTCGGCGGCGTGGGTGCCGTAGTGGGCGGCCAGGATGCGGCCGTCGGGCGCGAGCAGGAAATCGGCGGGCAGCCCGATCCGGCCGCCGAGCGGGCGGGACGCGGGGGGCCGCTCGCGGCCGCGCAGGATCAGCGGGATGCTGCGGAGCACGCCCCGTGCGATGGCCGGCCAGGCCCGCGGGTCGAGCAGCGCGCGGACGCCGTGCTCGACGCCGTACGCGCGGTACAGGCGCTGCTCGGAGTCGGCGACCAGGGTGAACGGCAGGTCGTCGGCGTACGGCCGGAGCTCCGGGGCGGGGGAGTGGAAGACGGCCGCCTCGCGAATGCCGGCGGCCCGCCGCCGGGCTGGACGGCCCCGCACGGGCCGCCGCCCTGCACGCGCTGGTCGCCTACACCATCGGCGCCCTCGAACTCGAACACCAGGGCGCGGACCCCGGCCCCACCCCCGACGCCTTCCCCCTGCTCGCCGCCGCTCTCACCACCCGCGACGCCACCCCTGCGGGCCCCGCGTTCACCGTCGGGGCGCGCACCGTGCTGGACGGTCTCGGGCTCGTTTGACGGTTACGCGGCGGCGGCCGCGATGCCGAGGATGTCGTAGAGGTGCTCGCCGGCGCCCCAGCGCTCCAGCGCGGCCCGGTCGACCAGGTGGATGCGCTGCTGGTGGGCGAACGTGCGGGCCGGGGCGGTGAATCCGGACAGGCCGACCACGATGGCGATCCGCGCCTTGTGGACGGGCCGGGCGGTGCCGTTGAAGGTTTGGAGTTCGCGGCTGCCGACGGGGCGGTGGTAGCGCTTGCACTGGACGACCACCTTCCGGCCGTCCTCGTCGTGCGCGATCACGTCGGCCCCGAAGTCGCCCGCGCCGCCGACCCGCAGCGCGCCGGAGAAGCCGTCCCGGTCGAGCAGCGTTCGGCACATCTCCTCGAAGCCGCGCGGCGAGGAGTTCGCGAAGTCGTCGAGGGTGTAGTCGGCCGACCACTGCGCGGTCACGGCCTCGTGGCGCGGGTCGGCGTACAACCCGCCGGGCGCGCCCGCCCGGCCGACCAGGGTGGCCGTGACGGTGACGGCGAGCAGCAGGGCGAGCCCGCCGAGGCCGACGCCCAGGTACAGCAGGTGTGCGGCGGCCCACCCCCAGGCCGCCTTCAGCACCACCACGGCGGCGCCCAGGGCGAGGATCCACAGCACGACCTTGACCGCGTCCTCGCTCATCGCAGCCACCAAGTCGGGCTGGTAGAAGGGATGTTGGGCTGTCCCATCAGTGGCCGCTCGGCGTGGCGGACGCGGACGGTGCGGGCTGCGCGGGGGTGGAGTCGTGGACGGTGCTGTTCAGGAAGAGCAGGGCCGCCGCGATCGCGAGGACCGTCCCCAGCCCCCACTTCGCGGAGCCGCCGGAACCGGCCCTGCGTCGGAAGTGCCCGCGTACCCAGATCCGGTCGCCGCTGCTCGCCACGGTGTTCCTTCCACTCGTCGGTCCGGCGCCCGCTGCGCCTGACCGATTGGTGTACCAGCGGCGGGGGACGGCCGGTGGGCGATTGTCCGCACTCGAAGGGCTCGATGGCCGTGAACAGGACACGTGCGCCGGGGGCGTACGCCGCGGCGCGTCCTGGCTCCCACCTCGGGGGCGGCCGGTGGGGTTCGGGGGTGCGGTGCACCACGTGGGGCGCGGCCACCGGGGGCGAGCCGGGAGGACGGCCTGCGCGGGGCGAACGCCGGAGCACCGCCCGCAGATTGGCGAAATCCGCCTACACCCCGTAGCGGCGGCCGGACTCCTCGGACTGGGCGAGGCGGCGGAGGTTGAGCAGGACGGGTTCGAACAGGACGGCGGCGGCGACCGCGTACTCGGCCTGTTCCTGGGGGGTGGGCAGTGCCTCCATGCGGTCGAGGTCGTAGGCGGCGGCCTGTGCCATGGTGCGGGCGTACGGGAGCAGGTCGTCCGCGTCGAGCGGGTAGCCGAGCCGGCCGAGGGTGGCGAGGGCGGCGATCAGGGCGCGGTGGGCGGGGGAGAGTTCGCCGACCTCGCGAACGTGGGCCCAGCCCAGGCGGGCAAGCAGGTCGTCAACGAGCTTGCGGGCGTCGGTGGTTGACGGATCGTCCGCCGGTCCGAGGGCCGGCTCGGTGGGGTGGGGCAGCGCCCACAGCGCCGCGCCGAGGCGGAGGGTGAGGCCGAGGGAGTCGTCGTCGATGTGCGAGAGCACCTCCCGGACGGTGGCCACCGGGATCCGGCCGACCTGGATCATCGCCCGCACCAGCCGCAGCCGCCGCAGGTGCGACTCGTCGTACTCGGCCTGGGTGGCGTTGACCAGGCGGCCGGGCGGGAGCAAGCCCTCGCGCAGGTAGTACTTGATCGTGGCGAGGGAGACGCCGCTGATTTCGCTGAGATCTGCCAGACGCATCCCCTTGTGCCCTCCGTCGGCGAGTGTCACTATCCAAGGCAATTGATGAGTGGGGCTATCCAATCATGGACGGTCCGACGAGAGGGGGCGTCATGTTCGCCAAGCCGATACCCGGCCGAACCACCGCCGCCGCCGAAGGGAAGGTCGTTCTCTTCCTGATCGGCATGCGGATCAACCACTTCTGGGCGCCGCACCACTGGCTGCCCGTGTTCATCGCGATGCCGCGGATGCTGCGCGAACTCTCCCGCGACCCGCAGAGCGGACTGCTCGGCTACCACCTGCTCTCCGGCTCGCCGCGCACCTACTACGTGGTCCAGTACTGGGAGTCCGAGGAGAAACTGCTCACGTACGCCGCCGCGCCCCAGCAGTTGCACCGCAAGGCCTGGGCGATGATCAACCGCTTCGAGCGCAAGTCCCGTCAGCACGTGGGGATCTGGCACGAGACGTACATCGTCCCGCCCGGCTCCTACGAGGCGATCTACGGCGACATGCCCCCGTACGGCCTCGCCGCCGCCACCGGAACCCTTCCGATCGAGCGCCGCGGCGCCACCGCCCGCCAGCGGCTCGCACACGGTGCGAAGGGTCCGGCGGAGCCCTCCTGACATGGGGGTTGACCGGGAGTCAGCGCAGCGCGGCGGATAGAGTCCGGTCGGAACGGCGTCCGGCGTGGGCGCCGTCGAGGGCTGAACCGAGCGAGGGTGTGTTGCAGGGAAGCAGTGTCGGGCCGATGGATCCGGGCCAGGGTGGGAAGCTGGCGGCCCGCTGGTGGAAGTGGGCGCTGTCGGCGCCGGAGGAGAGCTCGCCGGTCGCGGACGAGACCGGCGAGTTCGCCGGCTGGCAGCAGCCGTCGGACGTCTGGTTCCTGGCCGGGACGTACGGCGGCCGGGTGGTCCGACGGTGCCAAATACCGGCCGGCAAGCCGCTGTTCTTCCCCGTGCTGAACAACGTCCGTCCGGCGCTGGGCTTCTCCTCGCGCCCGTGGACGATGGAGGTGTCCCGGGCCGAGGCCGAACTGAACGGAAGCCCGTTGCCGATGCAGGAGTTCGCCTCCGGGCGGTTCATGGCGGGCGTGCTCCCGCGAGTCGCGTGGGGCCTGTGGAGCTCGGTCGAACCGCTGACGCCCGGCCAGTACGTCCTGTCGATCAAGGGGGCGTCCGGGGACTTCGAGGTGGACACCACCTACCACTTGGACGTGGTCGGGTCCTGACGGCATTTCAGTCGTGAGGGCGTTCACGGGGGCGTTCGTGGGGGGCGTTCGCGGGGCCGTTTGCGAAGTCGTTCGTGGGGTCGTCGCGGGGGAGGGTGGCAAAGTTTACCGAGTTGTGGCCATGACAATATGTCAAAGGTGTGGACCACGAAGGGTTGCTTCCGTAGGTTCGGTGCCTTCCGGTGACAGTGCGATCGCCGAACTCCCATCCGGGGGCGGCGAGTTGCTACTGCCACGTCGAGTGCTGCGATGCGGAGGAAAGCATGCGTGCCACCCGTAGGAACCTGAGGCTGCTGGCGGGCGTCCCGCTCGCCACAGCCGCCCTGCTCGCGCTGGGTGCCGGCCCCGCCGGTGCCGCGATACCGATCAACAAGCCGATGACCGGCATGGCCACCTACTTCACCGACACCGGCTACGGTGCCTGCGGCACCCAGATCAACGCCAGTACCCAGCTGCTGGTTGCCGTCCCCGCCAGCTGGTGGACCACCGCGAACCCGAACAACGACCCGCTCTGCAAGGGCATTTCGGTCAAGGTGACGTACCAGGGCAAGACACTCACCCTGCCGGTCAAGGACAAGTGCCCGTCCTGCGCCTCCACCCACCTCGACCTCAGCAAGCCGGCCTTCGCCCAGTTCGCCCCGCTCTCCCAGGGCGTCATCAACGGCATCACCTGGCAGTTCGTGCAGACCACCCTCACCGGGCAGACCGTCGCGCTCAGCGCCCCGATCACCGGTTCCGGCGGCGGGCAGGGTGCCTCGCAGTCCGCTCCGCAGGACGCTCCGCTCACCGGCTTCTAGACCGGCCCATGTGGTGCCCGCCGCTCCGTGACAGAACGGCGGGCACCGGCCGGGGTGGTGCGACGGCCCGTCGGTGGCACCTGCGGTCGCCGGCCGCCAGAGCGAGGACCGCCACAACGATCACCACGGCGACCACCGGACTTGCCGGGCCGGTGGCGAAGTCGAGGCTGCCGCGCTCCCGGCCGAGGGCGGCCCGGTCGGCGAAACAGGTGCCGAGCGGGCGGGTGAAGCGGAGCGCTGTCCGCCCGGCTGGTCCGGTCCGGGGCATTGTCGTGGTGCCCGCAGTGGTGGCGCGGTCGGGCCTGGCGGCAGCGGGGTCGGGTCGAGCTGGGGGACTGAAGATCTCTTCGGGTTTCCGCCTGGAGGGTGCCGGGTTTCGCGTCCGTTCGGGGGCGCGGCGGCGCCGCACATTAGTGGTCGGTGGGGAAGGCGGCCTGGTTCCCGGGGAGTTGGTGTGACGGTCGTCATAGTCGTGCGGGTGGGGGAAAGGTGGGGGAGGGCGGGGTTCGGTGGGTGTGAAGGGTGTGATGATGAGCCCGTCATGGAGGCAGGGCGAGTGGTACGGGCAGGCCGGGCTGCGGTGTTCGCGGCCGGGTGTGTGCTGCTTGCTGCCGTCGCGCACGTGCTGATGTCCGGGCGGCCGGTGGCGGCTCCGGTGCTGGCGGCCGCGCTCGGTGGGGTTGCCGGGGTGGGCTGGTTGACGGCTCGCCGGGAGCGCGGGCCGCTGGTGGTGACGGCGCTGACGGTCGGCGTTCAGGCCGCCCTGCACACGGTGTTCTCGTTCGGCCAGGCTGCGGCGGTGCCCGCCGCGGCTCCCGCGTCGGACGGGCTTGCCGCCCGGTGGGCGCACCTGCTGCTGTGCAATGCCGGGCCGTTGACCGACGAACAGGCCGCCCGGCTGGTCGAGGCCGCCGGTCTCGACCCGGGGACGGTGGCGTCGCTCGTCGATCCGTCCGGGATGTCCGCCATGCCCGGCATGCCGGGGATGGAGCACCACGCCATGGCGATGACCGGGCAGCACGGGGGCGGCGGCATGCTCGCCGCGCACCTGTTGGCCGCGCTGCTGCTCGGCCTGTGGCTGGCGGCCGGCGAGCGTGCCGTGCACACGTTGGCCCGGACCGTCGCCGCCCGCCTGTTCGCGCCCGTCCTGCTGCTGCTCGGCGCGGTTCGGCCCGCCTGGGTGCCGTTGCGCTCGCGCCGGCCCCGGACCTCGGCGCGCCGGCCGCGGTCGCGGCTGCTCGTCCACTCCCTTGCCACGCGGGGACCGCCGGTGGTGGCCGCCGTCCGCTGACGGCCTCGTCACATCCCGGAGCCGCTCCGCCCCACCACCGCACGCCCTGCTCGGGCGGCGGTGCCGTCGGCGCGCGCCCCGGGCCGGCCTCGCGGCCCGATCCGGCCGCTTCCGTCTCCCGAGCAAGGACACCCGGAGATGATTTCCGCTCTTCCCGCGCCACGTTCCGTCACCGGGCGGACACGCGCCGACGACCACACCCCCACTGCACGGACGCGCGCCGACGACCAGACCGTGACCGCCTGGGCGCTGGCCGCCCGCAGCGGCGACCCGGCCGCGGTCGAACGCTTCGTCCGCGCCACCCGGCCCGACGTCCGGCGGTTCGTCACCCACCTCAGCGGCGAACCCCAGGCCGCCGACGACCTCACCCAGGACACCTACCTGCGCGCGCTGCGCAGCCTGCCCCGCTTCGAGGGACGCTCCTCGGCCCGCACCTGGCTGCTGTCCATCGCCCGGCGCACCGTGGTCGACCGGTTCCGGTTCGCCGCCCGCAGGCCCCGGCTGCTCGACACCGACGACTGGCAGAGCGCCGCCGAGCAGGTCCAGCCCCACCACCTGCCGGGCTTCGACGAGGGCATCGCGCTCGGCGAACTGCTCGAAGCGCTGCCCGCCGAACGCCGGGACGCCTTCGTGCTGACCGCGCTGCTCGGCCTGCCCTACGAGGAGGTCGCCGCATTGACGGGCTGCCCGATCGGCACCGTCCGCTCCCGGGTCAACCGGGCCCGCGGCGTGCTGATCCGCAAGCTCGCCGACGCCGAACACGCCGACGCCGGGCCCGCCGACGCCGGGCCCGCCGATCAGGTCGCCGTCGGCTGCGCGGCCTGAACGGTTCCCGGCTCCATCCGAAGGGGGCACCGGGCCGCGTGTCCCGGTGCCCTCGGCGCTCCCGGTGCGCTGTCGTGGAGCCGCACATCGTTGATCGCAACCATGGGAGCAGGTATGTCCAGCACCACCGTTTTCGCCGTCGAGGGAATGAGCTGCGGCCACTGCGAGCGGGCCGTCAGCGCCGGGCTGTCCGCCCTGCCCGGGGTCACCGACGTCAGCGCCGACGCCAAGGCCGGGCGGGTCACCGTCACCGGGGGCGTGGACGAGGAGGAGGTCCGGGCGGCCGTCGATCGGGCCGGTTTCACCGTCACCGGGCGGATCTGACCGCCCGCCGGGCCGGTCGGGTGGGCCTGGAAACGGCGGGAATCCGGCTGCGGACCGACGCGACTGCTGAGGTGTGAACGCAACCCGACCGGCCCCCGGGCCGTTGCTGATTCCGGTGGGCTTCACGCTGCTGCTGCTTGCCGCGGTTCCCGCCGGTTCCTGGGCCCTCGGCCACGCCTTCGGCCCGATCGGTCCCGGCCTGCGCCCGGCCACCGACGCCACCGACCACACCGACGCCATCGAAACCACTGACGCCACTGACGCCACCGACGCCACCGACGCCACCAACGCCACCGCGCAGAGCCACGGGCGCGGGCGGTGAGCGCCACCGCACAGAGCCAGGTCACCGCCCTGGTGGCCTCCGGGCCGCCGCGCGAGGTGCTCACGGCGGAGCTGCTCGCCGAGGTGTTCGGCGTCCGGGCCGCCGTCACCGCGCATCCGCTCACCGGCGACCCGCTGATCGCCTTCGACCACCGGGCGCCCGCGGCCTGAGTGCCCGTTCATGGGGAACTGAGAAGTTGGGCTGCCACCATGGTGCGGGCCCGGCGGCCACCGCCCCCGGGTGGCTGCCGGGCCCGCCGGTCGGAAGGAGTTTCTCGGTGAGCACGCTCAACGGTCTGCCCACGCACATACTTCTGGTCCACATCGTGGTGGTTTTCGTCCCGCTGACCGCGCTCGCGCTGATCGTGTGCGCGCTCAGCCCGGCCGTTGCCCGCCGGGCCGGCCTGCTGCTGCCGGTGCTGGCCTTCGTCACGATGGCGTGCGTTCCGCTGACCACCGAGGCGGGCGAGTGGCTGGAGCACAACGTCGAGCGCAACGACCTGGTGCGCAAGCACGCCGAGCTCGGGGACGGCCTGCTGCCGTGGGTGGGCGGGCTGTTCCTGCTGGCCGTGGCCGTCTGGTGGTTCACCCGCGACGCCAGCACCCGGCGGATCTCCACCGCGATGCGGATCGGCGCCACCGTGCTGTGCGCCGTGGTGGCCGTCGGCGCGGTCGTGGACGTCTACCGGATCGGCGACTCCGGCGCGAAGGCCGCCTGGCAGGACGCCCTCACCTCCAGCAGCACCGAGGGCGGCGACGGCCACTGAGCCGCCGAAGGCCTCAGGACGGGCGGCCCGGCGGGACCAGGCCGCACTGGTAGGCGAGCGCGACGAGCTGGGCGCGGTCGCGGGCGTCCAGCTTGGACATCGCCCGGTGGACGTGGGTGCGGACGGTGAACGGGCTGACGAAGATCCGCTCGGCGATCTCCTCGTTGCTCAGGCCGGTCGCGGCCAGCGCCATCACCTCGCGCTCGCGGGCGGTGAGCACGGCCAGCCGGTCGGCCGCCGGCTCGGCGGCCGGGCCCGGCTGGGCGCGGAAGCGGTCGATCATCGCGCGGGCGGCGGCGGGCGAGAGCAGGGCGTCGCCGGCCGCCACGGTGCGGATCGCGCCGAGGAGTTCGGCGGGCGCCGCGCCCTTGCCGAGGAAGCCGTCGGCGCCCGCGCGCAGGGCCTGGGCGATGTACTCGTCGATCTCGAAGGTGGTCAGGATGAGCACCCGGGTGCCGGACAGCTCCTCGTCGCCGCAGATCGCGGTGGTCGCGGCGAGGCCGTCGCCGCCGGGCATCCGGATGTCCATCAGGACCAGGTCGGGCCGGGTGGAGCGGGTGAGCTCGACCGCCTCGCGGCCGTTGGAGGCCTCGGCGACCACCTCCATGTCGTCCTCGGCGTCGATCAGCATCCGGAAGGCGCCGCGCAGCAGGGCCTGGTCGTCGGCGAGCAGGACACGGATGGTCATCGGGGGGAGTCCTTTTCTTCCTGGTCGGTGAAGGCGGGGGTGTCGCGGCTGCCGGTGCGCAGCGGCAGGTCGGCGGTGACCTGGAAGCCGCCGTCCGCGCGGCGGTCCGCGCTGAGCCGGCCGCCCACCGCGACGGCCCGCTCGCGCATGCCGATCAGGCCGAAGCCGCCCGGGCCGTCCTGCTGGAGCGAGGCCGGGACCGGCCGTCCGGTGGCCAGGCCGTTGGCGACGGACAGCGCGAGCCGGCTGCCGCTGTAGCTGAGGGTGACCTCGGCGTCGGCGCCGTGGGCGTGCTTGGCGACGTTGGTCAGCGACTCCTGGACGATTCGGAAGGCCGTCAGGTCGACGCCGGGGGAGAGCGGGCGCTGCTCGCCGGTGACGGTGAGCCGCACCGGCAGCCCGGCCTGTTCGAAGGCGTTGATCAGGTCCGGCAGCCGGTCGAGGCCGGGCGTGGGTTCCAGCGGGGCGGGCTCCTCGGCCCGGCGCAGCAGGCCGACGGTGGCGCGCAGCTCCTGGAGGGCCGAGCCGGTGGCGTCGGTGAGGTGGCTGAGCACCTCGCGGGCCCGGTCGGGGTGCCGGTCCATCAGGTGGACGGCGATGCCGGCCTGGGCGTTGGCGAGGGCGATGTGGTGGGCGACCACGTCGTGCAGGTCGCGGGCGATCCGGATGCGCTCGTCGGCGACCCGGCGGCGGGCCTCCTCCTCGCGGGTGCGTTCGGCGCGTTCGGCGCGCCGCTCGATCGCGGCGAGGTGCGCGCGGCGGTTGCGGACCGAGTCGCCGAGGGCGCCGGGCAGCAGCGCCCAGGCCAGCACGCCCAGCCGTTCGCCGATCGGACCGCCGGGGCCGAAGGCCAGCGCCGTTCCGGCGAGCAGCACCGCGCTGGCGACCGAGGCGCGCAGCGCGGTGGAGCGGTCGGTGCGGACGGCCACCAGGTACAGCGCCACCAGCAGCGGCGCGGCCAGCGCGACGGTGAGCCGGGTGTTGATCACGCCCAGCGCCATGGTGCAGGCCAAGGTGGCGGGGACCACCGCCCGGGGGTGGCGGCGGTGCAGGAAGACGGCGGCGGTGGAGGCCGCGGCGAGCAGTACGGAGGCCAGGTCGGGCAGGACGAAGCGGCCGTTGTGCTGGTCCGCGCTGACGCCCTGGGTGACGACGAGGACCAGCGCGACGCCGCCCGCGACGTCCAGCAGCCGGGGGTGGTCGCGGCGCAGGCGCTGCCACAGGTCGGTGGTCGTCACGGTGCTCTCCGGGCCGGGCGCTGGGGTTCGACGGGGGGATGCGCCGGGTCGGCGCGCGGCGGCGGGGCCTGCTCCGGAGAGGACGGCCCCGCCCTGCAACGGTAACGCTCCGGGCTCGAACGATTCCCGGGCCCGGAGCGCTCCGGTGCCGGTCAGACGGTGACGGACTTGCGGTCCTCGACGGACTCGTCGGCCGCGGACTGCAACTTGGCGCCCTCGACATCGACGTCCGGGAGGATCCGGTCGAGGCTCTTCGGCAGCCACCAGGCGCGGCGGCCGAGCAGCGCGAGCACGGCCGGGACCAGTGCCATCCGGACCACGAAGGCGTCGAGCGCGACGGCCGTGGCGAGGCCCAGGCCCATCATCTTGATCATCGGTTCGCTCATGCCGATGAAGCCGGCGAACACCGAGATCATGATCAGGGCGGCGGCGGTGACCACCCGGGCGTTGTGCCGGAACCCGGTGACGATCGCCTCCGAGGCGCTCTCGCCGTGCACGAAGTCCTCGCGGATCCGGGTGACCAGGAACACCTCGTAGTCCATGGCCAGGCCGAACACCACGCCGACCATGAAGATCGGCATCATGCTCATCACCGGACCGGTCTGCTCGACGCCGATCAGGTCGGCCAGCCAGCCCCACTGGAAGACCGCGACGACGGCGCCCAGCGCGGCGGCCACCGAGAACAGGAAGCCGACCGCGGCCTTCACCGGCACCAGCACCGAGCGGAACACCAGCAGCAGCAGGACGATCGCGAGGCCGACCACCAGCGCGAGGTACGGCACCAGCGCGTCGGAGAGCTTCTGCGACACGTCGATGTTCATCGCCGTGGTACCGGTGACCAGCACGGTCGCGCCGGTGGCGGACTTCTGGGCGGCCGCGTCGTCGCGGATCGCCTGCACCAGGTCCTTGGTCTTCGCCTCGGCCGGGCCGGTCGCCGGGATCGCGTTGACCAGGGCGGTGTCACCGGCCGGGTTGAAGATCGGCGGGGTGACCGCGACCACGCCGGGCAGGCCGGAGACGGTCTTGGAGACCTGCTCGGCGGCGGCCTTCGGGTCGGGCGAGCCCTTGGCGTCCACCACGACGGTCAGCGGGCCGTTGAAGCCAGGGCCGAAGCCGTCCGACAGCAGGTCGTAGGCGCGGCGCTCGGTGGTCGAGGTCGGCTTCGCCTCGTCGCCGGGCAGGCCCAGGCGCAGGTCCAGCGCCGGGGCGGCGATCACGCCGAGGCCGATCACGCCGCCGATCAGCACCAGCAGCGGACGGCGCAGCACGAACCGGGCCCAGCGGGCGCCGCCGTTGTCACCGCTCGCCGGGCGGGTGCTGTCCGCGGCGGCCTTGCGCTCCTTGCGGGGCAGCACCTTGCGGCCGATGAAGCCGAGCAGCGCGGGCACCAGGGTCAGCGCCACCAGCACGGCGATGACGACCGTTCCGGCGGCGGCCAGGCCCATCTTGGACAGGATCGGGATACCGACCACGGACAGGCCGGCCAGCGCGATCACCACGGTCAGACCGGCGAACACCACGGCCGAACCCGCCGTGCCGACGGCCCGCCCGGCCGCCTCGCGCGGGGCGCGGCCCTCGGCGAGCTCCGCGCGGTAGCGCGAGATGATGAACAGCGCGTAGTCGATGCCGACCGCCAGGCCCAGCATCATCGCCAGCGTGCCGGTGGTGGCGGACAGGCCCAGGGTGCTGCCCAGCGCGGTGATCAGCGTCATGCCGAGGCCGACGCCGACCACGGCCGTCAGCAGCGGCAGCCCCGCCGCGACCAGCGAACCGAAGGTGATCACCAGGACGACGGCGGACAGCGCCATGCCGATCGCCTCGCTGCTGCCGCCCGCCTCGCCGTGACCGGCCAGCGCGGTGCCGCCCATCTCGACCTTCAGCCCGGCGTCCCGGCCGTGCTGCGCGGCCTGCTCCAGGGCGGCGGTGGCCTCCTTGGACAGCTCGCCGGCCTTGGCCGAGTAGGTGACGGTGGCGTACGCGGTGGTGCCGTTCTGGGAGACGGTGTGCGCCTGGAACGGGTCGACCGCGCCGGTGACCTCGGGGGCGTGCGCCAGCTCGCCGACGGTCTTCTGAACGGCCTGCTGGTTCGCCTCCGCGGTGATCTTCTGACCGTCCGGGGCGACGAACACGATCCGGGCCTGGGCGCCGTCCGCGTGGCCGCCGGGGAAGCGCTGGTTCATCAGGTCGAAGGCCTTCTGCGCCTCCGTGCCGGGTATCGCGAAGGCGTCGGCGGGCGCGGCGGGCGCCTTGGCCGCGAGCACTCCGCCGACGGCCAGCACGGCGACCCAGAGCAGGGTCACCAGCTTGCGCCGGTCGAAGGCCCATCGGCCCAGGCGGTACAGGAACGTGGCCACGGGGGAGCGGCCTCCTTCGGATTCGGTGCACGGTCGCGGAACACGCCGAGGGCGGCACCGGCACCGGATTCCGGCGCGGTCCGCCCGCAGCATGATTCATCCTTCGTCACCGCCCCCACCTGCGTCGTCGTCGCTGTGCAGACAGTTGTGTACTGCGTCCGCAGTAGTTGCGGGCAGGTCCGCTCATCCTCCGGGCCTGGAGGTCAGGGCAGGTACGCCACCTCGGGGAAGCGGGGCGAGGGGCCGTCGAGCAGCGGGGCGGCGCGGTGGCGCAGGTGGAGGTCGAAGAAGGCGAGTGGGTAGGCCTGCTGGATCAGCAGTGCGCGGGCCGGGTCGATGGTGCCGACCATGCGCTGGATCTGCTCCTCGGCCAGGCCGAGCAGGCGGCCCGCCTGCGGGATCAGCGTGACGTTGTCGCCGTACGAGGGGTGCACGGCGCCCGCCGCCCGGACTTCCAGGCGCCAGCCGCGCAGGTGGGACCAGAACTCGGCGACGTACGGGTCCGTGGCGCGCGCGAAGTCGGCGGTCATCAGCAGGAACGGCCGGTCCAGGTCGGCGGTGATGCTGGGGTGGCCGAAGCCGGGCTGCATCGGGCCGTCCAGCGCCAGACCCGCCAGCACCCGGCGGTCGGCCAGCATGGTGCAAGCGGTGGCCGTGCCGCCCTTCGACCAGCCGAACATGCCGATCCGCGAGGCGTCCACGGCCGCGCCCAGCCCGTCCGGCAGCGGGCGGCCCCCGGCGTCCGGGTTGTGTCCGGCGGCCAGCTGCTCGACGCAGTCCAGGACGAAGCGCAGGTCAACGGAGTAGTCCAGGGCGTACATCGTGCCGTGCAGGTCCGCCGGGGTGAGCACCCGGCCGTCCGGCAGTTCGCTGAAGCAGTTGCCGAGATGGTCCACCGTCACCACCACGTAGCCGTGGCTGGCGAGCTCCTGCACCATCACGGTGTGGTCGGCGCGGTGGCTGCCCGAGCCGTGCGAGTACACCACGACGGGCAGGCGGTGGCCGGTGCGGTGCACGGGAGCGCCGAGCCGGCCGGCGGTGAGCGGGACGAGCGCCGGGTCGAGCGGGAAGCCGACGGCCGCCAGGAACGCCCGCATGGCGCCGTCGGGCAGCCACGGGGCGAGCGGCAGGCCCTCGCCCGCCCGGGCCGGGGACGCCGGGTACCAGACGCTCGCCATCAGCTCGCGGTACGGGCTCATGCCGGGGCCGGACAGCGGGTTCGGCCGGGAGGTGTCGACCAGGTGCAGCGGCGCCGTGCCCACCGGGAACGGGCCGGTGGGGGCGGGCAGGGTGAGCCGCGACGGTGTGGTGCCCTCCGCCCGGGCGGGCCGCGCGGCGGCGAGCGGTGCGGCGGCGAACGGTGCGACCGCGCCGAGGGCCAGGGCGGTGCCCAGCAGCCGGCGGCGGGTCAACTCGGGGCGAGGGAGGGACATTTCGACTCCAGAGGTGGAGTGGACAGGGAGGATCACTGGTCGCGCCGGGGCACGGTGAACAGCGCGAGCAGCACCGCGAGAGCCGCCCACACCGGGTAGACCGTCCACGCCCCGCCGATCGAGGACGGGTAGGGGACGCCGGTGAGCTCCCCGACCAGCCCCAGCCGGTCCCAGGCGTTGAACGGCTGCGCGTGCGCGACGACCGCGCCGAAGTGGGTGTTGTCGCGGACGAACATCGGGACCATGAACAGCAGCGCGAACAGCGCGACCATCGCCGTGACGCTGTGCCGGATCACCGCGCCGAGCGCCAGACCGACCAGCGCGCCCACCGGCGCCAGCAGCACGGAGGCGAGCAGCAGCCGCAGCGCGCCCGGATCGCCGATCGACACGCCGCCGTACCTGCCGGCCAGAATCGCCTCGTCCAGCCAGAACGAGACGGACGCCACCAGCAGACCGAACCCGGTGGCCGTCGCGGCGACCACCACCAGCTTTGCGGCCATCAGCTCCGTGCGGGCCGGGACGGCGGCGAAGGTGGTGCGCAGCAGGCCGGTGGTCTGCTCGCTGAGGATCGCGATCGCGCCCAGCGCACCCATCATCAGCAGCACCAGCGAGGCGCACGGCCGGGTGAACGCGTCGTGCAGCGCGCCGAACTGCGCGTAGTACGCCTGCGCCTGGGCCGTCCAGGAGTCGAACTCGGCGCGGGAGACGCGGGCGCCGTTGGCGTTCATGCCGATGATGGTCAGCGCGGCGACCAGCAGGAACCAGGGGATCGACCGCAGCGAGCGCAGCTTGATCCACTCGGCGGCCAGCAGGTCGGTGAACCTGGCGGGCGGATCGACCCGGTCGATGGTCGGGTGAAGGGTGCTCATGCTCGTTCTCCTGCCGCGTACTCGACGCTGCTGCCGGTCAGTTCCATGAAGGCCTGCTCCAACGAGCCTGTGCGGGGCACCAGTTCGTGGATCAGCAGGCGGTGGTCGAGGGCGGTCCGGGCGATCGAGGTCGCGTCCGGGCCGGTCACCGTCAGCAGGCCGTCCGGTGCCTGCGTCACCTGCGCACCGCCGGCGGTCAGCGCCGTCACCAGCGCCGCCGGGTCGGTCGTACGGACCTGGACGGTCCTCTGCGCGCCGCGGGCCGCGAAGTCCGCCACCGTCTCGTCCGCGAGCAACTCGCCGCGCCCGACCACGATCAGACGGTCCGCGGTGTGCTCCATCTCCGTCATCAAGTGGCTGCTGACGAACACCGTGCGGCCCTCGGCGGCCAGCCGCCGGAACAGGTTGCGGACGAACAGCACCCCCTCCGGGTCCAGCCCGTTCAGCGGCTCGTCGAAGATCAGCACCGGCGGGTCGCCCAGCAGCGCACCGGCGATGCCCAGCCGCTGCCGCATGCCCAGCGAGAAACCGCCGATCCGCCGGTCCGCAGCCGCCGAAAGACCCACCTCGCCCAGCACCTCGTCCACCCGGCCCGCCGGGATCGCATTGCTGCGGGCGAGGAAACGCAACTGGTCGCGGGCCGTCCGGCCGCCGTGCACATCCCCGGCGTCGAGCAGCGCCCCCACCTGCCGCAGCGCCCGCCGCAGGGTGCGGCAGTCGCGGCCGGCCACGGTCGCCGAACCGGAGGTCGGGGCGTGCAGCCCGAGGATCATCCGCAAGGTGGTGCTCTTGCCCGCACCGTTCGGGCCGAGAAAGCCGGTGACATGGCCCGAACGGACCGTGAAGGACAGGTCGTTGACGGCGGTGATGCGGCCGTAGCGCTTGGTGAGACGGGTTACTTCGATCACGGGGACAACGGTGCCGGGCAGCGGCACCCGGGCACATTCGGCGACGGTGGACAGTCGGATCGACGGACGATCAACTCCGGGATGTCATCCACGGAGGACTGCGGCGCTTGAATGATGATCGCTACGCTCGGGGCATGAATCTCACCCGGGTGCCGTCGAAGGTCCTCTCCCGCGTGGCACCCGGGACCTGGATGGTGCTGCTCTGGTTCGCCGTCACCGCGTACACCGTCTTCGAGCAGATGCACATGCGGGACGGCATCTCCGTCCTCACCCTGAGCACCGGCAACCAACTCAACGAAGTGATCGCCGTGCTGGCCGTGCTCGCCGCGGGCCGCCGCCGGCGCCGCCCGCTGACCGCGCTCTGCCTGCTGCTGTTCGGCACCGTCGCGTCGGTGATGGCGATGGCCGTCGCCGACATCCCGCTGCTCCAGTACCTCGTCGTGGACGTGGCGATCTGCTACCTCGCGGCCACCCAGCCCACCCGCACCTCGGTCATCGCCGGTGCGCTCGCGCTCGGCACCCTGCTCGGCTACTCCGGCCTGCGCGTGCTGTTCCACATGGACGACCACGGCAGCACCACGCTCACCGGCGCACTCGCCACCGCGATCGCCTGGCTGATCGGACACGCCGTCCACCAGAGCCACACCCACACCGAGGCGCTGCGCACACAGGCCACCGAACAGGCCATCACCTCCGAACGGCTGCGCATCGCCCGCGAGCTGCACGACATGGTGGCGCACAACATCGGCATCGTGGCGATGCAGGCCGGCGCCGCCCGCCGGGTCTTCGACACCCAGCCCGAACGCGCCCGCGCCGCCCTCGGCGAGGTGGAGACCGCCGGACGCGAAACACTGGCCGGGCTGCGCCGCCTGCTCGGCGCGCTGCGCGACGCGGAACCCGAGGACGCCGCCGAACAGTCCGCGCCCGCACCGGGGCTGGACGACCTGGCGCGGCTGGCCGCGACCACCACCGCGGCCGGCGTCCGGGTGGACCTGCACTGGTCCGGCCCGCGCCGTCCGCTGCCGCCCGAGATCGAACTGTCCGCCTACCGGATCGTGCAGGAGGCGGTGACCAACGTGGTGCGGCACGCCAAGGCGCGCACCTGCCAGGTGTTCATCGAGTTCCATCCGGCCGAGCTGGCCCTCAGTGTGGTCAACTCCGGGCCCGGGCCCCGGCATTCGGACGGCAGCGGGTACGGTCTGGTCGGCATGCGGGAGCGGACCGCCCTGCTGCACGGCGAGTTCACCGCCGGGCCGCAACCGGACGGCGGCTTCCGGGTGGCCGCCCGGCTGCCCGTCCCCGCAAGCACCGACCCCCTCGTCCCCCTGGAGCCCGCCCGATGATCCGCGTCCTGCTCGTCGACGACCAGCCGCTGGTCCGCGCCTCCCTCGACATGATCATCACCGACGCCCCCGACCTCACCGTCGTCGGCGAGGCGGGCAACGGCGCCGACGCGGTGCGGCTGGCCGCCGAACTGCGGCCCGACATCGTGGTGATGGACATCCGGATGCCCGGCATGGACGGCATCGAAGCCACCCGGATCATCACCGGCGGCGGCACGGACGCCCCGCAGGTCCTCGTGCTCACCACCTTCGACCAGGACGAGCACGTCTACGGCGCGCTGCAGGCCGGCGCGTCCGGATTCCTGGTCAAGGACATGGAATTGGACGAGATCCTGGCCGCGATCCGGGTGGTGGCCGCGGGCAACGCGCTGATCGCCCCGACCGTCACCCGCCGCCTGATCGCCCACTTCGCCCGGCAACCGGCGACCTCGTCTGCGACCGCCGCGACCGCGACGCTCGACGCGCTCACCGGCCGCGAACGCGAGATCCTCACGCTGGTCGGCCTCGGCCGCTCCAACGCGGAGATCGCCGCCGAGCTGCACCTCACGGCCGCGACTGCGAAGACGTACATCTCCCGGCTGCTCACCAAGCTCGACGCGAGGGACCGGGTTCAGCTGGTGATCACGGCTTACGAGTGGGGGCTGGTGGGTCGGGGCTGAAGCGCTGCGCTTCGGCTGAAGGTTGTGGTGCGGGAGTTGCGAGGGGCCGGGCCCGGTCAGGGGGCGTTGACGGGGCCTTCGAGGACGCGGGTGGTTTCGTGGACGCGGCGGAAGCGGCCGTCCGGGGCGAACTCGCCGAAGAGGTGGATTTCCATGAGGAGGGTGGAGCCGTCCTTCAGGGAGATGGTGGCGGTGTGGCGGTCGGCGTAGTGGTCGCCGTCGAAGAGTTCCTGGTGCACCTCGATCACGCCGGAGGCCACGGATGCGCGGAGGTGGGCGATGTGGGCGAGAAAGGCGTGGCGGTCCAGGGTGTTGCCGTCGGTGCGCTGGACGTAGTCGGGGGTGATGTGACGCTCGGCGGCCTCGTTCAGGTCGAGGTCCGGGGAGAAGACGAGGTCGTTGAGGGCGGCACGGATGTCGGTACGAGGCATGAACGCCCTCCTGGTGTCGTTGGTGTTGCAACTGCCCTTGTGGCAGGGGAGTTTCGCGTCTCGTGACGGTACCTCGGCGGCCCGCCGCCGGGAAGACGGCACCACCCACGACGATCATGTGTCGGTGTGGGCGGTTAGGTTTCTTCCCAGCTCAGGAACGGCGGCCGGGAGGGCTCTGACGTGGCATGGCTGACAGCGGGTGACTATCAGGTCACCCTGGAGGCGGACGGAAAGGTCGCGTGCCGGAACGCGGCGGGCCGCCGGTTGAAGACGGTGCCGGCGAAGCTCAAGGACGACCCGGCCGTCGTGCAGCTGCGCCGCCTCGCGGAGTGGCTCGGCGGGCACGAGCGGCAGTGCCTGGCCACCGTCGAGCGGTGGATGGTTCGCTCGCTTCCCGTCCCCGCCGCCGTGCTCGGCGCGGTGTGGGCCGACGAGGCCTGGCGGTCGGTGCTGCGCGACCTGGTGGTGACGGACGCCGACGGCTCGGTGGCCGGCTTCCTGCGCGACGCCGACCCGGCACGCGGCATCGGCGTGGTCGATCTGGACGGCGACACCGTCCGCCTGACCGACGCCGAGATCCGGATCCCGCATCCCGTCCTGCTGGAAGACCTCGACGAGCTGCGGGAGTTCGCCGTCGAGCTGGACGTCGCCCAGCAGCTCCAGCAGCTGCACCGCGAGGTCTGGCAGCGGCCCGCCGACCTCGATCCGGCCGCCACCCGGATCGACACCTGGGCCGGTGGCCGCTACAAGGAGCTGCGCGAACTGGTCGGCCGCTGCACCCGGCTCGGCCACCGCATCCGCGGCGGGTACGCGATCGTGCCGCTGGTCGAGGGCGGCCGCACGCTGGAGGCCCGGATGTGGGTCGGCGACTACTACGAGTACGACGAGTGCGAGACCGGCCCGCTCAGCTGGGTCGGCGCCGACGGGCGGCCGGTGCCGCTCACCGAAGTCGGGCCGGTGGCCTGGTCCGAAGGCGCGCGGATGGCCGCCGCGCTGTACGCCGGCCGCACCATCGAAGGGGAGGAGTCGGCATGACGGACAGCACCCGCACCGACGCGCAGTACCGGGAAGACCTGCTCGACGCCGGCGCCGTCCTGACGCCCGGCCGGACCGCCACCGCCGACGGCCCCGACAGCACCGTCGACACGCTCACCGCCCGCAGCTACCGGCACCCCGGGCTGGACGGCCGCACCGTCGTCCGCCTGGTGCCCGGCGCCCTCGGCCCGGCCGAGGACCTCGCCGTGGAGTTCCTGGGCCTGATACCCGACGGCGAACCGGCCGAGGTCGGCCAGGTCCGGCAGGAGGCACTCGGCTTCCCCGCCTGGGCACTGGTCCACGACCCGGCCAACGGGCACCACGCGCTGGCCGTGGTCAAGGAGATGGAACGCCTCGCCCGCCAGATCAAGTCCAAGCCCGGCAACGCCAAGGACGGCTTCGACGAACTGGCCGTCCGCCTCGGCCGCGCCGTCCCGCACTTCCTGCCCACCTACTGCGAACAGGTCGGCCGGATCTTCCTCGAACAGGGCAACCAGAACTACGCCGCGACGTACTTCGGCAAGGCCCGCGAAGCCGAGCGCACCCACAGCCTGGCCATCGACGAGGAACGGCTGCGCGCCGTCTTCCTGGAGTTCGCGCTCGGCGGCGCACTGACCGTCAAGGCGCTGCGCCAGTACGTGAAGGACCTCGCCGGGCGACTCGACGCGCCGACCGCCTGGCAGCGCTTCCGCCAGCTCTGCGCGGAACGCTCCGCGGCAGGCATGGCCCCGTACGCGGGCATCGCCGAGGACGCCCGGCAACTGATCCGGGCCGCCGGGCTCGACCAGCGGGAACAGGAACAGCTGCTGCTCGGCGAACTGCTGTCCTCGCCCGCGGTCGGCCGGGCCCCCGCCGCGGTGTGGACGTCCTGGCGCGGCGCGCTGACCGACCTGGCCCGCCGGGACGAGGCGGTCCGGGCCCGGCTGCTGGAGATCCTGCCGACCCCGAGCGGCTCCAAGGACGACGCCGCCACCGACGCCGACTGGCTGACGCTGCTCCAGGAGTCCGGCGCCGAACAGCTCCTGACCGACCCGAAGGCCACCGGCGCGGAGCCCGCCGCCCGCTGGCTCCAGCGCTGGACCGCCCACCTCGACCGGGGCTGGCGCTCCCGCCCCGCCTGCGGGGCCACCGTCGAACTCGCCGCCCGGATGGCCGAACGGCTGCGCACCGAGGCCGTCCCGGTGGAACTCCCGCCCGCGCACCCGACGGCGCTCAACGTCCTCGACCTGCTGCTCGCCGCACAGGTCCCGGTCGCCGACCCGACGGACACCCCGTCGATCGACCTCGGCCCCTGGCTGGAGGACGGCGACGCCGGCCGCCGCGACCTGGCGGCCGTCGCCGCCGACCCGCGCTTCCGCGCCGCGCTGAAGAACGCCGTCCCGGCCGTCTGGCAGAAGCACGGCGGCAGCAGGCTCGGCCCGGTCGGCATCCAGTACCCGGTGCTGCGCGCCCTGTTCGTCGAATGGGCCGACGAGCGGGCCGCCGAACTGCGGTCCGCGACCGGCCTGGCCGGCGCCCTGAGCCTGCTGGCCGCACTCGGCCCCGTCCGCCCCGCCCTCATCGAGGCCAACCCGGCCGCCGCCGCCCGGATCGCCGGACTCGACGTCGCCGCCCTGCTCGGACACACCCTGCGGGCCGGCATCCTCGACGAACTCGGCTGGCCCGCCCTGGAGGAGGGACTGCGCCGCCTCTTCGAGGACGAGGAGACCGGCCGCGTCCCCGGCCGGACCGACCGCAGCGACCTGCAGATCGAGGACGCCTGGCCGGCCCTGATCCTGGCCCGCCGCAACAGGGCCGTCGTGGTCGGCCCGGACGGCATCCTGCTGGAACACGACCTGCGCTGCCCCGCCGACCTGCCCCGCTGGCACAGCCCCCGCCTGCGCTACGTGGACGGCGAACTGCTGGTCGCCTGGCGGGAGGACGGCGAGGTGCGCGCGTACTGGTCCGGCCGGCCCGACCAGGTGTTCACCCCGACCGGCGAACCGGTGGACGTCGGCTACTACGGCCCCCACCACATGAGCCGGACCTCGCTGCCGCTGCCCGGCGGCGGCCGCGCCACCGGCGGCCGGGTCCTGCACGCCGGCGACACCGCGCTGCCCGCCGAACGCCCCGTGCTGAGCGACGGCGTCGGCCACTGGACGTACCGCCGCGGCGCCCTGGTCGAGTACGACCCCCTGACGGGCAGCCACGGCCGGGCGTCCGCACCGCCACTGTTCAGCACCGACGGCGACCCGACCGGCACCCTCCGGCCGTTGCAGTCCCGGCTGCTGCCGCTCCAGCCCGGCCTGGAACGCAGCCCGCTCGGCACCGACGGCACCCTGCTCGGCGGCTGGCTGCGCACCGGCCCCGACCGGGCCACCTTCACCGGCACCGACGGCCATCGGGTCACCGTGCCGGCGTCCGCCCACTGGCCGGTCGGCCGCCTCGGCCTGCCCGGCGGCGCCGCCCTCGCCCTGGTCGCCGCCGCCGACCGCAGCATCGTGCTCGCACCCCTCGACGGCACCGGCCGCACCGCCGACCAGCTCGCCGAGGTCACCACCGCCCACCCCGGCCAGCTGCACGCCGCCGGAACGGCCCTGGTACCGCCGCTCGACCACTGGCACGCGCTGCGCCCCCGCGACGAGGCCGGCTCGCAGCTGCTGCGCACCGTCACCGACCGCCAGGCCGCCGAACTCCTCGACGCCGCCTGGCCGGTGGACGCCGAGGACGCCGAACCGCCGCGCCGCCCCGAACTGGTGCTGATCCAGGGCACCGTCCGACAGGTCGCGGGCGCCCTGGCCGGCCAGACCGTCCCGGTCGCGGCCGTCGCGGAGACGCTGCCGGGCCTCACCGACCCGCTGCTGATCGCCGGCGTCGCCGGCCTCGCCCGGATCGCCACCGACACCGCGACCCGCGCCGCCCGGTTCGCACCGCTGCCGCAGCCCGAGACCGAAACCCCGGCCGCCCCCGCCGCGTACCAGCCGGAACACGGCGACGACGGGACGCTGCACGAGACACTCCAGGGAGTCCTCGGCTCCGCGGACGGCTTCGGGCAGCGCTGGCGGCGCGAGCCGGAGCAGTGGCACGTGCTCGCCAACCTGCGCACCGTCACCGACCTGCTGGCCGCGCCGCCGCAGGAGCGGCCCGCCCGCTGGACGGCCGACCCGCACCGCCTCTCCCTGCGGGGCAGCTACCACGGCTGGGCCGACCTGCTCGGCCGCACCGCCCCACTCGCCCTGGCCGCCGCCGTCCCCGCCACCGAGCAGCCCGCCCGGTCCGCGCTGACCCTGCTGCTGACCGAGCTGACCCGCGGCCCGCTCGCCGACGGCGGGCCGACCCTCCGTCAGGTGACACTCAGCGAGAAGAACGACAGCGCGAACCCTGGGTCCGGGACCCGCCCGGCCCGGGAGGGCCAGGTGCTGCGCCAGGGCGAGCGCACCGTGGTCGTGCTGGAATGCCGCAGCCACTACGGGGAGCTCCTGCACTGGGACGCGATCGAGCACGACCCGTCCGGGGAGTTCGGGCCCGTCGCCGACTTCACCATCACCGGGGAACGGCGGGTGCGCGACGACCTGACGGCCGACTGGATCGCCCGCTTCACCGCACAGCTCGCCCAGCACGGCCCGATCGCCCGGCAGCCCGCGCAGGCCGAGGAGTTCGACGCCGCCACCGGCATCGGCCGGGCCCGCGCCACCCTGCTGCTCGCCATGCCCGACGGGCTGTACTCCCGGTGGAGCGACTTCCCCACGGCCGAACAGCTCGCCCAGTACGAGCTGAAGGCCACCCAGGCCAACGTCGCCGCGGAGTGGCTGCGCGCCGTCGGCCGCACCGACCTGGACGCCCTCATGGCCGCCCTGCTCCCCGCCGACCCCGCGCAGCTCTGGTCCGACGGCCTGGCGACGGATGCCGCCGCGGCCCGCTGGATCGAGCGCCGCGGACGCCTGCGGACCCTCCCCGAGGAGGACCAGACCACCGTCAACGGGACGACCATCTCCGCGATCGAACAGGTCCTCAACCCGGAGACCACCGCTTGGCTCGCCCGCACCACCACCCAGCGCGTCCGCCCGACCGAGCACGGCGTCGAGCTGCTCCCCGACGACCCCGACGCGCTCCCCGACGCCTGGACCCTCGCCAGGGCGGTCGACGCACTCCGCTGGCTGGCCCACCGCCTGCCGTACGGCTCCGACCTGCGCCCGGCACTGCCCCGGTCGCTGGCCGCGATCCGCGCCCGCCTCGCCGACCCGGGCCTGCTGCTCGACCTCGGCCGGTACTCCACCGTCCGCGACAAGACGCTCCCGGCCGTGCTGCGCGGCCACTTCGGCCTGCCGGAGCAGAACGGCCAGGCCGGCGAGGAACCGGTGGCCTGCGGCGAGGCCATCGTGCTGGCCCCCAGCCACTACGGCGAAACCGCACACCTGCGGCCGGCCGCGCTCACCGGCCCGGACGACCCGCTGCTCGGCCTGCTCGCCGACCTGCTCGGCACCCAGCGCCACCAGGACGGGCTGGCCGCCCTGCGGGCGCTGCTCGGCGACGACCTGGCCCGGCTGACCGCCCACGGCTCCGCAGCTGACGAACCGGCCGGCCTGCCGCAGGACCCGCAGCGCAGCGCCCCCGCGCTGGTCGCCGAGGTGGCCGCGAAGCTCGGGCTCGGCGAGGACGCCGCCGCCCTCTACCTGCAACTGCTCGCCCTCCCCGACCCGACCGACCGCAACACCGCCCGCTGGACCGGCTGGAAGCCCGCCCGGCTCAAGCGGGCCCGGGCCGAACTCGCCGCCACCGACCTGGTGCTGGAGGCGAAGCGGTCCCGGGCCGGGCGCAGCCTGTTCCTGCCCGGAGGCTGGCAGGAAGGCAAGTCGCCCGGCCTGCCCGTGGAAGTCTGGAAGGCCGGCCTGTACGCCATCCCGTCCGACCTGGCGATCCTGCCGCACCACCCGGCACCCGACCTGTTCGCCCGCGCCTGGCAGCGGATCACCGACGGCGACCGGCCCGGCTACGAACAGCTCACCACCAACACCCGCCGGCGAGGCCGCCGATGAGCACCCCGAGCACCGAGGATCACGCCATGAGCACCGCGAGCACCGAGGATCACGCCACGAGCACCGCTTCCGCACCCGAGCGGCAGCTCGTCCTGCCCGAGGACAAGTACGCCGCCGAACTCTCCTTCCTCGCCGCGTACGACACCGGCCCCCGCCCGCCCGGCTGGCGGCTCACCCCGCGCGCCGTGGTCACCTTCGTGCTCGGCAGCGGTGGCGAAAAGCTCAAGCACGGCCGCCGCAGCACGACCGTCGAACCGAAGTTCGTCGGCGACCGCGCCTTGGTCGAACGCTGCGTGGTCACGCTGGCCGGCGAACGCGGCCTGCTGCTGGTCGGCGAACCCGGCACCGCCAAGTCGATGCTCTCCGAACTGCTCGCCGCCGCCGTCTGCGGCACCAGCGCACTCACCGTCCAGGGCACCGCCGGCACCACCGAGGACCAGCTCAAGTACGGCTGGAACTACGCCCTGCTGCTCGCCAAGGGCCCCAGCCGCGAAGCCCTGGTGCCCTCGCCCGTCCTCACCGCGATGACCACCGGCGCCGTCGCCCGCGTCGAAGAAGTCACCCGCTGCCTGCCCGAAGTCCAGGACGCCCTGGTCTCCCTGCTCTCCGAACGCCGGATCGCCGTCCCCGAACTCGCCGGCAGCGCCGACGCCCAACTGCACGCCGCCCCCGGATTCACCCTGATCGCCACCGCCAACCTGCGCGACAAGGGCGTCTCCGAGATGTCCGCCGCCCTCAAGCGGCGCTTCAACTTCGAGACCGTCGGCCCGATCGGCGACCTCGACGCCGAGATCGATCTGGTCCGGCGCCAGTCCACCGCCGCCGTCGCCCGGGCCGGCGCGCCGTACGCGGTCGACGACGCCGTCCTGGAAGCCCTGGTCACCGCCTTCCGCGACCTGCGCACCGGCCGCTCCGTCGAAGGCTGGGACGTCGAACGCCCCTCCACCGTCATGAGCACCGCCGAAGCCGTCTCCGTCGCCACCGCGCTCGGCGTCACCGCCGCCTACCTCGACGGCGGCGACACCCTCACCCGCCTCCCCGGCCAACTCGTCGGCGTCGTCCGCAAGGACGACCCCGCCGACACGGCCCGCCTGCTCGGCTACTGGGACGGCGCAGTCCGCCGCCGCGCCGAACAGGGCTCCACAACCTGGCGCACCCTGTGGGACCTGCGCCCCACCCTGGGGGGCTGACGGCGATGACCCCCTTCGCCCACCCACCGACGAGCGCCTCGCCGCCCGGGCTTACCCGCGCGGGGACGGGCGGCGGCGGGCCGGACTTGATGGAGGTTCGCAACGGCGCCTTGTCGGCCGAGAGTGCCTCGCCGTCCGGGCTTGCCCGGTCTGGGCCGTGGGCCGCTGTTGCGGTTGCTGACGTTGCGTTCGAGGGGCCTGCGGCGGGGCTTGCCCGTGCGGAGATGGACGGCGCTGGGCTGGACCTGATTGATGTTCGCCATGGAGCTTCGTCGGCCCAGGCCGTAGGACTCCGCCCGCCCGCGAGTGCCTCGCCGGCGGGGCTTGTCCGTGCGGAGATGGACGGCGGTGGGCTGAACTTGATCGATGTTTGCCATGGCGCCTTGTCAGCCACGAGTGCCTCGTCGTCCGGGCTTGCCCGCTCCGGGCCGTGGGCCGCTGTTGCGGTTGCTGACGTTGCGTTCGAGGGGCCTGCGGCGAGGCTCGCCCGTTCCGATGAGGACCGTTCCGGGCGGTCGGCCGCTGCCGTGGCTGCCGACAGCGAGTTCGGGGCGTCCCCGGCCGAGGCCCTGGCCCAGCTTGCCGGTTCGGGTGCGGACGGCCCCGGCCCCTACCTGATCGGCGTTCGCCACCACGCCCCGTCGATCGCGGCCGTGCTGCCCGCCCTGCTTGACGCGGCGCGGCCCGACGTGCTGTTCGTCGAACTGCCCGAGGAGTTCCAGCCGTGGCTCGGCCTCCTCGCGGACGAGCGAACCCAGGCGCCGGTGGCCCTCGCCGCCGCAACCGCCGAGGAAGGTTCCGGCCCGGCGTTCTACCCGTTCGCAGACTTCTCCCCGGAGCTGACCGCCCTCCGCTGGGCCGCCCGCAACGGTGTGCCTGCCGTCGCCTGCGACCTGCCGTTGGCCCACCGCGCCGCCGAAACCCGCGACAGCGACCCAGACCGCGCCGCGGGCCTCACCGACGCCCTCCGCCGCCGACTGACCGGACGCCCCGACGAAGACCTGTGGGACCGCCTCGTCGAGGCCCCCGCCCCAGGCTGCACCCCGGAAGAAGTCCGCCGCGCCGCCCTCCTGGTCGGCTGGGCCCTGCGCGAGGACGCCCGCACCGTCGACCCGCTCGACCTCCACCGCGAAGCCTGGATGCGCGCACGCATCCACGCAGCCGGGGAGGGAGGCCGCCGGGTCGCCGCAGTCATCGGTGCCTTCCATGCACCGGCGCTGCTTCACGACGACCGGGTGGCAAGTGTCCCGCCACCGGCGGATGTTGATCTGCTGCCTGCGGCCGGCCAGTTGCCGGTCGTGTCGGAGTCGGAGATCGTCCCGCCTTCGGGGGCTGCCCCGGCTCTTTCGGTGAGCGTTGCGCCGGTGGCGGTTGCCCCGCTGGCGGAAGGTGTCCCGCCGATGGTGGCTGGCCCGGCGTCAGCGACCGTGCTGGGGTTGGCGACTGGCCTACCGGCGCCGGCCGTTCCGGCGTCGATGACCGCCTTGCCGTCATTGACTGCTCCGCCGGTGGAGGCTGCCAGGCCTTCGGTGACCGCCTTGCCTTCGGTAGCTGTTCCGGGGGCAGTGGGCGCGGGGTCTTCGACGGTTTCCTCGGTGTCGCCGACGGCAGCGCCTGTGGTGACTGCCCCGCCGCAGGACGTCGCGGCCGTGTCGGGGCCGGAGATTGTCCCGCCTTCGGCGGCTGCCCCGGCCCTTTCGGTGAGCGTCGCGCCGGTGGCGGTTGCCCCGCTGGCGGAAGGTGTCCCGCCGATGGCGGCCGGCCCGGAGGCAACGACCACGCCGGGGTTGGCGACCGATTCGTTGGCGTCTGCCGTTTCGGCCTCGACGGCCGTCTCGCCGTTGGAGGCTGTTCCGGCGTCAGCGACCACGCCGGGGTTGGTGACTGCCCCACCGACGCCAGCCGTTCCGGCGTCGATGACCGCCTTGCCGTCGTTGACTGCCCCGCCGGTGGGGGCTGCCAGGCCTTCGGTGACCGCCTCGCCTTCGGCAGCTGTACCGGCGTCGGGGGGCGCGGGGTCTTTGACGGCAGCGCTCGCGGTGACCGTCCCGGCGAAGGGCGTCGCGGCCGTGTCGGGGCCGGAGACCGTCCCGCCGTCGGGGGTTGTACCCGTGTCACCCGGCGGGCCGGAGTCGTATGTCGTTTCCCTCGTCCCCTACACCTACGCCCTGCTCGACGCCCGGTCCGGCTATCCCGCCGGTATCCGTGACCCGGAGTGGCAGCACACCGTGCTGACTGCCGCCGGAGACCCGGACAGGCTTGCTGCGGAGCTCACCCGTACCGTGGTGCGGATTTGTGACGCGCTGCGTGGGCTGGGGCATCCCGCAGGGCCTGCGGATGGGCGGGAGATTGTGCGGGTGGCCGGGGATCTGGCGCGGTTGCGGGGGTTGCCGGCGGCGGGGCGGGGGGAGTTGATCGAGGCGGTGCAGAGTGTGTTGGCGCAGGGGGAGCCGCTCGGGCGGGGGCGGGCCGTGGCGCGGGCGCTCGAAGAGGTGCTGGTCGGGACGCGGACCGGTCGTCCGACCCCGGCCGCGCCCCGCAGCGGTCTCGGTCCGGCTGTCGAGGGGCTGCTCGCCGAGTTGGGTCTGCCCGACGTGGCGGAGCCGTCCGCGCGCGACCTCCGGCTCGACCCGCACCGCTCGCCGCTTGACGCCCGCCGCGAACTGTTGCTGCGTCGCCTGGAGGTGTGCGGCGTGCCCTACGGCGAACCCGTCGCCGTGACCGGTGCCGGTGGCGCCGACGCGCTCGGGTCGCGCTGGCGGGTGCAGTGGACGCCGGCCGTCGCCGCCATGCTCACTGTCGCGGGCAGGCGCGGGGTGACGCCGGCTCAGGCCGCCGACGGGACCTTGCGCGAACGGCTGCGACGCGAACGGGAGGCGGGCGGTTCGACCGCCCGGCAGACCATCGACGGCCTCGCTGCCGCCGCCGGGTGCGCCCTGCCCGCGCTGACTGCCGCCCGGCTCGGCCAACTCGCCGAGGAGGTACCGGCGGTGGCGTCCCTGGCCGAACTGCTCGACGGGCTCGCGCTGCTCGACCGGTTCGCCGCCGGGCACCTGGCCGGCCGCGAGGCCGTCGCGCCGTTGCTCAGCCCGGCCGCCGAGGCCGCCGAGTTGCTCACCGCCGCCGCCGTCCGAGGGCTCGAAGGGCTGGTGGGCTCCGACGACTTCGCCGACGCCCGCGCCCTGGTGGAGTTCGCCCGCCGGGCCGACCCCGACGGTGGCAGCAGGCTCGGCCACACGCTCCGCCGCCTCGCCGACGACGGTTCGCCGCTGATCCGTGGCGCGGCCGGTGCGACCCGGGTGCTGCTCGGCCACCAGGAGGCCGCCGAGTTCGGTGGCCGGGTCGCCTCGTGGGTGGACGCCGCCACCGCGCCGGCCGGCCGGGCCGCGCTCAGCCGTTCCCTCAGTGGCCTGCTCACCGCGGCCGAGGGGCTGCTCACCGCTGCCCCGGCCGCGCTCGAACCCCTGCTGGCACGCGTCACCGAACTGTCCGACGAGGCCTTCCTGGACCGGCTGCCCGCCCTGCGCGGCGGGTTCGACACGCTCAGCCCGGCCGCCCGGGACCGGCTGCTCGCGGTCGTCGAGGAACGCCTCGGCGTACGGGTCGACACCCTGCCGACCGAGCTCGACCCGGCCACCCTCGCGACGTGGGCCCGGGCTGATCGGGCGGTGCGTCAACTCCTGCGAGCCAGCGGCCTGTTGATGGACGCGCAGGGCCGGCTCGACCAGCCCGACCAGCCCGCAGCCCAACCGGCCGAGATCGCGCCGTCCGCCCCGGGCTCCGCCCCCGGCTCCGCCCCCGGAACGACTCTCCCGCCCGCCGACCGCTGGCGGCTGGTGCTCGGACGCCCGGGCAGCGGCTCGGGCCCGGGCGGGCGGACCGCGCGCCTCGCCGCCGCGCTCGACGAGCTCTACGGCTCCGGCCGGGGCGAGGGTTCCGTCCCCGGCCCGACCGGTGGTCGGCGCGGCGGCCGGGAAGCGCCGTACCCGGGGGTGCGGGAGTGGTCCGAGGAACTGGTGGCCCTGTTCGGGCCGGGCATCCGTGAGGAGGTCCTCGCCGCCGCGGCCGGGCAGGGCCGTACCGATGTGCTGGAGGCGCTCGCCCCGGAGGCCGTCCGCCCCTCGGTCGAGCTGCTGCGCACGGTACTTCAGCACGCGGGCGGCCTGCCCGAAGCGCGCCTCGCCGCCCTGCGCCCGCTGGTGCGGCGCCTGGTGGACGAACTGTCGCGGGAGCTCGCGAGCACGCTGCGCCCGGCGCTGACCGGTCTCACCCTGCCCCGGTCCAGCCGCCGTCGTGGCGGCCCGCTCGACCTCGACCGGACGATCCGGGCCAACCTCGCCACCGCCCGGCCCGGCGAGGACGGCCGCACCCTGATCGTGCCCGAACGGCCCGTCTTCCGGACCAGGGCGACCCAGGCCAACGACTGGCGCCTGATCCTGGTCGTGGACGTGTCCGGGTCGATGGAGGCCTCCACCGTCTGGGCCGCGCTGACCGCGTCGATCCTGGCCGGCGTTCCGTCGCTGACCGCGCACTTCGTGGCCTTCTCGACCCACGTCGTCGATCTGAGCGGACGGGTGGACGACCCGCTGGGACTGCTCCTGGAGGTCCGGGTCGGCGGCGGGACGCACATCGCGGCGGGCCTGCGGTACGCCCGCGAGCTGGTCACCGTGCCGTCCCGCACGCTGATCGCGGTGGTGAGCGACTTCGAGGAGGGCCATCCGCTCGGCGGGCTGCTGACCGAGACCCGGGCGCTGGTCGGCGCGGGCTGCCACCTGCTGGGCTGCGCCGCACTCGACGACACCGGGAAACCCCGGTATTCCAAAGCCGTCGCCGAACAACTCGTCGCCGCGGGCATGCCGGTGGCGGCGCTCAGTCCGCTGGAACTGGCCCGCTGGGTGGGGGAGAGGATCCGATGACAGGCACCCCGTGGCCCGCGGTGGCCGCCGAGGTGGTCGCTCAGGTGGTGTCGGCGCTGTCGGCGCGGCTCCAGAAGCGGCTCGACGGCGCGGCCGCCAAGCTCGCCGACCGCCCGATCGAGCGGGCGGGCGAGGACTGGACCCTGCGGATCGACGAGGAGACCGTGCTGGTCCTGCACGCCCCCGACGGTACCGTCCGCACGGCCGAGGACGTCCGGTGCGGGTGCCTGCTCGCCCCCGGGTGTCTGCACCGCGCCGCCGCCGTCACGGTCGCCCCGCTGGCCGCGCCCACCGACGACGAGCCGCCCGCCGACGAGCCGTCCGCAAATGAGCCGTCCGTCCATGAGCCCACCGCCGACGAGCCGTCCGCCGACGAGCCGACGCGCCCGGAACCCGCCCCGGGCACCGGAGTTGACGTCCGGCCGACGGAGGAGCCGCTCACCCCCGCCGAGGCCGAGGCCGTCGACCGTCTGCGCCGGATCGCGTCCGAGGCCCTGGCCGCCGGCGTCAGCGGCGCCGGCGGCATCCTGCAGGCGGAACTGCTGCGTGCCGCCCACCGGGCCCGGCTGCTCGGCCTGCACCGGCCGGCCGCGCTGGCCACCACCGTGGTCACCCGGCTGCGGGCCGCTCGCGCCGCTGAGCCCGACCACCGGCTCGCCGACCTGGTGGCCGCCCATCGCGAACTGCTCGGCGCCACCACGGTGTTCACGCCCCGGGAGTTGCGGGGAACACCCCGGCAGGCCTACCGGGAGGTCGGCGCGCTCCGCCTGTACGGGCTGTTCGCCGAACCGGTGGTGTCGGCCACCCACGCCGGTGTCACGGTCTGGGTGGTGGACGCGGCCGGGAGGCTCTCCACGGTCTCCGACATCACCCCGCACGCCGATCCGGCCGAGGCCGCGCGGCTCGCCGGGGCGGCGGCCGGACGGCCGGTCCGGCTCGGTGACGCGACCTTGTCGCACCGCGACCTCGCCCGAGCCGGGCTGACCGTCCAGGGCGCCACCCGGACCGACTCCGGGCGGCTCGGCGCGGGCGCGCAGGTCCGGGCCGTGCGCGCCGCCGGGGCCGACTGGGACGAGGAGCCCGTCGCCCGGCTCTGGGCGGAACCGGTGCCCGCCCAGATCGAACGCGCCCTGACGGCCGGGCGCATCCCGCACGACCGGCGACCCGCCGGATCGGACCTGCTGTTCCTCGACGTCACCGTGCTCGGGCCCGGAGCCGTTCCCGGAGCCGTTTCCGGGTCGGCCGCCCCTCAACTGCTCGCCCGATGCGGGGAGTTGACGGTGGCGTTGCTCCCCGCCCAGGACCACCCGCGGCTCGCGTTCGCCGCCAACCTCGTGGCGCTCGCGTCCGCACCGGGCCTGCCGCTGCGCGTGGTCGGCCGGCTGGAGCGTGCCACCCACCCGCGCCTGCGTCTGCTGGCCGCCGCACCGGCCCCGGGGCGGCCCGATCCGGCGCTCACCCTGCCGCCCGCGTACCGCAACCGCGTCAGCCTGGGCCTGGAACGCCTCCAGTACGCCGACCTGCCGCCGGGTGGCACCGAAATGCCGCCTGCGGCGGTCTTTCCTCCGCAGCCGCCGTTCCACCTGCTGACCCGCCCGCTCGAACAGGCCGTCACCGGCGGCCGCCGGGCGCTGGCCGGACGCTCCGACCGGGCCGCCGCCGAAGGGCGCGGGCTGCGGTCGGCGGGTCTCGGCACGGGCGAACAGTTGCTCGCCGCGCTCCACGCGGCCGCGGCGGACCGGGATCGCGACGTCTTCGGCCGCCTGCACATCACCGACCACCTCGGCTTCGCCACGGCCTGGCTCGCCGCCGCCCGCTACCAGGAGGAACTCGTCACCGCCCTGTGTGCCGCCGCCTGGGCGCCCTACGGTCTCCAGTAGGGCGCGGCGTGGGCCAGGGCGCGGCCCTCCAGTGCGGTGACCAGGCGTTCGAAGAGGTGGACGGCGGCGGGGCCGGACCAGTCGGCGGGCAGCACCTGCGGGGGCAGGCCCGGGTCGCGGAACGGGAGTTTGCGCCAGTCGTCGACCACCGACAGGTAGCCGACGAAGGCGTCCCGGCCGTCCACGAAGGCGGCGGCGGACAGCCGGTCGGCCTCGGTGGTGCGGGCGGTGAGGAACTCCCGGTAGCGGCGGTCGATCTCGTCCAGGTCCCAGCCCTTGCGGACCATCGCGGCCAGGTCCTGCCCGCCGACGTGGTCGCCGGTGAACAGGGCGCACTGGTCGGTCAGGCCGAGTTCCTCGATCGCCCGCCCGGCGGCGGGCAGCATCCGGGCGGGGGCGATCCACACCGCCGCGCCGATGTTGCCGAAGCCGAGCGCCGCCAGGTGCGCGGTCAGCTGGTGACGCCTGGCCCGGGCGGACTCCGGCACCGAGAAGTTGACCAGGCACCAGCCGTCCGCCAGGTCGGCGGGCTGCCGGGCGTGCCAGATCACCTCGTCGCCGGCGGCCAGCGCCTCCAGCGCGGCGGGCGTCAGCGCGTACCCGCGCACGCCCGAGCGGGTCTGCGCCTCCAGCCAACCGCGCTGCTTGAGCCGGAAGACGGCGGTGCGGACGCTGGAGGCGTCCAGGCCGGCCTGGGTGAGCAGTTCGACGGTGCCGGCGATCGGCATCCAGTTGCCCAGCTTGCGGACGACGGCGCCGAGGAAGGTCACCAGCACGGTCCGGGAACGGCGCGCCGCGGTGGGCCGGGCGTCCTGCGTCTCGCTCATCCCAGTGAGTATGGCGGACGCCGCACCGATGATCGGACCGCAGCCCGTGCCCTCACGCCAGCACCTGCCCCGGCCCGGGCGTTCACGCGGGCGCCCGCCCCGGCCCGGGCGTTCACGCGGGCGCCCCGACCCGGTCCGGCGTCCACCGCAGGTGCACCGTCGCGGGGGCGCCGTCGCGCAGCAGGGACAGCCGGGGCGGGACGCGGTCGGTGCGGGCGGTGGGCGGTCGGCGGCGCCCGGCCCGCCACTGCACCGGCCACTCGGCGCCCGTGCCCCGGTAGTCCTGTTCGGCCGCCGCGTGCAGCATCCACTGCGGGTCGTACAGGTGGGTGCGGCCCAGCGCGCACAGGTCGGCGCGCCCGGCCAGCAGGATCGAGTTGACGTCGTCCCAGGAGGAGATCGCGCCCACCGCGATCACCCGCACCCCCGCCGGGGCGGCCACCCGGTGGCGGATCCGGTCGGCGAACGGCGTCTGGTAGGAGCGTCCGTAGGCCGGTTTCTCGTGCTTGGCGACCTGCCCGGAGGAGACGTCGATCGCGGCCGCGCCGTGTTCGACGAAGGCCCGGGCGATCTCCACCGCGTCCTCCTCGGTGGTGCCGTCCGGCAGCCAGTCGCTCGCCGAGATGCGCACCGTCACCGGGATCCGTTCCGGCACCGCCCGCCGGACGGCGTCGAACACCTCCAGCGGGAAACGCAGCCGCTTCGCCAGGCTGCCGCCGTACGCGTCGGTGCGGCGGTTGGCGACGGGGGAGAGGAAGGAGGACAGCAGGTAGCCGTGCGCGGCGTGCACCTCGATCAGGTCGAAGCCGGCGGCCACCCCGCGCCGGGCGGCGGACTCGAAGTCGGCGACCACCCGGTCCAGATCGGCCCGGGTCGCCTCGCGCGGCACCTGGCAGCCGGGCCCGTACGGCAGCGCGGACGGACCGATCACCTCCCAGTTGCCGTCCGGGAGCGGCTCGTCGATGCCCTCCCACATCAGCCGGGTCGAGCCCTTGCGGCCGGAGTGGCCCAGCTGGAGGCCGATCCGCGCCGAACTGTGCTCGTGCACGAAGGCGGTGACGTGTTGCCAGGCGTCGCGCTGCCCGTCGTTCCACAGGCCCGCGCAGCCGGGGGTGATCCGGCCCTCGGGGGAGACGCAGACCATTTCGCTCATCACCAGGCCCGCGCCGCCCAGCGCCTTCGAGCCCAGGTGCACCAGGTGGAAGTCCCCGGGCACGCCGTCCACCGCGGAGTACATGTCCATCGGCGAGACGATGACGCGGTTGCTCAGCTCCAACTGGCCGATCCGCACGGGCTGGAACATGGCCGGTGCCTGCGCCAGCCCCTGCTGCCGGGCGAAGTCGCCCTCCACCAGGGCGGCGAACTCCGCGTCGCGCTCCTTCAGGTTCTCGAAGGTGATCCGGCGCGAGCGGGTCAGCAGGTTGAAGACGAACTGGGTCGGCGCCTGCCCGGCGTACATGCCGATGTTCTCGAACCACTCCAGCGAGGCCTGCGCGGCCCGCTGCGTCGACTCGACCACCGGCCGGCGCTCCTCCTGGTACGCGGCCAGCGCTTCGGGGATCGTCGGCCGCTCGTGCAGGCACGCCGCCAGTGCCAGCGCGTCCTCCATGGCGAGCTTGGTGCCGGAGCCGATCGAGAAGTGCGCGGTGTGCGCCGCGTCGCCGAGCAGCACCACGTTGCCCTCGTACCAGCGCTCGTTGCGCACCGTGGTGAAGTTCAGCCAGCGCGAGTTGTTGGTGCGGACCCGGTGGCCCTTCAGCTCCTCGGCGAAGATCTCGGCGATCCGGGAGACCGCGTACTCGTCGGACTCGCCCGGCCCGAACTCCCGCCCGGCGGTGCGGTCGAAACCGGCCCGCCGCCACACCTCCTCGTGCATCTCCACGATGAACGTCGAACCCGTCGCCGAGTACGGGTAGCCGTGGATCTGCATGGTGCCCCACGGCGTCTGCTTGACGAAGAACTGGAACGCCTCGAAGACCAGGTCGGTGCCGAGCCAGATGTACTTGTTGTGCCGGCGGTCCAGCGACGGGCGGAACGCCTCCGCGAGCGAGGCCCGGACGGCGGAGTGCACCCCGTCCGCCGCCAGCACCAGGTCGTGCCCGGCCCGCAGCTCCTCGACGCCCGGCGCGGGGGTGCGGTAGTGGACGCGCACGCCGAGTTCGGCGGCGCGCCGCTGGAGGATCTCCAGCAGCTCCTTGCGGCCCATCGCGGCGAAACCCTGCCCGCCGACGGTGAAGCGGTGGCCGTGGAAGTCGACGTCGATGTCCGTCCAGCGGGCGAAGCCGCGCTCCATCGCGGCGTGCACCACCTCGTCCGCGCCCTCGATGCCGGTCAGCGTCTCGTCGGAGAACACCACGCCGAAGCCGAAGGTGTCCTCGGGGGCGTTGCGCTCCCACACCGTCACCCGGTGCGAGGGGTCCAACTGCTTCATCAGCGAGGCGAAGTACAGCCCGCCCGGGCCGCCGCCGACCACCGCGATCCTCATGCCGTGCCCTCCACTGCCGCACCCTCCGCCGAGTCCTCAACGAGCCGGCGGAGCCTGAAATGCTGGAGCTTGCCGCTCGGATTGCGCGGCAGCGCCTCGACGAACCGCACCTCGCGCGGGTACTTGTACGGCGCGAGCTGCCGCTTCACGTGCTCCTGGATGCTCCGGGCCGTTGCCGCGTCCGCCGCCGCGCCCGGCCGCAGCACCACGAACGCGCAGACCACCGAGCCGCGTTCGGCATCCGGCGCGGCCACCACCGCCGACTCCACCACGTCCGGATGGGTGTCCACCGCGGCCTCCACCTCGGGCCCGGCGATGTTGTAACCGGACGAGATGATCACGTTGTCGTTGCGTGCCCGGTACCAGAAGTACCCGTCCTCGTCGCGGACGAAGGTGTCGCCGGTGACGTTCCAGCCGTTGAGTACGTAGTCGGCCTGCCGCTCGTCGTCCAGGTAGCGGCAGCCGACCGGGCCGATCACCGCCAACCGCCCCTCCTCGCCGGGGCCGAGCTCCTCACCGTCCGGCCCGAGCACCGCGGCGCGGAACCCCGGCACCGGCCGGCCCGTCGCACCCGGACGGATCTCCTCGCCGGCCGCCGAGATGAAGATGTGCAGCAGCTCGGTCGCCCCGATGCCGTCCACCACCCGCAGACCGGTCTCCGCCCGCAGCCGCTCCCACACCTCCAACGGGATGTGCTCGCCCGCGCTCACCGCGCACCGCAGACCCGAAAGCCGCCCCGCCATACCCGACTTGACGATCTGCCGGTACGCGGTCGGCGCCGTCGCCAGCACCGTCACCCCGTGCTCGGCCACCAGCGCGGCCAGCTCCGCCGGCGTCGCCGACTCGGTCAGGAACGCGCACGCACCCGCCCGCAGCGGGAACACCACCAGCATGCCCAGCCCGAAGGTGAACGCCAGCGGCGCCGTGCAGGCCACCAGGTCGTCCGGGCGCAGCCGCAGCGTGCACTTCCCGAAGGTGTCGTCGATCGACAGCAGATCGCGGTGGAAATGCACGGTGATCTTCGGGACGCCCGTGGTCCCCGAGGTCGGCCCGAACAGCGCCACATCGTCCGCCGCCGTGTCCACCGCCGCGAACCGCCCCGCCCGGCCCGCGGCCCGCCGCACCAGGTCCTCGGGACCGTCGCCGCCGACCGGCACCACCGTGAGCCCCGGGAAGCCGCCCACCTCGTCCAGGAAGCGGTGGTCCACCAGCGCCACCACCGGCCGGGTCTTCGCGACGATCGGCCCCAACTCCCGCGCCCGCAACGCCGCCATGGTGGCCACCGCGATCCCGCCCGCCCGCAGCACACCCAGCCAGGCCGCCACTGCCCACGGATTGTTCGGCGAACGCAGCAGCACCCGGTTGCCCGGCACCAGCCCCAGGTCCTCGGCCAGCACCTGAGCCACCTGCGCCGAACGCAACTGCAACTCGCCGTACGTCCACACCTCCCCGCCGGGCGTGCGCAGCGCCGGCCGGTCCGGGCCCAGCGCAGCCACCTGACGGTCCAGCAACTCCACCGCCGCGTTGAGGCGTTCGGGGTGGTGCAGCAGCTCGGTGGTGAACTCCAGCACCGGCCACTGCCCGACCGGCGGCAGGTGGTCGCGCGCGAAGGTGTCACGGAACCCGGACTCCGTCATCTCCCGGCCCCCGCACGGATCATGCCCTCCTGGAGCACCGTCGCCAGATGCACCCCGTCCGGCGTGAAGAACCGTCCCTCCCCGAGACCCCGGCCCGACTCCGCCGCCACCGCCTGCTGCGCGTACAGCAGCCAGCCGTCCAGCACCCCCGGGCGCGGCGCCCGGTGGAACCACATCGCATGGTCCAGGCTCGCCGTCACCAGCCCCGGCCACGCCCAGCCCAGGCCCAGCACCCGCAGCACCGGCTCCAGGATCGTGTAGTCGCACACGTACGCCAGCGCCGCCGCGTCGCGCTGCGCGTCGCTCAGCCCCTGCACCGGCCGCAGCGCGTCGAACGGCCGCACCCACACCGCCTGGTGCGGCGCCCGCCCGCCCTCGACCTCCAGGTACACCGGGCCCGGCACGTGCCGCAGGTCGAAGCTGCGCCCCGCCGACCAGTACTCCTTGGACGCCGCCGTCATCGTCCCGCCCGAGTGCGGCGCCAAGTACTCGGCGGAGCTGGGCAGTTCCTCCGGCCCGGGCAGGCCGTCGGCGGCCCATTCGGGCAGCGCGGCGGCGAAGCTGCCGCCGCTCTCGCCCGCCGCGAAGTTGGCCAGGCACACGTACAGTGCCTTGCCCCGCTGGTAGGCGCGCACCTGCCGGGTCGCGTAGCCGCGGCCGTCGCGCAGCAACTCCACCTCGTGGCGCACCGGTTCGCCGATCTCGGCCGGGCGCATGAAGTACGAGTGCACCGAGTGCAGCACCTTGCCGTCCCCGACCGAGCGCATCGCCGCGGCCGCCGCCTGGGCGACCAGGTCGCCGCCGTACGCCTTCGGCCACGGGCAGGGCTGGGTCACCGCGGTGAAGGCGAGGTCGAAGTGCTCGGGCGGGGCGGGCTCCAGGGTGACGGCCGCGGCGAAGAACTCCGAGGTGGTGTCGGCCATCAGGGCCGCTCCAGCCAGTCGGGCAGCTCCGCGTCCGGCACCTCGGGCAGGTTGACCACGATGTTCTCCGGGGTGCGGGTGGTCATCCAGGTCAGCGGGCGGTTGCGATCGAGGTTGCACTCCACGTGCGGCATGAACGGCGGGACGAACACCCAGTCGCCCTCGGTGAGATCGACGTAGTCGGCGAACTTCGCGCCGAAGTAGATCCGGCCCCGCCCGGACAGCACGCAGCCGCCGGTCTCCGCCTCGCCGTGGTGGTGCGGCACCGACCGGTAGCCGGGTTCGTTGCCGACCTTGCCGAACCACAGCCGGGTGGCCGGGGTGTGCTGGATGCTGATGCCGGAGATCCGGGTGGCGCCGGCCGACTGCCCGGTGTCGGCGGGCTCGTCGCCCGCCCTGGTCACCACCGGGACCACCAGGCCGCTTTCGGTGGCGTACCCCGAGTTGTCGCCTTCGAGCAGGTAGGAGCTGTAGTCGGGGGAGTTGCCGGGCGTGGGGTCCATGGGAAGCTCCTCGTCGGTGCGGTGGTCGGTTCGAGAGAGTTCGCTCTGATGGATCGTCGGCTCTGCCGCGCGCGGTGGTGGTGCGGCTCGCCGGTCGCGCTGGTCAATCGGTGAAGCGCACCGTGTTGCGCAGGGTGCCGATGCCGGAGATCGAGGTCTCCAGTACGTCGCCGTCGGCCAGGAAACGCTGCGGGTCGCGGGCCGCGCCGACGCCGCCGGGCGTTCCGGTGAGGACCAGGTCGCCCGGGCGCAGCACGGTGAAGGCGGAGATGTAGGCCAGCAGGTCGGCGGCGTCGAAGACCAGCGTTTTGGTGCTGTCGCGCTGCACCCGCTCGCCGTTGACCCGGCAGAGCACCTCCAGCCCGGCCGCCGGGTCCAGCTCGTCCGGGGTGACCAGGACCGGGCCGACCGGGCAGGAGGCGTCCCAGGCCTTGCCCTGGAACCACTGGAGCGTCCGGTACTGCCAGTCCCGCACCGAGACGTCGTTCGCCACCGTGTACCCCGCGATGCCGGCCAGCGCCGCCGCCCGGTCGGCGCGCCGCAGCGTCGCGCCGACCACCACCGCCAGCTCCGCCTCCCAGTCCACCTGGAGGCCGCGCGGCAGCACCAGGTCGCTTCGCGGACCGGTCAGGGTGTCGGCGAACTTCGCGAACAGCGTGGGGTGGGACGGGAGTTCCCGGCCCGTCTCGCGGATGTGCTCGGCGTAGTTCAGCCCGCAGCAGATCACCTTGCCGGGCGCGGGCAGCGGCAGCACGGGAACGGCGCCGGGGATCGGCTCACCGGGCTGCCGCGGCGCGCCGGTGCGGAGCCAGACCGACAGATCGGGGGCCGGGAGCGCGTGCCAGACCTCTCCCCGGGCCACGGCCGCGCTGGTGCCTCCGCCGGGGTGGGTGACCGTTGCCAGACGCATGGAGCTGCCTCCACTTCGGCACCGCCGCACGCCGCCCTGGGACGGGGGCGTTGTTTCAATGGTTCTGCGACCGTCACAAGGCTGTCAATAGCTGCTACGGTGACGCACCGACGACACCCGACGGCACCAGACGGTTACCAGACCCGCAGGAGTCCTCCATGGCGAGCCACTCGGCCCCCGTCCCGGTCAACCCCGCGTCGCTGCCCGAACCCCGCGGCTACTCACACGGCACGCTCTGCGGCAACACCCTCCACCTCGGCGGCCAGACCGCCCTCGACCGGGACATGCGGATCGTCCCCGGCGGGATCGTCGAACAGTTCCGGCAGGCCTTCGGCAACCTGCTCGCCACGCTCGCCGAGGCCGGCGGGCAGCCGCAGGATTTGGTGAGCATCACGCTCTACCTCACCGACATCCCCGACTACCAGGCGCACGGCAAGCAGATCGGCGAGGTCTGGCGCGAGCTCGCCGGGCCGGTCTACCCGGCGATGGCCGGCATCGGCACCACCGCGCTGTGGCAGCCCGAGGCGGTGATCGAGATCCTCGGCGTCGCCGTCATCCCCGACGAGCGGCTGATCCGCCCCGCGTCGTCCTGAACACTGCCCCGATCACTGACGGCCGCACCCCGGAACGGGACTGGCCCTTTACCGGCGGGGCGCCGCAGGTGACGGTTCCTCCATACACAGAACGGCGGAGGTAAAGGACGCCGGTGTTTCTCATCCAGGAGCAGCCGCCCTCGGACACCCGTTGCCGTCGCCGGCTCCCGCTTCGAGGCAGAGGCCGGCGCTGCGGGCTGCGGTCAGAGCGCCCGGAAGATCTGGTAGCCGGTCTGGATGAAGCGGCCGTCGAGGCGGGGGCCGGCGTTGGTCAGCGCGGCCAGGGCCGTGCCGCGACCGGGGCAGAAGGCGACGAAGGAGGTGCAGCCGCGAGTGCCGCCCGAGTGGAAGAGGACGTCGCCGTCGGGGGTCGGGTGCAGGTTCCAGACCAGGCAGATCCGGTCCGTGGAGCGGGGTTTGACCAGGCGGGGGCGCTGGACGTCGCGCAGCGCGGCGGCAAGAGCGGGGGCGGGGGCGGTGGCCGGGTCGAGGTGGGCGGTGAGGTAGCGCAGCAGGTCACGGGCGGTGGAGCGGACAGCGCCCGCGCCCGGGAGAGCGGGGATCTGCCAGGGCGGCAGCGGGCGGCCGTGGCGGTGTCCGACGGCGGAGCCGGGCTCGCAGCCGGTGCCGGTGAGGCCGAGCGGCCCGCTGATCCGGGAGGCGAGCAGCGCCGGGTACTCCTGGCCGGTCCGTTCGGCAAGCACGCGGCCGAGCAGCCCCACGCCGTAGTTGGAGTAGCGCACCCGGCTACCGGGCTTGTGCCGCAGGCGAGTTCGGGTCATCGCCCGGTCCAGTTCCGCGACCGAGTAGGACGCGTACGGGTTGGTGAACCAGGCGGGCAGCGCCGAGCGCCGCAGGCCGGGCGGCAGGCGGGGGAGCCCGGAGGTGTGGGTGGCGAGGTGGAGGAGGGTGAGGGGAGTGTCCGAGACGGTGACGGTGTCCCCGGGAGCGACCTCGCCGCGGGCGGCCAGTTCGGCGAGCAGCAGGGCGGTGAACGTCTTGCTGACCGAGCCGAGTTCGAAGCCGGTGTCCGGCGTGACCGGCCCGCCGGAGCGGCCGTCCGTCCGGCCGTGGCAGAGCAGTTGCTCGCCCTCGTCGGGGGAGACGAGGGCGAGGGCGACGGCCGCGTGGCGCGGCACCGTGCGGGTGAGTGCCGCGAGGTGCGGGTTCACCGCAGCGCGCGGGCGAGGGTGAGGGTGCCGGCCAGCACGCCGACCACCGCGGTGTGTTCGTGGTCCTTGAAGGCGCGCGCCGGATCCTCGTCCACCGGGTCCAGGTCGCGCGGCAGCAGGCCGTCCGCGCGCTGGGCGGCGGCGAGTTGCTCCCAGTTCTGCGGGTCGCAGACCGACTCGGGCAGGCAGGCGTCGACGATCAGCAGTTCGCCGAGCAGGTCCCACTGCCCGGTCTCCTGCCAGATGTCGGCCCACACCGGCAGCCAGGCCGCGAGGTACTCGCGCAGCGGCGCGGGCAGCCGGCCGGGCAGCGCGCCCCAGTCGGTGAGGTGGAAGACGGTGTGGGTGACGCTGTAGCCGGTCATCCAGTCGATCGCCCACGGTTCGGGGCGGGCGCCCAGCCAGGTCGTGGCGGCGATCGCGTTCCAGTCGGGGCGGCTCTCCAGTCCGATCACGTGGCGGGCGTTGGCGACGGCCAGGCGCCGGTTCGGCATGGTCTCCACGGCGTGGGTCGCGCGCAGCCCGTCGAGGCCGTGCAGTAGTTCGTCCAGCGCGGCGTGCCGGTAGCCGGCGCGGTGGAAGTGCAGGTACGTCTCCAGCGGGTCGCTGAGCAGCATGTGCCGGAACTGCCGTTCGTACAGCAGGTCGCCCTGGCGCAGCTGCTGCCAGCCGAAGTCGAGCAGCACCCGGGCGCGCTCCCGTTCGGTGGGCCCGGAGACGGTTTCGCGCAGGACCAGGGAGGCGGCGAGGGCGCATTCGCCGATCGGCTTGTACGCGTTGTCGGGGTCGGAGAGGTCGGCCCCTTCGTCGGGCGGCAGGACGCCGAGGCCCTGCTCGTGCGCGGTGTGCAGCCACTCCAGGGACCGGGTGGCCAACCGGTGGGCGTTGCCGAGCACGGCCGGGTTCATGCGGCGGCCAGGTGTTCGGCGACGGCCAGGTCGAGGGCACTGCGCGCGCTGCCGTCACCGGTCAGCGCCAACTGCCGCAGCAGTGGCGGGAGTTCCAGTGCGGACGGGATGCCGGTGCGGTGCAGCCAGGCCAGCCAGCGGACCAGGCGGGCGGCGGTGCGGTGGTCGCGCCGCAGCACGGCCCGGGCGGCGCCCCGGGCGAGTGCGAGCGGGTGCTCACGGGCGCGCTCGTGCATCGGGCCGTCCAGGGTCGGCAGCGCCAGGCAGGACACCTGCGCCATCCGCACCGACCAGCGCTGCCAGCCGTCCTTGCCGGGGTCGGGCGGCGGGGGCGGGGCCGGGGCCGGGACGGGATACCCGGCGAGGGAGAGGAGTTCGGCGGTGGCCCGGTCGCGCCAGACGTGGATCCCCGACTCGTCGGAGGGGAACAGCCGAAGAGCCTCGGCGGCGATCTCGGCGGTCTCCGGCGGGGTCGGGACGCCGGTGAGCAGGGACGGGGCGAAGACGTCCGGGCCAAGCACCCGGACGCCCGCCAGCAGGGCCTGCGGCTCGGGCGCGGCGGGGGCGGGAAGAGCCGCGCCCCCGGCGCCGGTGAGGGCGTCGAGGGTGCGGCCTGCCGCCCACTCGGTCGCGGCAGCGAACTCCCGCTGGGGCGATTCGGCGAACGGCATGGGATCTACTGCTTTCTTCCGATTCTTCGGGGTTTTCCGATCTGATGCCGGGTCGGTGCTACTTCTTCTCCTTCGGACCCTTCGGGGAGAGCAACAGGGCGAGCAGGAGCAGGCCGACGGCCTCCGGGCGGTACAGCGGCGCGTCGCTGACCGCCGACTCGTCCTCGGTCATCAGGGCCTTCACGGCGCCGAGTTCGGGCGTCGTCGCCCGGTGCGGAGCAAGCACGGTCTGGGCAAGCATCGGATACGCCTCCTTGGGGAAGGACGGACGTCATCGTCGGATCGACGATGTCCTCCCCCCACGCTAGGTGGGCCCTGGGATCGACGCATGTGGAGTCCGGGACGGCCCGCCCGCCGTGTTGTCAGGGTCATGACTTCATGTCACGGGCCCGGCCCGTCAGCGCCCCGCCGCTCCCGCACCCGGGCCGCCCGGGACTCCAGGTGAAGATGCGCCCGAACCGGCAGCAGCCGGTGATGGCCGGCCAGCCGCCCGTCACCGTCCAGGGACGCCGGCGGCGCCGGCCCGCCGACGGGCCCTCGGCCCCGGCCAGGGCGATCGCACGGTTGAGCGTGACCACCGGCGCACCGAGGTGCCGAGGGCCTGCGGCGCGAGCTCACGCAGCAGGCCCTCGACGTCAGTTGCCGTCATGCCTCCAGGTTTCCGTCGGAGAACATCACCTGACGCACCTCCACCCCCAGACCCGCGATCGCGGCGTCCGGGATCTGCGCCGCCAACTCGACCGCCCGCTCCTTGTTCTCGCAGTCCACCAGGTAGAAGCCGCCCAGGAACTCCTTCGCCTCCAGGAACGGACCCTCCGTCACCACCGTCCGCCCGCCCCGCACCGACACCACGGCCGACTGCGACGGATCCACCAGCGCCTGCGTGAGGATCAGCTCGCCGGAGTCCTTCAGCGTCTGGACGAACCTGCCGTGGCCGGCCCCCAGCCCCGCCTTCTCCTCGTCGGTCAGCGCGTCCAGCACCGCCGGGTTGATGTGCAGGCCGATCAGGAACTTCATCTCGCACTCCTCGTCGTTGGCGGGCCCGGCCGGGCCCTCGGGGTGTGGTCGGAGCCGGCGCCGCGGTCTTGACATTTTTCGGGCGGGAAATTCTCTGCGCGCGGGGAGGTGCGGGGATGTCAAGAACCGCCCGTCCGCTCCGACCACCCGGCGCAAGCTCGAGAACAGTCTCGAACAGTCGGAGAAACCGGAGTTTTCAAAGATGCGAGTCGACCGGCCACGGTGGGGACTGGCCCTGCTCATGCTGCCCACCCTGATCGTCGCGATGGACGTGACCGCGCTGCTGCTGGCGCTGCCGCGGCTCAGCGCCGACCTCGGGGCGGACAACGTCCAGCAGCTGTGGATCAGCGACAGCTACGGACTCATGGTGGCCGGACTGGTCATCACCATGGGCACCCTCGGCGACCGGATCGGCCGCCGGCGCCTGCTGCTGACCGGCGCGGCCGCGTTCGCGGTGCTCTCGGTGGTGGCCGCCTTCGCCGTCGATCCGCTGATGCTGATCATCACGCGGGCCCTGCTGGGCGTCGCCGGCGCGACTCTGGCCCCGTCCACCCTGTCGCTGATCACCACCATGTTCCCCGACGCACAGCAACGCGGCCGGGCCGTCGCGATCTGGGCGACCGGCCAGTTCGCCGGCGGCGCGCTCGGGCCGGTGCTCGCGGGCGTGCTGCTCCAGCACTTCTGGTGGGGATCGGTGTTCCTGCTCGCCGTTCCGCCGATGCTGCTCCTGCTGATCGCCGGGCCGGTCCTGCTCCCCGAGTTCCGCAGCGACCGGGCCGGCCGGCTGGACCCGGCCGGCGTCGGGCTGTCGCTGACGGCGATGATGCTGCTGGTGTACGGCATCAAGCAGCTGGCCGTGGACGGCATCACGGGCGGGGCGTCCGCCTGGCCGGCCCTCGCGCTGGTCGCCGGCGCGGTGCTCGGACTCCTCTTCGTCCGCCGCCAACTGCGGGTCGAATCCCCGCTGTTGGACCTGCGCCTGCTGCGCAGCCGCCCGTTCACGGCGGTCCTCGTCGGGCTGGTCCTGGCGGGCGTGGCGATGGCGGGCACCGGGCTGCTCGTCACCCAGTACTTGCAGAACGTGCTCGACCACTCCCCGGCCGTCTCGGCGGTGCTGTTCGCCCCCATGGGCATCGGCGTGGCCGTCGGCACGATGACCGCACCCGCCCTGGCCCGGCGCATGGAGCAGACCACCGCGATCGCCGGCGGCCTGGCCTGCTCCGCGCTCGGCGGTCTGCTGCTGGCGGCCGTAGACGGAGACCGCGCCCTGCCGCTGGCGATGACCGGCATCACCGTCCTCGCCCTCGGCACCGGCCCGCTGTTCGCCCTCGGCACCGGCATCGTCCTCGGCTCCGTCCCCCCGGAACGGGCCGGTTCTGCCGCCTCGATGTCGGAGACCGGCAACTACCTCGGCGGCTCGCTCGGCTTCGCCCTGCTCGGCGTCCTGGCCGCCCTCGTCTACCGGCACGGCATGGACGGCACCTCGGACTCCCTGGCCGGCGCGGTCGCGGCCGCGCGGCACCTTCCCGCCGACCAGGGCGCCACCCTGCTGCACCACGCCCGCGAGGCGTTCACCACCGCCCTCCACGTCACCGGCCTCGCCGCGGCGGTCATCTTCGCCGCGCTGACCGTCCTCGTCCTGACGATGCGCCGGCCTGCGGCTCCGGTGGCGGCTCCGGAGGCGGAGGTGAGCCGGGCGTAGCGGCGGGGGTATCCGGCCGGAGGGCGGGGCCGGCCGTCACGGGCAGGGCGGGGTCACGGTCGGGTAACGGCGGCTGATTCCTGTGACCTCGCGCATCCGTGCACCCGTGTAGAGGTCAGAGCCGCGTTCGAGCGGGTCCGCATGGCCGGCGTGCGCAGATGACGACAGAAGGTGAGTCAGCGATGAAGGATTTCCGCTTGGACCTGAGTGACGAGCTGTCCGCGCTGACGCCGCCCCCCTTGGGTGGCATGGTGGCGGAGGCGACCAGGAAGGGCCGCCGCGCCCGCCGGGTACGGACGGTCGGGCAGGTGACCGGGGCGGCGCTGGCGATGACGGCCGTCGCCGTGCTGGCCGGTGGTCAGCTGCACGGCGCCGGTGGCGGGAACGGGCTGGTCGGCCCGGCGGCAGGCGGCACGCCCGCCCTGGCCGCCTCCGCGGGCCCGGCCTCGGCCCCGTCGCCGGCGGCGTCCGGCACCCTGGTCCGGGTGAGCGGCGCGGCCGTACTCGCGACGGTGCTGGACGCGCTGCCCGCCGGCCTGGAGACGAGCGGATACGCCGCGAACAACGCGGCCGAGGCGCACGGCAAGTACGCCGCCGACGTCCCGGTCGCCCAGGTCAACGTCAGGACCCACGAGGGCCTGGGCATGATGCGGATCTTCGTCGGCACCGCGTCCCCCGACGCCAAGTGCTCGACCGGCGACGGCTGCCACCGGGACAAGTACGGCCAGCAGGTCCGAGTCACCCACGCGGATGACAACTGCATCCAGAACACCGTGGTCACGGTCCGCCACGCCGACAGCACCGCTGTCACCGTGCAGATGGCCAGCTGCCTGGCCCGGGACGGCAAGGCGAACCTGCCCGGGATCCTCCCGCTCACCGAGGAGGCCGCCGCCGAACTGGCCGGAAACCCCGCCTTCCGCACCATGATGACCCCTGCCCAGGGCGCGGCCGCGGCCGCCCGCTTCCCGGCACTCCCGCAGATCGACTGACCTGCTCCAGCGCGGCTCCGGGGCCTCCGGGGCCGCGCTCCCCACCCGGGATCCACCGCACACACGATCAGGGGGCACCACCGGTGCGGAAAGAAGCAGAGTTCACCGCGTTCGCGGAGGCCGGGGCGGTCAGGCTGCGCCAGATCGCCTACCTGATGTGCCGCGACTGGCACTTGGCGCAGGACCTCACCCAGACGACGCTCACCAAGATGTACCTCGCCTGGCCCCGGATCACCCGCCGGGACCTCGACCCGTTCGGCTACGCACGCAAGGTGCTGCTCAACAGCCTGCTCGACCACAAGCGCCTGCGCAGCACCGGCGAGGTGGCGATCGACCAGGTCCCCGACCGAATCCCGGACAGCGGCCACGAGGGCGGCTCGGCGGACATCCGGCTCACCCTGATCGACGCTCTCGCGCTGCTCACCGCCAGGGACCGGGCGATCGTGCTGCTGCGCTACTGGGAGGACCACACCGTCGAGGCCACCGCCGAGATGGTGGGGGTCAGCAACTCCGTGGTGAAGACCCAGAGCATGCGCGCCCTGGCCGTCCTGCGGGCCCACCTCGGCGAGGACCGCACCGATCTCTTCGCCTCCTGACGCCGCCCGGCCGCCGTGGCCACCCGACCCGTCCCAGCGGCTCGGGTTCGTGCGCGCCGCCCGCGTTGGCGAACACGGGGACGTCGCGCCCGGCCCCGCGTCAACTTACGCCCTGCGTACCAGTGTTGATGCCGACGCGGGTGGCCCGCCCCTCCGGGTGGGCTACTGCGGTGCCTGGGCGTCGCCGGCCTGGGCGATCGCGATCAGCTCCTCGCCGCTCCAGGTGAGGTGGCCCGAGCGGAGGTCGGCGAGGACGGACTCCAGCCAGTCGCCCTCGGCTGCGGCGAGGGCGCGGGCGTACTCGTTCTCCAGCATCGCGACCCGGGGTACGCCGAGCGCCGCCGTGTCGGCGAGCGAGCGCTCCTGGGCGGCCTGGCCGGCGCGCACCGCGGTGAGGCGGGCGGTGAGGGCCTGCTCGATCTCGTCCGGTGCGAGCAGCATCAGGTTGGCGAGGGCGACCGGGAACTCGGGGAACTCGAGCTTGGGTTCGCGCAGCATCTCCAGCAGCCAGGTGCGGGTGGTCGCGCGGCCGGCGTCGGTGACCTCGTAGACGGTGCGCTCCGGGTACTGCTGGTCGCGCCCGGTCTCACGGACGGCGATCAGCCCGGCCCCCAGCAGCCGGTCGATCGCGCGGTAGAGGCTGGTGCGCTGTCCGACGTTCACCACCTGGTCCTTGCCCCACTCCTTGAGCAGCCGCTGCATCCCGTACGGGTGCAGCGGCTTGAGGTGCAGCAGCGACAGCACGGTGAGCTGGATCGGCGAGCTCTTGGGGGCAGTACTCATGCGCCGGATACTACTCCCAGCGAAACTAGTTGCAGCGGAACTAGTCGCAGTGCAACTATTGGCGGGCCGGCAGAGAGTCGGCCCCGACGAGGGGGCACTTCCGCCATGAGCACCACCACCGAGCGCATCCACGTCCCGGACCTGCGCTCCCCCCGACCGGCCCACCGCACCGGCGCCGCACGCGTCGCCGACGACCCGGCCCGGGTCTGACCCCGAAGGAGCACGAGGACATGACAACGAAGATCACCACTGCCCTGGTCATCGGCGGCGGCGTGGCCGGCCCGGTCACCGCGATGGCCCTGCAGCAGGCGGGCATCGAGGCCACCGTGTACGAGGCCTACGAGGGCACCGCCGAGAGCGTCGGCGCCGCACTCGGCCTGGCACCCAACGGCCTCGCCGCGCTGGACGCGATCGGCGTCGGCGACCGGATCCGGCGGCTCGGCGACCCGATGAAGGCGATCGTGCTGCAGAGCTGGAACGGCAAGCGGCTCGCCGAGATCGGCAGCCCCGACACGCTGGAACCCACCCGGCTGGTCATGCGCAGCGACCTCTACCAGGCGCTGTACGGCGAGGCCCGGCGCCGGGGCATCCGGATCGAGCACGGCAAGCGGCTGACCGGAGTCGAGGAGGGCGAGGGCACTGTCACCGCGAGGTTCGCCGACGGCACCACCGCCACCGGCGAACTGCTGGTCGGCGCCGACGGGATCCGCTCCACCGTGCGCACGCTGATCGACCCGGCCGCCCCGCAGCCGCGCTACACCGGGCTGCAGGGCTTCGGCGCCGTCAGCGCCGAAGCCGGCCTGGTGCCGGACACCGGCGGAAAGATGTTCATGACCTTCGGCAAGCGAGCCTTCTTCGGGCTGCAGGTGATCGGCGGCAACGCCGTCTGGTTCGTCAACCTGCCACACCCGGAGCCGCTGACACCGGCCGAGGCGGCCTCCCGCGGAGCCGAGCGGTGGCTCCAGGTGCTGGCCGAGGCCTGCGCCGACGACCGCACCCCGGCGCCGGACCTGATCCGGCGCACCGATCCGGCCGCGCTGCTGATGACCGGGCCGATGGAAAACATGCCCCGGGTGCCGCACTGGAGCCGCGGCCGGATGGTGCTGACCGGGGACGCGGCCCACGCGCCGTCCTCCAGCTCCGGCCAGGGCGCCTCACTGGCGATCGAGAGCTCGGTGGAACTCGCCCGCTGCCTGCGGGACCTGCCCCTCACCCGGGCACTCGACCGGTACGAGGAACTGCGCCGCCCGCGGGTCGAGCGCATCATCAAGCAGACCGAGCGCACCAACAGCAACAAGGCGGCCGGCCCGGTCGGGCGGGTGCTGCGCGACGCGCTGATGCCGGTCGCCATGAAGCTGATGAACCAGGAGAAGCTCTCCTGGCCGCTGCGGCACCGCATCGACTCGGCCGAGCCGGCCGCCTGACCGGCCTGGACAACCCCGGCCCGGAGAGTGCGACCCGGCCCCAACACGCCACGCGTGACGAGGCAGCCCTTACTTCGCGTCGGCGGCGACCACGGTCCACGCCTTGGCCGACGCGTCGTCCAGCCGGAGGTCGAACACGAAGGTGATCGGCCGGCGCTCGCGTGCGTCGCCACGGAGCACCTGCTCGCTGCGCCGGTCGACCTCGTAGTAGACGCCCTCCGCGTCGACCGAGACACGGAAGACGATCGGGTCGCGCGAGACCAGCGAGCGCACCGTGACCGACCTGATGACAGCGTCACGCATGACGGTTCGATCGACCGTGCGCAGGGACGTGAAGTCCAGGCTGCCGTCGTTCATGACCCACTCCTCGAGGAACCGCTCGACCGCGACCTCGAGAACCGCCCTGTCGAAGCGGCCGTCGAGCACGCTCAGATCGCCGGCGGCGGTGTCGGCATCCGTGCTCCACGAAATGTTGGTGAGCGAGAGGATGTCACTCACACCCTTGACCGCGGTCTTCCCGGCCACCTCGAGCACCGCCTCGCGAGCGACCTCCTTCTGGTCCCAGCCGTCCGTCTCGATGGCGCTGGTCAGGTGGTGCGCGCCCTCGGCCGCCTGCTCGACCGACGACACGATCCACTCCCCGGCCTGGTTCTTGCGCAGCGTCCAGTACTCGACCGGGCGCGTCGAGCCGTCCTTGCGCACGGCGTCCGGGCCGTAGCCGCGGCGTACGTAGTCCCTGAGCGTCGCGGTGACCCGGAAGGTGACGGTGTCGTTCACCTCGCCTGCGCGGTTCGCGACGTCGACCAGCTCGACCACCGGGCCGGAGACGATCTCCACGACGTTGACCTCGCCGCGCGACGCGTAGTCGTGCAGCTCGTCGGCCCACTTGCCGTAGAGCACCGGGGACAGGATCTGCTGCAGCGTGGCGTGATCGTTCTGGGTCCAGGCCTGCTGGGCGGTCACGTACAGCCAGACGGCCCGGCGCTCGAGCGCGGCGCGGTCGAAGGTCGCATCCGTGTCGGCGATGGCATCGACCCGGGCCCCGACCTGGTCGGCGCGCTCGCGCGCCTGCTCGTCCGCGCGGTGCGCCGTACGGTCCGACACCGTGTTCAGGCCGGCTGCCTGCCGTGCCTTCCGGCGCCGGTACCTGAGCCACAGGATCAGGAGAACGACAGCCACGATCACCAGCAGGGGGAAGATCCCACCGCCGCCGCCACCGGCCACGAAACCGTAGCCGAAGCCGCCACCGAACCCGTGGGAGCCACCGCCCCCACCTCCGCCGCCGCCACCGAACCCGTGGCTGCCGCCCCCGCCACGGGCGTACGCGACCGCCGGGCTGCTCAGCGCGACGACTCCAGCGACCACAGTTATCCACCGACGGGCGCGCACAGGATCCCCCTTCAAGAATCAGAGCTGCTCCACACGAGCCTACAAGCGAGAGGCGCCCGGGAGGCGCACAGCCCCTGCGCGCCCGGGCCGGACTCGTCCGCGGGTTCCGGGGGAGGGAAAGCGGCTCCCCGGGCTCAGCTGGCGGCCGGCTGCGCGAGCGGGGTCCGCTCGGCCGCGCCGCGCCAGGCGGTGGCGAGCGCCGCCAGAAGGTGGGCCCGCTCCTCGTGGTCCGGCGAGAAGCTGGTGATGAGCAACTCGTCGGCGCCCGAGGCCTGCTGGATGGTCCGCAGGCGGGCCGCCACCTCCGCCGGGGTGCCCACGACGTTCGCGGCCAGCCGGCCGTCCGCGACCAGCGCGTCGTCGCGGCGGCGGGCCTCCGCAGGGGAATCGCCGACGGTCACACTGACGGCGACGATCGTCGGACCCGGTGCGGTGCCGGGCCGGGCCGAGGCGCGGTAGGCGGCGAGAAGCTCGGCGCCGTCGGCCGAGCTGCCGCCGAAGAACAGGGCCACCGCCAGCGGGCAGCCCAGGCGGGCGGCCAGCTGCGGGCTGCCGGGGCCGGAGCCCAGGATCCACAGCGGCGGCGGCGCCACTCCCCAGGGGCGGGCACGCACGCCGGCGCCCGGGCGGGCCTCCGGGGCGGCGGCGAGAAGCTCGGCGAGCTGGAAGGCCTTGTGGGCGAAGCCGTCCTCGCCGAGCTCCCACACGTTCTCGCTCACCAGGGCCTCGGCGATGCTCCGGTCCACCACACCGGGCCCCTTGGCGACGCCAAGGTCGATCCGGCCGGGGAAGAGTGCCTCCAGGGCGAGGAAGGTCTCGGCGACCTTCAACGGGCTGTAGTACTTCAGCAGCACCGCCCCCGAACCCACCCGGATCCGCTCGGTACGGGCGGCGATCAGCGGGAGCAGCACCTCGGGACACGAGTGCGCGGCGTCCTCGACGTGGTGCTCGGCGACCCAGTACCGCGCGTACCCGGCGGCGTCCGCCAGCTCGGCCAGCCGGAGCGAGTCCTGGAGCGCCCTGCGGGCCGGGCCCTTGGCGCGCTTGGCCAGGTCGAGGAAGCCGAGCGGGATCGAGTCGGCGGGGGCGCTCATCGGAGTCCTTCGGTCTGCTGGGTCGGAGCCTTCGAGCGGGCACGCGGCGGCCAGCCCTCGGGGGCGAAGAGCGGGTGCGCCGACCGGTCCGGGTGCTGGAGGTCCAGTTCCAGCAGGGCGCGGCCCAGGGCGCCCTTGTAGAGGCTGTGCGCGGGAGTCCCGGGGCGGTCGGCGGACGGCTCGGCGCGGTGCGCGAGCTCGGCCGCGCCGTCGAGCCAGGCCCGGTCGCCGGTCAGCCGGGCCAGCGAGAGCAGGGCGTAGCTGCGCCCGGTGAGACCGCAGCACAAGCTGCTGCCCGCGTCCGGGGCGTGCCAGGCTTCCGCGCCCGCCCCGAGGGCCACCTCCCGGTAGCCGCAGCTGGGGAACACGGTGTCCGCGAGCCCGAACAGGTGCACCTGGCCGGCGGCGCCGCCGCACCAACCGGCACCGAAGGGCGCGGCGGCCGCCGGACGGCCCGCCCGGTCGGGCCAGCGCAGCCGGGCGCCGTCGCGCTCCGCCAGGGCGGCCAGCCGGTCGAGATGATCGGGCAGCGTGGCGGACGGCAGAACGCGCGCGGCCTTCGCCCACCGCAACTGCGCGTACAGCGCCCCGGCCCAACCGTGCGCGATGCCCAGCGACACCAAGCCACTGCCGCCGGGGACACCCGCGGCGCGCAGGCGCTCCGCCAGGCGCTCGGCGGCCTGCCGGCCGGCCGCGCGCAGCCGCGCGCAGTGCAGCAGCGGATCGTCCGGCAGCGCCTCCAGCAACTGCGCGCAGGCCAGCAGAACCCCCGCCTCGCCGCTCACCAGGTCGATCCGGTCGAGCGGCCGGTGCGCCCCGGCGACCACCTCGTCCACCGCCGCGTTGACGGCCGGCGGGTCCCAGCGGGCGTGCGCGACCAGGGCGCACACCAGCGCGATGCCGAAACGGGTGTGGTGGAGCGCGGTCGGCCCGGTCGCTTCGGGGGTGATGCCGATGGCGGGGGACCAGTACCGCTCCGTCCCACCGAGCGCGGAGCCGGCCCGGCAGGCCCAGAGATCGGCGGCTGCCAGCGCCGTCCGGTCATCCGTCAGCTGGGCCAGGCGCAGCAGCGCGTAGGCCACCCCGGCCGCGCCGTAGTGGACCGAGGCCGTCGGCGGCCGGAGTGCCTGGCGCGGATACCAGGCACCGCCAGGCAGGAAAGCGGCGAGCTCCGTGGGCGGGCGCTCGGGGACCGCGGTGCGGGCCGGACGGGGCCGCGCGCGGGGCAGCGGCGCAGCGCGCAAGCGCTCCGCCAGGGCCCGCGCGGACGCCGGGCGGTGCGCCGGGTCCTTGCTCAGCGCCGCCGACAGCGCCTGCTCGACCTCGGGCCAGGCGGGCGCACCGGAGTCGGCGAACGAGGCCGGCGGGGTGTGGGCGATCGCGTCGAGGAACGCGGAGCGCTCCAGCGGGAAGTCGGTGTAGTGGCGGCCCGTCAGCATCAGGTGGGCCAGGGCGCCGACGGCGTAGAGCTCGCCGGGCACCGAGGCCGGGGGCAGCGGGCGTCCCGCCAGCTCCGCCAGCGCGTACTCGGGCTCGAAGAAGTAGCCGACACCCTGGCGAGCCGGTCCGGCACCGGCGCCGAGGAACCGGGCGAGGCCGAAGTCGACCAGGCGCGCGGTGCCGTCCGGAGCGACCAGCACGTTCTTGGGATGCACGTCGGCGTGGACCACCTGGCGGTCGTGGACCGCCGCGTATGCCTCGAAGAGCCGGGCGCAGAGCTCGCGCAGGGCGGACGGTGCGGCAGCGGTGGCGCGCGCCGCCCGGGCGGCGGCGAGGGCGTCGACGCCCTCGATCCACTCCAGCACCAGGTACGGCCGGTCGGCCTCGGTCCCGGCTGCCAGGACGGCCGGCACCGGTGCTCCGGCGAGGCGGGCGAGCACGGCCTGCTCGTGGTGCAGGGTGGCCGCGAGCCGGGCATCGGCCGGCCGGCGGGCGATCTTCAGGGCGGCGCTGCACCCGCCGGGGCCGAGGGCCCGGTAGACCTCGCTGTCCTCCAGCGCCTGGACCCCGCCCACCACCGTCCAGCCTGCCACCCGGTCGCCCGGGCTCAGCCGGTGGGCCAGGGCGGCCGCGGCCGGCTCGCCCGGGCGGACCAGCAGGCCCAGTGCGCGCAGTCGCGCCGCGACCGGGTACACCTCGTCCAACAGCTGCTGCGCCGCCAGGCCGTGCGGGGCGGCGTAGGCCACCACCGCCTGGGGCAGCGTGCTCGGCCGGCGGAAGGCCAGGAGGAACTCGGCGGCCTGACGGTCGATCAGCAGCGAGCGCGTCCGGCCGGTCGGCCGGCTCACCACGTAGTCCGAGTCGGCGCAGCGCAGTTGTCGCCGGACCTGGGCGTGCAGCTGGGTGACCGGGGCGATCACGACGTCCGGAGGGAGGCAGAGTTCGCCGGTCAGCGAGGTGTCGGTCACCAGGCCCATGAGTCCCCTTCCAGACGGCCCGCGAGTGGGGTCCAGGTGTCGGTGTCGACGTCCTCCAGGCGGACCCGGCGCAGCGCGTAGCTCCAGGCGGGTTCGGTGGGTTCGGCGGTGTCCGCGGCGGCCCGCCCGGCGGCGGCCAGGGCATGACCGAGCCGCCCGGCCACCCAGCCCCGCCAGCTCTCGGCGCCCGCCGGCGCGCCGCGAGGCGGCGGATCCACTGCCCAGGAGAGCAGGCCGTCGGCGGTCAGCGTCGCGGTGAACGGGACGCCCTGGACGGGGACGCCCGCCAGCTCCGCGGCGAGGACGCCGGCCAGCTCGTCCAGCCGGGCCCTGGAGGGGAGGTAGGCGATCAGCTTGTCCGGCCGCAGGACGCCGTAGACGTCGTCGGCCACCTTGAAGCAGGGCGCCGCCAGCTCGCCGAGGATCCGGACCACCCGCGGCAGCACCTCGGGCAGCGCCGACGGTTCGGGGCTGATGTACAGCTTGTGGCGCAGGCTGCCGGGTGCCGCCCGCCGGTGACGGTAGATGCGCCACCGGTCGTTGTCCGGGCGCGGCGCGACCTCGCGCCAGTCGCGCGGGTGCGGGGGCCGGCCACGGGCCAGCCACTGGCGCACCGCGCGCGAGGTGGCCAACCGGGCGGTCCAGCCCGGCGAGGCGGGGTGGCGGTGGTAGCCGTAGAGCCGACGGGCCAGGTCGCCGGGGCCGTCGAGGCCGAGCCCGGCCGTGTGCCGGACCGCTGCCCGGCTGATCCGGTCGAGTCGGGTGACCGGTGTGCCGACCGGCTCCGGCACACCCAGCACGGCCATCGCGCGGGGGCCGGAGAGCCGGGTGCCGCCGCCGGTGAGCTCCAGCACGCCGTCCAGCACCAGGCAGGCCAGTTGGGCATCGGGCACCTCGTCGATCCGGGGGCCGGGCAGCCGGGAGAGCAGGGCGAACGCCTCGGCGGAGACAGCCCGCACCGTCCGGCCCGGGCGCTGCGGGACCAGCAGGCCGGCGACCTGACCAGGGTCACCGAGGTCGAGCGCGGCACGTTGGGACGCGGACAGTTCGCCTGCTGGGACGAGGCGGTAGTCCGGGTGGACCCGCAGCTCCTCCCAGGCCCGGCCGGCGGACGGAGCTTGCGGTGCCTCAGCCTTGCCGACGCTCATTCCGCACCAACTCCTCACGCTGCGTGCGCAGGTGCCGGGCGGCTTCCAACAGGCGGGCCTCCAGGAACTCCATCTCCTGCGCGGTCTGCGGGACCTGGATGTCCGCCGGTGAGAGGGCCGCCTGCGGCATGGCGACCAGGCGCTGAGCCACGCCCGTTTCGTGCTGGGCGATCTGGGCGCGCAGCACCGCCAGTTCGGCGCGGACCGAGATCAGCGGCCCGAGGGCGGCCGGGTTCTGCTCGACCGTCAGCTGCCAGGCCTGGTTGATGCCGCCCGTGCTGCCGCAGGAGTCGGTCATCCCGCAGCTGTCCGTCATGCCGCAGGAATCGGTGATCCCGCAACTGTCGGTCATGCCACAGGAGTCGGTCATGCCGCAGCCGTCCGTCATGCCACAGCTGTCGGTCATGCCGCATCCGGTGGGGCCGCAGCTGTCGGTCATGCCGCAGGAGTCGGTCATCCCGCAACTGTCCGTCATGCCGCAGCCGTCGGTCATGCCGCAGGAGTCGGTCATCCCGCAACTGTCGGTCATGCCGCAGGAGTCGGTCATGCCGCAGCCGGTCGGGCCGCAGATACCGGTGGCGCCGCACACGCCGGTCTCCCCGCAGACGCCGGTCTCGCCGCACACGCCGGTGGCACCGCACACCCCCGTCTCCCCGCAGACGCCGGTGTCGCCGCAGACCGTGTCACCACAGCCGGTGGGCCCGCACACGCCGGTGGCACCGCACACCCCCGTCTCCCCGCAGACGCCGGTGTCGCCGCAGACGCCGGTGTCACCACAGACCCCCGTCTCCCCGCAGACGCCGGTGTCACCACAGACCCCCGTGTCGCCGCAGCCGTCGCCACCACCGTCGCCGGTGGTCGCGTCGCAGATGTCGAGGGGAAGGAAGTGCTGCGGGAGCACAGTGATCATCAAGTCTTTGACGAAGAACGCCATGGCGAACGCCTCCTGCGAACAGCCGGAGTGGGGAGTGGCACATCAAGTGGCACAGCACAGCCTGAACACTTGGTAGTTGGTCAGCAAACGACCAGTGCGGCACGCCGCCCGGACGGGTGCACCAGGTCGCCCGTGCGAGTGAGGACACCGGTACGGAAGGGTCCCGCGTCGCGCTCTGTGTCGCGGTCGGCTCGCCGGGCCCCTTTGGGTACCCGGTCGCGGCGTTCGCCGGAAGGCGTCACCTGGTCACACCACAGGTACGCCGTCGGGGCGGTTGGTGAGCAGGGCCGCGATGTGATCCGCGCAGCGCAGGGCCGCCGTGGCCATCGCGTTCCTGGTCATTCCGGCGACATGCGGGGTGAGCAGGGCGTTCGGCAGGCCGAAGAGCGGTGAGGCGAAGGCCGCGTGCTCGTGCTCGAAGGTGTCGACGGCGGCTGCCGCGAGGGGGTGCGCGGGGTCGCGGAGCGCATCGGCCAGCGCCTGTTCGTCAACGATCCCGCCCCGGGCGGTGTTCAGCAGGATCGACCCCGGACGCATCAGCGCAAGCTCCGCCCGGCCGACCAGCCCTCGGGTCCGGGGAGTGAGCGGCAGGTGCAGGGAGACCACATCACTGGTTGCCAGCAGCGCGGTGAGGGAACGGGCCCGGGGTACCGATGCCTCGGCCGGTCGCCGCGAGAGGCCCTGGACCTCCATGCCCAGGGCGGTCGCCCGCGCGGCCAGGGCCAGGCCGGTCCGGCCGAGTCCGACGATGCCCAGCGTCAGTTCCGACAGCTCCACCGCCGGTGCGGAAGGTGCGCGCCAACTGCCGTGGTGTGCCGCCTCGTTGAGTGCCGGGAGATCCCGGGTCAGGGCGAGGAGCTGGGCGAGTGCGAACTCGGCGACCGCATGCGCGTTGGACCCCGGGGTGTGGGTGACAGCGACCCCGTGACGGGCGGCGGCCGCCAACTCGACGTGATCGGTGCCCGCCCCGGCCCGGCCGACCACCCGAAGCCTGTTCGCCAGCCTCGGGTCCGTCGCCGCCGCGAGGAACGCCGCGCGCAGTGGCACACCGGCACGGGACTTGACCGCGTGGTAGCCGCGTCCGCCCCGGACGGTCTCGGCGAGCAGCGCGGACTCGTCGAAGGCGTCGAAATCCGTGAAGTCCACCCGGCCCGCCCAGGCAGCCCGCGCCCCGGCGCGGTCGGCCACCCGCCGGAGGTTCAGCGTGACGGCCAGCCCGTGGCCGAGCAGACGCTCCAGTTCCCGACCCAGCAGCTCGCCAGGAGCCGCATCCAGCAACAGGACTCGGGCCCGCTCCATGTGGCACCCCTCTTTCCCTTGCGCGGACCCTACTGCGGGCGAGGGACGGTCACCGGGAGACCTGCGTCCAGCCCCGGTCGCGCGTGCGGCGTTCGCCGGGAACTCGTGGCCGTCGGACGGGTGGTGGCGCAGGTCAGTCCGGGAGGAGGACGGCGACGCCGGTGACGCGGTCGGCGGCGAGGTCGGCGAGGGCGGTGCCCGCCCGGTGCAGGGGGTAGCGGGTGAGGTGGATGGTGGGGCGGACGCGGGCTGCCTCGGCGAGGAACGCGTGGCCGTCGGTGCGGGTGTTGGCGGTGACGGAGCGCAGGGTGCGTTCCTGGAAGAGGTGGCGCTGGTAGTTGAGAGCGGGGATGTCGGTGAGGTGGATGCCCGCGACCGCCAGGGTGCCGCCGCGGTCGAGGGCGGCCAGGGCGACGGGGACGAGTTCGCCGACGGGTGCGAACAGGATGGCGGCGTCCAGGGGCTCCGGCGGGGCGTCGTAGGAGTCGCCGGCGAAGCCCGCGCCGAGGTCGAGGGCCAGTTCGCGGGCGGCCGGGGCACGGGTGAAGACCGCCAGGCGGGCGCCCCGGGCGAGCGCGATCTGGGCGGTCAGGTGGGCGGAGGCGCCGAAGCCGTAGATGCCGAGGAGGCCGCCGGGCGGGAGGTTCGCGCGGGTCAGGGCGCGGTGGCCGATGATGCCGGCGCACAGCAGCGGCGCGAGTTCCTCGGCGGGCGGGCCCTCGGGCAGCGGGTAGGCGAAGCCGGCGTCGGCGGTGACGAACCTGGCGTAGCCGCCGTGCCGGTCCCAGCCGGTGTACGTCGAGGCCGGGCACAGGTTCTCCCGCCCGCTGCGGCAGTACCGGCAGCGCCCGCACACTCCCGCCAGCCAGGCCACCCCCGCGCGGTCGCCGGCCGTGAACTCCGTCACGCCCGGGCCGGTCGAGGTCACCCGCCCCACCACCTCGTGGCCGGGCGTGCACCGCGGCATCCGGGGCGGGAGATCACCCTCGGCGAGGTGCAGGTCCGTGCGGCACACCCCGCACGCCTCCACCTCGACCAGGATCTCCCGCTCGCCCGGGACGGGCGGTGGCCGCCGCTCCCAGACGAGCGGCCCGTCCCCGGCACCCATCGGCCCGGGGCGGGCCACCACCCAGGCGCCGTTTCGTGCGGTTCCCGTCGCACCCATGGTCTCCACCTTTCCGGCCTGTCCCTTCAGCGTGCTCCCGGTGGCGCCGCAGGGACGAGTCGGCCCGGCGACCCGGGCCGGTTGTCGGGCCGAATAGGGCCGTCCGGACCATGTCGCGAGGCGGCTGTCGCCGAAAAGCTGGAGGGGTACGGGGCCCGGTCGAGCGGTCAGGAAGGCGGGCGGCATGCACGCGCATCCGCAGCAACGGAAGAACCCACTGAGGCGGAGCAGTGACCGCGTGCAGTGGTGGGTGGCGCGAGTTCTGCTGGTGCTGGCGATCGGCGCGATCCCGGTGGCGCTCGCCGTCGGCCTGCTGGTCCACCAGGACCAGGCCCGGGCGGCCAGGGCCGCGGCCGCCACCCGGCACCCGGTGACGGCACGCCTGGTCGCCGACGTCCCGGCCGCGATCGGCGTCACCACCACCCGGGCCGCCGTCACCTGGAACACCGACGGCACCGACCACCGGGCGAGCGCCGTGGTGTCCTCCGGCCAGCCGGCCGGCACCCCGGTCCGGATCTGGCTGAACGACCGCGACGAGGTCGTCCCGCAACCGGCCGGCGCCGGCGAGGCCGTCGCGGTGGCGCTGACCGCCGCACTGCTCGCCGTCACCGCCCTGCCGCTGCTCTGCACCCTGGTGTGGAAGGGAACGCTGCGCGTCCTGGACCGCCGCCGCTACGCCGACTGGGACACCGCGTGGCAGCAGATCGAGCCGCAGTGGACCCGGCGCCAGCCGAGCTGACCGCGCCTGCGGCCGGCCTGGGCGGGCGCCGGGACGGGCGCGTGGCGACCTGCGGTTGCGGCGTCCTCGGGGTGGTCAGAACCAGATGCCGCACTCCGATCGTCCCGTCCGCGCGGGCCAGGCAGGTGCGGAAGGCGACGTCCTTGATGGGGTAGTTGGAGCGGTAGTAGGGCGAGATGACCTGGCTGCCGTTCACGCTGCAGTCGAGGGCGGGAGTGCGGTACTGCCAGTCCGGGTTCCAGGCGGAACCGGTCTTGACGTGGTAGCGGATCTGGGTGGCGGAGCAGAATCCGTCACCCTCGAGGACGTCCTCGGCGCCGGCGTGGACCTCGACGGTGGTGCCGCTCCAGTCGACCCGGCCCCAGCCTTCGATCCGGTTCTGGTAGTACAGGTAGCCGGTGGCCCGGCTGTTGGTCAGGCCGGACCAGCCGGAGATCTTGGTCCAGTCGTCGGAGGCATGGGCCGGCATGGCGGTTCCCAGGGTCAGCAGGGCGGTGCCTGCCAGGATCGCGGCGATCTTCTTCACGTTCCTTCTCCTTCTGCCGAGCTCTGTCGGGCGCTGTCTGGCTCTGTCGGATTGCTGCCGGGGTGGGCCCATCCTCGCTTCGGCGTCGCGTCGCGTCGTCAACCCTGTGCGGTAGCGGCGGGTAAACCTGGGATGTACACGTCCTTCCGTGCGGGTGCGGCCGGTGCGGAGCGCCCGGCACCGGCGGATGCTGGGAAGCGGACCCCCGGGAGGCCGCCATGGAGAACCAGCCCGCCCCGACGCCCCGGCCGGGCCTGCTCACGTTCCTGGGCGGGGTCGGCACCGTCACCGGCAGCAAGTTCCTGGTCGAGACGGACCACGCCCGCGTCATGATCGACTGCGGGCTGTTCCAGGGCCTGGCCGAGCTGCGCCGGCGCAACCGCCGCCCGCTGCCGCTGGACCCGGCCGACGTGCACTGCGTGGTGCTCACCCACGCCCACCTGGACCACTGCGGCTACCTGCCCCGGCTGGTCGCGGACGGCTTTCGCGGGCCGGTCTTCACCACCCCGTACACGGCGCGGATCGCCGAGCTGATCCTGCGCGACAGCGCGCATCTGCTCCAGGAGGACGCCGACCACGCCAACCGGAACGGCTGGTCCAAGCACCGGCCCGCGCTGCCGCTGTACACCGAGCAGGACGTGGAGCGCACCCTCCAGCAGTTCGACCCCGTCCCGCACCACGCCGAGATCGGGATCACCGACCGAACCACCCTGCGCCTGCACCCCGCCGGGCACATCCTCGGGTCGTCCTGGGTGCACCTCGTGCTGGAGGACGGCCACACCCTCGCCGTCAGCGGCGACCTCGGGCGGCCCGTCCACCCGCTGCTGAACCCGCCCGACCCCTTCACGGGGGCCGACGTGCTGCTGATGGAGTCCACCTACGGCAGCCGGCGGCACGAGGAGGCCGCGGCCCGCGAATGGTTCGCGAACGCCATCGACCGGACGCTGGCCCGTGGCGGCAGCGTCGTCATCCCGTCCTTCGCCGTGGACCGCACCGAGGTGGTGCTGCACGAGCTCGCCGAACTCCGCCGCGCCGGGCGGCTGCCGAGCGGCGTCCCGGTGTACGTGGACAGCCCGATGGCGCTCGCCGCGCTGCGGATCTACCGGGACGCGTTCGCCGAGCGGGCCCCGGAACTGCGTGCGGAGGTGCTGGCCCGGGGCGAGGCGGCGATCAGTCCGGAGCCGTTCCGGCCGGTCCGCTCGCTGCCCGAATCGCTGGAGCTGGAGCACTCCGCGCTGCCCGCGATCCTGGTGTCCGCCTCCGGCATGGCCACCGGCGGACGCGTCGTGCACCACCTGCACCGGCTGCTGCCCGACCCCCGCAACACCGTGATCGTGGTCGGGTACGCAGCCGCCGGTACCCGCGCGCGGGATCTGGTCGACGGTGCGCGGGTGCTGAAGATGTACGGCGGCTACGTGCCGGTCCGGGCGGAGGTCGTCAACGTTCCGGCGTTCTCGGCGCACGCGGACGCCGCCGAGATCGTCGAGTGGCTGCGCCCGGCTCCCGCGCCGTCCGCGACGTACCTGGTGCACGGCGAGCCGGAGAGCTCGCAGGTGCTGCGCGACCGGATCGACCGTGAGCTCGGCTGGACGGCCGTGGTGCCGCGGTCGGGGGAGCGGGTGCTGGTCCGCTGAGGAGAGTCACCGGCCCGTGCCGGCTCGCCCACCTCCTGCTGGTGAGGAGCACCTTCGGCGCGGCCTGGCATTGTCCGAAGGACATTACTTCCGACGGCCATTAATTCCTATCGCAGGATAGGAATTTCGATAAAATCTTGGTTTGTGCGCGATTCGACTTCGGGTACTCTCTGTCCGAACCGGAATGGAATTCCGGGTCGATTCGACGAGCCCGCGCGCGTGGCGGCGGGCGAAAGTGGGTGAGCGCATGAACAGTTCGGCAGCTGACCTGATGAACACGGGCGGCCCGGCGAACGCTGGCGCGATCCTGTGGTCGGTCTTCGCCCCGGAGGCCCGGGAGAATCCGTACGCCCCGCTCGCGGAGCTGCGCAAAATCGCCCCGGTGCTGCACCACGAGGAATTGGACACCCGATTTCTCACCGGGTTCGCCGAATGCCAGGCCGCCCTGGCCGGCCCGGCCTTCGCGGTGCCGGACCGGGCCTGGATGGAGCAGGAACGGCCCGAGTGGCGCGCCCACTCCGCCGCCGACATGTTCTACGCCTCGCTGCTCGGCACCAACGGCGCCGCCCACGAGCGCCTGCGCGGCCCCCTGGTGCGGGCCTTCGGGCCACGGCGGACGGCCGCACTGTCGGCGGCGATCGAGAAGACCGTCGACGAACTGCTCGACCACTTCGCCGACGCCACCTCCGACGGCGGCACGGCCGACTTCCAGGAACTGGTCGGCTACCCCCTGCCGGTCGCGGTGGTCGGCGAACTGATCGGGGTGCCCCCGGCCGACCAGGAGCGCTTCCACCGGCTCGGACGCGACGCCGCGCGCCTGCTGGAGCCGGTGCGCTCGCCCGAGGACTGGCGGCTCGCGGACGAAGCGGTGACGGCGCTGCGCGAGTACTTCACCGAGCTGCTGCGCGAGCGGCGGGCCCGGCCCGCGGAGGACCTCACCTCGGGGCTGCTCGCCCAGGCCTGCGAAGCCCACGGCCGGCTCGCCGAACGGGAGCTGGTGGACGTCCTGGTGCTGGTCTTCGTCGCCGGGTTCGAGACCACCGCCGGGCTGCTCGGACTCTCGGTGCACGCCCTGCTCACCCACCCCGAGCAGGCGGCCCTGCTGCGCGCCGACGCGGCCCTGCTGCCCGGCGCGGTCGAGGAGTCCCTGCGCTGGGACGGGCCGGTCCTGATGACCGAACGGCTCGCCACCCGGCCCATCGAGGTCGGCGGCCTGCCCGTCCCCGCCGGAGGCAGCGTCACCGCCGTGCTCGGCGCCGCCAACCGGGATCCCCGGCGCTACCCCGAGCCCGACGCGTTCCTGGTCCGCCGCCCCGAGCGGCACGTGCTGAGCTTCGGCGCCGGGCCGCACTACTGCTTCGGCGCGGCGCTGGCCCGCCTCGAAGGGGCGGCGCTGCTGGGCCGGCTGCTCGCCCGCTTCCCCCGGCTCGCCCTCGCCGGGCCACCGGTGCGGCGCGCGTCCGCCTGCCTGCGCTCCTTCGACGCGCTGCCACTGGCCGCCACCGGCTGACCGCCACCGCCGCACGCGTCGTCGTACCCACCTCCCGAAGGACGTGCCAGTGAACTTCCTGCACCGCGAACGCGCCGAACTCGAAGCGCTCATGCCCGGGCTGGACCAGGCACTCGCCCGCCACCCGCTCGCCGCACTGGAGCAGGCACCGAGCCCGGCCATCGAGGAGTTCAAGAACGCCGGCGGCCCCGGCCTGCTGGTGCCCGGCGCCCACTGCGGAGCCGGCGCCAGCGCCCTGCAGGCCGTCCGGGTGCAGCGCGCCGTCGGCGCCCGCTGCCCCTCGCTCGCGGTCGCCACCACCATGCACCACTTCTCCATCGCCGGCCTGGTCGAGGCCGCCAAGTACGGCAACGGCCTGGAAGGGCTGCTGCTGGAGACGATCGCCAAGGAACGGATGCTGGTGGCGTCCGGATTCGCCGAGGGCCGGCCCGGACAGAACATCCTCACCCCGCACATCACCGCCGAACGCCGCGGCGACCGGATCGTGCTCAACGGCAGCAAGATGCCCTGCAGCCTCTCCCGCTCGATGGACCTGCTGACCGCCTCCGTCGCCCTCACCGGCGAGGACGGCGTCCAGCGGCTGGCCGTCGCCCTGATCCCCGCCGCCACCCCCGGCGTCACCGTCCGCCCGTTCTGGGGCACCCCCATCCTGGCCGGCGCCGAGAGCGACGAAGTCCGGCTCACCGACGTCGAGCTGGACCCGGGCATGGTGGTGGCCACCGACGTCACCGCCGACGCCGTGCCCGACACGCTCAACATCGCCGGCTTCCTCTGGTTCGAAGTCCTGCTGACCGCCGGCTACCTCGGCATGGCCAGCGCCCTGGTCGAACGCGTCCTGCACCGCCAGGGCGGCGGCGAGGACGACCCCACGCCCTACCTCGTCCCCGTCGAGGCCGCCATGCTCGCCGTGGAGGCCGTCGCCCGCGCCATGGCCGAGGAGGACTGGAACGAGACCCTGCTCGTCCAGGCGCTGACCGCCCGCTACGCCGCGCAGGACGCCATCGCCCGCACCAGCAGGGCCTGCCTCGCCGCCCTCGGCGGCATGGCGTTCATCGGCTCGCCCGACGGCTCCTACCTCGCCTCCGCCGCCGTCGGCCTGACCTTCCACCCACCGGCCCGCCAACGGATGGCCCGCCCACTGCGGGAGTTCCTCGACGGCCGCGCCCTGCGGATCGGCTGAGCCGGTGCGGCCGACCGACGGCGACTGGCAGATCGAAGTGCTGCGCAGCGTCGAAGAACTGCCACCCGGCACCTGGGAGCGGCTCGCCCCGCCCGATGACCCCATGTGGTCCCGGGGCGTGTTCACCGCACTCGAACGCAGCCGCGTCGGACCCACCGGCTACCGCTACCTGACACTCCGTCAGGCCGGAGAGCCGGTCGCCGTCCTGCCGCTGTGCCTGTTCCGCGAGCTGATGCTCGACCGCATCCTCGGCCCCCACGAACGCCGCCTGCTCACCCCGCTGCGCCGCCTCGCGCCCCGCCTGCTGCGCGTGCCGATGCTGTTCTGCGGCCACCTGCTCGGCCAGGGCCACCTGCTGACGGCCCGCCCGCTCGACGCCCACGCCGGGCGGCTGCTGGTGCAAGCGGTGCTCGGCCTCGCGCGCCGCGAGCGCCTGGGCACCGTCGTCTTCAAGGACTTCGCCGCCCCCGACCTCGCCCCGCTGCGCGCACCGCTCACCGCCGCCGGCTTCTTCCTCGCCCCCGGCCTGCCCGACACCGAACTCGCCCTGACCGCCGCCACCTTCGAGGAGTACCTGACCGGGCTCCCCGCCAAGCCGCGGCGCAACGCCCGGGCCAAGATCCGCCGCTTCCAGGCCCACCCCGGCCTCAGGATCGAGATCCTCGCCGAATACCGGCACCTGCTGCCCCAACTGCTCGCCCTCTACCGGCAGGTGATGGACCGCGCCGACCAGACCCTCGACGTCCTCGACCACGCCTTCCTGGCCGCCCTCACCGGCCAGGACGACCCGCGCAGCCGCCTGGTGGTCTGCTTCGAGGGCGAACAGGCCGTCGGCTTCCTGCTCTGCCTGTTCACCGGAGACGGCGCCACCGGCGCCCGGATCGGCCTCGACTACCGCCTCGCCCACGACGCCGCGATCTACCACAACCTGCACTACGCCGCCGTCCGCCTGGCCATCGGCAACGGCTGCCGGCACATCCGCTTCGCCCAGACCGCCTACGAACCCAAGGTCGAGATGGGCTGCGCGCTCATCGAGCAGTGGCACGCCATGACCCACCTCCGCGCCCTGCCCCGCGCCGTACTCCGCCGCCTCCTCCCACCCGCCCTGGCCACCGCCCGCGCCCAGGCACTCGGGCCGCACCGCACCGAACCGACCCGCACCGAAAAGAGGCCGTCCCATGCCGCGCGTTGACGTGCAACTGCCCATCGCCGTGGCCCCCGAGGACGCCTGGCCGACCGTGGTCGACGTCCTCGGCTACCCCGCCTGCATGGACAGCGTCGACTCCGTCGAGATCCTCGAACAACCCGACGAGAGCCACCGCACCACCGCCTGGTCCGTCCGCCTCAAAGGCTCCGTCCTGCGCTGGACCGAGACCGAACGGATCGACCACACCGCGCGCCGCTTCGACTTCGAACAACTCAGCGGCGACCTCGGCGCGTTCACCGGACACTGGGCCGTGACAGCCGCACCCGGCGGCGGCAGCACCGTCGCCCTGCACGTCGACTTCGACATCGGCATCCCACTGCTCGCCGACATGCTCAACCCCGTCGCGGCGGACGCACTGCGCGAGAGCGCCACACAGATGCTCGCCGCCCTCGAACAGCGGCTGCTCCAAGGAGCAGGCCAATGAACACCCAGACCGCCACCCCCACCGACGTCTTCGACCGGCTGCGCCGCCACTTCTCCCCGAAACTCGCCCTGTCCGGCGGCTTCGCCGGCCGCGGCGCCGTCGAAGTGGCCGCCGAAGGCTGCCGGGTGACCCTCTCCGACGGCCGCACCGCACTCGACTTCGGCTCCTACGCCGTCACCCTGCTCGGCCACCGCCACCCCGCCGTCACCGCCGCCGTCCGCGCCCAGCTCGACGCCATGCCCACCGCCACCCGCAGCCTCGCCAACCCCGTCGCCGCCGAAGCCGCCGCCCACCTCAGCGGCTACCTCGGCGACACACTCCCCAAGGTCTACTTCGGCCTGAACGGCGCCGACGTCGTCGAAGTCGCCGTCAAACTCGCCCGCCTCGCCACCGGCCGCACCCGGATCCTCGCCGTGCACGGCGGCTTCCACGGCAAATCACTCGGCGCCCTCGCCCTCACCCACAGCCCGCTCTACCGCACCGGCCTGCTCGGCTGCGCCGTCGACGTCGCCCACCTCGACGCCGCCGACCCGCACGCCCTCGCCCGCGAAGTGGCCGGCGGCGACGTGGCCGCCCTCGTCCTCGAACCCGTCCAGGGCGAGAACGGCGCACTGCCCCTGCCCACCGACGTCCTGCGCCAGTGGTGCGAGGACGCCGCCCGGCACGGCACCCTCGTCATCGCCGACGAGATCCAGTGCGGCCTGCGCCGCTGCGGCGAACGCTCCGTCGCCCTCGCCGACGGTCTGCCCGTCGACGCCGTCCTGCTGGGCAAACCCCTCGGCGGCGGCGTCGTCCCGCTCTCCGCCCTGCTGTGCACCGAACGGATGTACGCGCCCCTCGCCACCGACCCCTTCCTGCACTCCGCCACCTTCGGCGGCCACCCACTGAGCTGCGCCGCCGTCCCCGCCGCCCTCACCGCCATCGAGGAACTCGCCGACCACGGACACCGGCTGGCCGCCCAACTGGACGACGTGCTCGGCGAACTCCACCACCGGCACCCCGAGGTGGTGCGGGCCGTGCGCGGCCGCGGCCTGCTGCGCGGCATCGACTGCGCCTCCCCGCACGCCGCCGGCACCACCCTGGTCGAACTCGCCGGCACCGGACTGCTGGTCTCCCCCTGCCTGAGCCGCCCCACCACCGTCCGGCTGCTCCCCCCACTGATCAGCACCGCCGCCGAGATCGCCGAAGCGGCCACCCTCCTCGACGCCGCGCTCACCGCGACCGGACGAACCCTGCGCAGCACACCCGCCGGCTGACCACGGCCGGCACCGAGGCCGCACGCCGCGGCGGAAGGAGCGAAGGCACTTGCCCACCCGCGAAGAACTGGCCGTCACCGTCAGAACGGTCATCTCCGACGTCCTCGGCACCGACCCGGCCGAACTGGAGGACCGCACCAGCCTGCTGGAGGACTACGGAATCGACAGCCTGGAACTCATGGAGATCGGCGCCCGGCTGGAACGCGCCCTCCAGCTGCGCATCGACCCCGGCGACCTGATCTCCGCCCGGGACGTCGGCCACGCCATCGACCTGCTGCGCACCCGGCTGGACACCGCCGTATGAACGGCCGCCACCCCTCGGGCGGACACCGGGTCGCCGTCACCGGAATCGGCGTCAAATCCCCGGCGGGCAACGGCATCGAGGAGGTGTACGCCGCGGTGCTGGCCGGCCGGTCCGCCGCCACCCGGGTCGATCACCTGATCGAATCCGGCCTGCCCGTCCACATCGCCTGCCTGACACCGCCGTTCGACGTCACCGCCTACCTCAGCCCCCGCGAGGCACGCCAGATCGACCGCCCCGCCCAACTGCTGCTCTGCGCGGCCGCCGACGCGCTGGCCGACGCCCAGCTGCCCGCCGGCCAGCCACCCGAGCGCGTCGGCGTCCAGATCGGCACCGGCATCGGCGGACTGACCAGCATGGAGAACGCCACCACCGGCTTCGCCCACCGGCCCCGCGACCTGCCCGTGCACACCGTCCCCAGGACCATGAACAACTCGCCCGCCTGCCGGATCGCGCTGCGCCACGGCTTCCAGGGCGTCTGCACCACCTACTCCAGCGCCTGCGCCAGCGGCAGCACCGCGCTCGCCGAGGCCGCCCGCCGGATCCGGCACGGCGAACTGGACGTGGCCGTGGCCGGCGGCGTGGACGCGGCGGTGAGCACCGTGGTGATGGGCTCGTTCGCCCGGATGCGGGCCCTGTCCACCCGCAACGAGGACCCGGCGGCGGCCAGCCGCCCGTTCGACGCCGACCGCGACGGCTTCGTGATGGGGGAGGGCGCGGCCGTCCTGGTGCTCGAACGCTGGGCGGCGGCCCGCGCCCGCGGCGCCCGCATCCACGGCGAGATCGCCGGCTGGGCCGAGACCTGCGACGCCTTCCACATCGCCGCCCCGCACGAATCCGGCGAAGTGGCCGGCCGGTGCATGCGGCAGGCCGTCGCCGACGCCGGACTGTCCGTCGCCGACATCGGCCACATCAGCGCCCACGGGACGTCCACGGTGCCCGGCGACCGCGCCGAGGCCCGGGCCGTCGACCGCTGCTTCGACGGCCAGTCACCGCCGGTCACCGCCGTCAAGGGCGTCACCGGCCACCTGATCGGCGCCGCCGGCGCGCTGGAGGCCGCACTCGCCCTGCTCTGCGCGGCCCGCGGCACCGTCCCGCCGGTCGCCAACCTGCGCAGCAGCCCCGAAGCCCACTGGGTGGACCTGGTGAGCGGCGCGCCACGCGCCGTCGCGCCCGCCCCCGTGCTGTCCAACTCCTTCGGGTTCGGCGGCCAGAACGCCTGCCTGGTGCTCGCGCCCCCGCGCTGACCCCTCCACCAGCTCTACCAGCGGAGCCAAACATGCGAGTCCTTCTCACCGGGGCCACCGGAGTGGTCGGCACCGAATTCGCGCACCAGCTACGGGCCGCCGCCGCGGCGCACGGCCGGCCCCTCACCCTCGTCCCCGTGGCCCGGCGGGACGAGACGGTGGTGCGCTGGCGCATCGGCGCCGAGCCGCCGCCCGCCGAACTGGCCGGGCACTGGGACGTCATCGTGCACGCCGCGGCCAGCACCCGCTGGACACTGACCCGCGACGAGGCCGTCGCCGCCAACCTGGAGCCGCTGCGCGCCGTCCTCGCCCTCGCCGACCGCGACACCCACCTCGTCCAGGTGTCCACCGCGTACGTCGGCGGCGTCCGCAACCCCGAGGACCTGCGCGGCACCGAGTTCGAGGGCTACCGCAACGGCTACGAGTGGTCCAAGGCCACCTGCGAGGCGATCGCCCGCCAGGCCCACCCCGGCCCGCTCACCCTGATCCGCCCGCCCCTGGTGGTGGGCCGCCGGGGCACCGGCGAGATCGCCCGCTTCTGCGGCCCCTACTCCCTCCTCCAGGCGCTGGTCTCCGGCACCGCCGCCGTGGTGGTCGGCGACCCGGCCGGCCACGCCGAGATCAGCCCCGTCGACGAGGTCGCGGCGGCGATGGTCGCCGCCGTCCTCGCCGCACCGCCCGAGCAGCCCCGCACCGAGGTGATCGCCGCCGGCCCCGACAGCCTCGACCTCGACGAACTCCTCGACGTCATCTGCGTCACCCTCAACCGCTTCCGCGCCGCGCACGGCGTCGCCCCGATCGCACGCCCCCCGCTGGTGTCCGTCGACAGCTGGAACCGCTTCTTCCTGCCGCTCGCCGACCAGTGGCTCTCGCCGATCCAGAGCCAGGCCGTGAAACTGCTCGCGATGTTCCAGAGCTACACCAGCATGCGCCGCCCCTTCGACCCCACCTGGAAGATCACCGACCCCGCCGCCGCCATGGCCGCCTCCGTCCACCACTGGGCCGAACGCCGCCCCCGCCTCGCCCTGGCCCGCCCCGAACCCTGGACGCTGCTGACCCCCTGACGCCGCCCCGGCAGTCCGGGCAACTATTCTAGCGCTAGGATACTTTCCATGGACTCAGGCCTGACCGCCGCCGAGCTGACGCTGCTCGGGCTGCTGGTGGAGAAACCCCGTCACGGATACGAGCTGGAAGGAGTGATCGCCGAACGCGGGATGCGGGAGTGGACCGAGGTCGGATTCAGCTCGATCTACTACCTGCTGACGAAGCTCCGGGAACGCGGACTGATCGAACAGGTCGAGGGATCGGCCGCCGCCGACGACAAGCGGCGCAAGGTGTTCGGCGCGACCGCCGAGGGGCGGCGGTCCTGCGCGGCGGCGGCCGAGGCGGCGATCGCCGAACTCCACCCGCTCTACCCGCGCGTCCTGGTCGGCCTGGCCAACCAGCCTGCCGTCGGCCACGAACAGCTCCTCGACGCCCTGGAGCGACGGTCCCGGGCGCTCGCCGAACGGATCGAACAGGTGGCCCGCGCCGAGGCCGCCGGGCCGCCCGCGCCCGGGTTCGTGCACGCGATCTTCGACTACAGCCTCGGTCAACTACGCGCCGAACAGGCCTGGTTGGACCGCTACCGGGCATCGCTGGGCGGTGCGCACCCGCAAGGAGGGGAACCGAGCATGGCACCGTACGACATCAAGAAGGACCTGAAGGAGTTCTACGCCCCCAGGAACACCACCTGGGCCGTCGTGGACGTCCCCGAACAGCAGTTCCTCGCGGTTGACGGCAGCGGCAACCCCAACACCGCGCCCGCCCACGCCGCCGCGGTCGAGGCGCTCTACGCCGTCGCCTACACCCTGAAGTTCGCCGCCAAGCAGGCCCCCGGGGGACGGGACTTCGTGGTCGGCCCGCTGGAAGGACTGTGGTGGGCCGACGAGTTCGAGGCCTTCACCAGCCGGGACAAGGACAGCTGGAACTGGACCATGATGATCAGCCTGCCCGGGTGGATCACCGAGCAGATGATCGACGAGGCCCGGCAGACCGCACTCGCCAAGAAGAAACGTCCCGCCATCGCCCAGGTCCGCCGGCTCACCCTGCACGAGGGCCCCAGCGCCCAACTGCTCCACATCGGCTCCTACGACGACGAAGCACCCGCCCTGCACCAGCTGCACCACGAGTACCTCCCCGCCAACGGCCTGCGGCCCGGCGCCAAGCACCACGAGATCTACCTCGGCGACCCCCGCCGAAGCGCCCCCGAGAAGCTCCGGACCGTGGTGCGCCAGCCGGTCGAGCCCGCCTGACCGGTACGCGTGTTCAGCGCCCCGCGATCCGGTCGGCGGGCCGGCGGACCCACTCGCCGACCCCGATGGCGGGGCGCCCGGTGACCTGCCGGACGCCGTCCGCCACCGCCACCTTGGCGCCCGGCGCCCGGCGCCCGGCGCCCGCAGCACCTCGGCCCGCTCGTCCTCGCGCCGCAGCAGCGCACCGACCGCAAGGCCGCGCCCGCGCAGCTCCGCCACCGCGGACCGCCCGACGGTGCCCACCCGGCCGGCGGCGCCGGTCACCAGAATCGGTCGCACACCCGACCCCCTTCGCCGGCCCGGCGCGCCGTCAGACCGTCGAGGCGTCAATGACGAACCGGTAGCGGACGTCACTGGCCAGCACCCGGTCGTACGCCTCGTTGACCTGGTCAGCGCGGATCGTCTCGATCTCGGCCGCCACGCCGTGTTCGGCGACGTCGCGTTCGCCGACCGGCCGGCGCTCGACGGTGGTGCGCGCCAGCGGGGCACGGGCGGCGGGGGCGGGGTAGGCGGCGACGGTGGTCATTTCCGGCGGATCCCTTCTGCACGGCGTCCGGTACACCAGTACGACACCCCGCCCGCAGCCCGCCCGCAACGCGGACACCCGGCTGCGCACGCTCCCCGACCCGCACCACGACCTCGGCCTCCCGCTCACCCGCGTCCTGCACGCCGGCGGGGACGGAGACCGAAGCGAATTGCGGCCCGGCGACGAAGGACTGGCCGTCCGCATGATTCCCCTAAAAAGCCGAGGTGCTCTCCCTCCGGGTTCCGCCCCACCTGCCGATGCTCACCGACTCGGACGGCCCGCGCGAGGTGATCCCCGGTGCGTGAACTCCGGCCGTTCCTGCTCCCGGTGTTCGCCGCGAGGTCCTGGCAGGGCAGTGACGCATGTCATCGGGTCAGGGCTTGACGGCTGCTGCGGCCAGTAGGTGATCATGGGGATGGTCGAACGACAGGAGTCCGGGAGTGGAAACCTCACTGGCAGTGGCCGCAGTGCAGCCCGGTTGGGTGGGAGCAGACGTCCTGGCCAACGCGGAACTGCACGCGCAGGCGATCGTGCGGGCCGACGCCCGGCTGGTTGTCTTCCCCGAACTCTCCCTCACGGGATACGACCTCGACGCACCGTCGCTCTCCCCGGACGACAGCCGCCTCCGGCCGATCGCGGAAGCCTGTCGCGAGGCCGACGCCATGGCCCTGGTCGGTGCCCCGGTGCGTGACGTGGACGGCCGCGAGTACATCGCCACGCTGGCAGTGACCGGCGACAGCGTGACCTTGGCCTACCGGAAGATGTGGCTCCACGGAGCCGAGTTCGACCGCTTCACCCCCGGCGAGAAGCCGACGGTGCTCACGATCGACGGCTGGAGGCTGGGACTGGCCATCTGCTACGACGCGGCGGTGCCCCAGCACGCGGCGGACACGGCAGCGCTCGGAATCGACGCGTACGTCGCCAGCACCCTCTACGGCCCCGGCCCGGACTCCCAGGCCCGCCGCGACTCCCACATGCGTGAACGTGCCACCGCCCACGGCGTCTGGGTCGTCCTCGCCACGGCGGCAGGCCTCAGCGGTTCATTCGGTCGAACGTCCGGCGGCTCGGGCGTCTGGACCCCGACCGGAGAGATCGCCGCACAGGCCGGCCCCGACCCGGACCAAGCCGTGGCGTTCACGCTGCCCACCCCGGCCTGAACATCCCTGCCGCCGGGCGCGGTGGGTTGTTCCGTTCGTGCCCGGATCCCGCTACAGGTCCCGGAACTCTTCCGTTTCGTCGAAGGACGGGTGAGGGCAGCGCGGCCACGCCGACGGACCGGGCCACGTGCGGCCGGGACCAGCGGGGGCATGCGCGAACCGGCGGCCTAGCAGCAATACCGGTGATTTAGGTTGATTTTTGGCGAGTCGGGGTGGTCTTGGTCGGTCCGACCAGGACGACGCCGGGCCGGCCCGGTCGTGGCGGGTCGAAGTGCATCAGGCGTTTGAGTGCCCAGTTGGACATCTTGCGTTTGATGACGCGGGGGTTGGTGCGCAATCTCCGTGCGGGCAGCAGCCGTTCACCGATCTCGCGCAGGCTCCGGGTGAGTGCCCGGGCGAGTCGTGAGGGGGGAAAGTGCCGCCTGTCCGGTGACATGGCGGCGGGCGATGCGCAGGGTGCGGACGAAGGAGAGCCGGTCGGGATCGCAGCCGGTGCGGT
>NZ_JBHWEN010000008.1:18260-247222 GCF_042734215.1 Kitasatospora sp. NPDC059673 | reverse complement strand
CGCGCCCACCGGCGCGACCCCCCTTCCGGTATGTCCGAGTTCGGGCGGGTGTGTCGGGCCCCAGCGGCGCGAAAGCGGCGGCTAGTGTCCGCGAGCAGACGCGACGGAACTCGGGCGGGAGGCTGGCCGATGGGCAGGCTGCGGCGGACGGCGGCACACGCCGGACTGGTCTTACTGGTGGTGGCGGGGACCGGCGGGGGCTGGTCTGCGGGGGCCGCTCAGAGGATGGAGAAACGTTTGGCCGACGGGGGTACGCCGGTCCGGCCACCCGGTAACCGGCCCCCGCCGGTGGCGGACCTGGCACCCGCACCCCGCACCTGCCTGCGGCAGGACGTCAGCGCGATCGATCCCGGGGCACCGGCCGAGGACCGGGACTGCCGGACCTCACCGGGGCCGGTCCTCGCGCACGGACTGCTGATCGAACCCGCCCGGCCCGCGCCGCTCCCGCCGCAAGGATCACAGGACGCCGCCGCCCCCCAGAAATCCCCTGCGGCCACCGAGGCCCAGAACGGCGGCGCCCCGGAGCCCATTCGCGACAGCGGCGAAGGCGACGGCCCCCGCACCGACGTCGTCGGCTACGCCTTCGACCGCTGCTCCGCACCGCCCGACAGCGCGATGCAGACCTGGGCCGAGTCCTCCCCCTACCGGGCCGTCGGCGTGTACATCGGCGGGCCCGAGCAGGCCTGCGCCTCGCCCGACCGCGACTGGGTGGACGCCCGGGCCGCCGAGGGCTGGGGGTTCCTGCCGATCTACGTCGGCCACCAGGCCGCCCGCGGCAAACTGCTGGTGGACGCCGACCAGGGAACCGCCCGGCAGCAGGGCTCCGACGCCGCCGACGACGCCGTGCAGAAGGCCGAAGGGCTGGGCTTCCAGAGCGGCGCGGTGCTCTACAACGACATGGAGAACTACGAGTCCTCCGTCTACCGCGACCGCGTCCTCGCCTACCTGGCCGGCTGGACCGACCAGGTGCACGCCCACGGCTACCGCTCCGGCGTCTACACCGGCGCCGCCAGCGGAGTACAGGACCTCACCGGACGCCTGGACGACGACTCCTACCCGCAGCCCGACGTCCTGTGGTCCGCCTCCTGGAACTCCCACCACGACGTCACCGACGACGGCATGGGCCTGCCCGACGGCGCCGGCTACTTCACCGGCGGCCGGCGCGCCCACCAGTACCTGGGCGACACCACCGAGGAGTACGGCGGCGTCAGCATGACCATCGACGCCAGCTACCTCGACGTCACCTCGCCCGCCGGCGGCGACGGCCGGCTGCGCCCCGGCGAGCGGCTCGCCACCGGACGCAGCGTCAGCACCCGAACGGTGACGCTGACCATGCAGGACGACGGCGACCTCACCGTCCGGGTGCGCGGCGACGGCCGGCTGCTGTGGTCGGCCGGCACCGGCGGCCACCCGGGCGCGTACGCGGTGCAGCAGGACGACGGCAACCTGGTGCTCTACGCCCCCGACGGCGGACCCGGGGTCGGCGGCGCGCTGTGGGCCACCGGCACCTGGAACAGCCCGGGCGCGTTCGCGATGCTGCAGGACGACGGCAACTTCGTGGTGTACCGGCGCGGCGGCGGCCCGCAGATCGGCGGCGCGCTGTGGGGAACCGCCACCTGGGGTCTTTCCGTCCACTGAGCAGGGACGAGTGAGCACGCGCCGACCGGACGGGCCGCAGGGCCAAAAGGGCCTGGAGGCGGTCAGTGGTATCCACTACAGTCCCTGACGTCACATCAGGTCGGATGCGACTCAATCAAGGGGCGGGAACAAATGAAGCGTCGTACAGCAGCACGGGCTGCGGCCGTCGTGCTGGCCGTGTCGGGACTGGCCACGGCCGTTCCGAACGCGTGGGGTGCCGACACGTCGGGGGCGGCGACGGGCACCGCCGGGCAGGCCACCAAGCGGATCGACTACCAGGGCTTCCACGCCCAGGTGCCCGCAGACTGGCCGGTCGTCGACCTCGCCGCCGCGCCGGGCACCTGCGTCCGGCTCGACGTCAGCGCCGTCTACCTGGGCACCCCGAGCGGGGACCAGAACTGCCCGGCGCACCTCGCGCCCGGCCGCGCCGACGGACTGCTGATCCAGCCGGCGGAGAGCGGGCGCGTCCAGGGCACCGTGGTGCCCGGGCAGCCCGTCGCGCAGAGCGTCCTGAAGGACGCCGCGGCCGGCCACCAGATCCAGGCCAAGCTCGGCAACTCCGGGCTTCAGGTGACGGCCAGTTACGCCACCTCGGCCGACCGGGTCCGGCAGATCCTGGAGACCGCGAGCGTCGACGCCGGCGCCCGCCCGTCCGCCGCGCCGTCCACCGCGAAGCCCGCCCTGGCCGGCTCCGCCCCGCGCACCGACGTCGCCGGGTTCGCCTTCGACCGCTGCGCCGCGCCGTCGGACGCCACCATGTCGGCCTGGGCCGCGAACTCCCCGTACCGGGCCGTCGGCGTGTACATCGGCGGGCCCTCGCAGGCCTGCGCCTCGCCGGCGAAGAGCTGGGTGGACTCCCGGAACGCCGAGGGCTGGGGCTTCATGCCGATCTACGTCGGCGCCCAGGCCGCCCGCGGCAACGTGCTGATCTCCGCCGATGTGGCCACCGCCCGTCAGCAGGGCTCCGACGCCGCCAACGACGCGATCGCCAAGGCCAACGGCCTCGGCTTCCAGGCCGGCGCGGTGCTCTACAACGACATGGAGAACTACGACTCCTCCGTCTACCGCGACCGGGTGGTCTCCTACCTGGCCGGCTGGACCGCGCAGCTGCACACCAAGGGCTACCGCTCCGGCGTCTACGCCAGCGCCTCCAGCGGCGTCAAGGACCTCGCCGCCCGCTACACCGACAGCTCCTACCCGGAGCCCGACGTGCTGTGGGCCGCCGCCTGGAACTCCCACCACGACGTGACCGACGCCGGCATGGGCCTGACCACCCCCGGCCAGTGGACCGGCGGCCGCCGCGCCCACCAGTACTCCGGCGACGTCACCGAGAGCTACGGCGGTGTCAGCCTGGGCATCGACGCCAACTACCTGGACGTCACCTCGAATGCCTCGGGCAACACCCTGCAGCCCGGCCAGCGGCTCGCCTCGGGTCAGAGCCTCACCAGCGACTCGATGACGCTGACCATGCAGCCCGACGGCAACCTGGTCGCCTACCTGAAGGCCGGCACCGGCAGCCGCCCGGTGTGGAGCACCAAGACCTACGGCAACTCCGGTGCGTACGCGGTCATGCAGGACGACGGCAACCTGGTGATCTACCGCGCCGACGGCGGCCCGGGCAACGGCGGCGCGCTGTGGGCCACCACCACCGCGAGCGGCGGCGCGTACGCGATGCTGCAGGACGACGGCAACTTCGTGGTCTACCGCAAGGGCGGCGGCCAGGGCAACGGCGCGCTGTGGGCCAGCGGCTCCCAGGCCCTCTCGCCGCTCGTCTTCTCCGGGCGGCAGCTGTCCAACAACCAGTGGACCCAGTCGGCGACCGTCCGGATGGTCATGCAGGACGACGGCAACCTGGTGCTCTACCGCCGCAGCGACAACAGCGTGCTGTGGACCAGCTACACGTACAACAACCCGGGCGCGTACCTCTTCATGCAGCCCGACGGCAACCTGGTGATCTACAAGGCCGGCACCACCACCGGCGCCCTGTGGCAGAGCAGCACCTACAGCAACCCGGGCGCGTACGGGCTGCTGCAGGACGACGGCAACTTCGTGGTCTACCGCCAGGGCGGCGGCCCGACCACCGGTGGCCCGCTCTGGTCCACCAGCACCTACGGCCAGGGCTGACCCGGAGGCCGGCCCCGGAACACGGCCGAGGGCCGCACCCCCGCTCAGCGGCGGGGGTGCGGCCCTCGGGTCGTTTCGGCGTCGGCCTAGAAGTCGTCGTCGAAGGAGACCGAGCCCTCCACGGCGACCTGGTACGCGGAGACCCGGCGCTCGAAGAAGTTGGTCAGCTCCTGGACGTTCTGCAGCTCCATGAACCCGAACGGGTTGGTGGAGCCGTAGCGGATCGGCAGGCCGAGACGGGCCAGGCGCTGGTCGGCGACGGCCTCCAGGTACTGGCGCATCGAGGCGGTGTTCATGCCGGGCAGGCCGTCACCGCACAGGTCCTGGGCGAACTGGAGCTCGGCCTCGACGGCCTCCTCCAGCATCTCGGTGACCTGCTGGGCCATCTTGTCGTCGAAGAGGTCGGGCTCCTCCTCGCGGACGGTGTCGACCACCGAGAACGCGAAGTCCATGTGCATCGACTCGTCGCGGAACACCCAGTTGGTGCCGGTCGCCAGGCCGTGCAGCAGGCCGCGGCTGCGGAACCAGTACACGTAGGCGAACGCGCCGTAGAAGAACAGGCCCTCGACGCACGCCGCGAAGCAGATCAGGTTCAGCAGGAAGGCCCGCCGGTCCTCCTTGCTCTGCAGCGAGTCGATGTGATCGACCGCGTTCATGTACTTGAAGCAGAACTGGGCCTTCTGCGCGATGGAGGGGATGTTCTCCACCGCGGCGAACGCCGCCGCCCGGTCGTCCGGGTCGGGCAGGTAGGTGTCCAGCAGCGTCAGATAGAACTGGACGTGCACGGCCTCCTCGAACAGCTGCCGCGACAGGTAGAGCCGCGCCTCCGGCGAGTTGATGTGCTTGTAGAGGCTCAGCACCACGTTGTTCGAGACGATCGAGTCACCGGTGGCGAAGAACGCGACCAGCCGGCCGATCATGTGCCGCTCGCCGTCGCTGAGCTTGGCCAGATCGGCGACGTCGGAGTGCAGGTCCACCTCCTCGACGGTCCAGGTGTTCTTGATCGCGTCCCGGTACCGGTCGTAGAACGACGGGTAGCGCATCGGACGCAGCGTCAGCTCGAAGCCCGGGTCGAGCAGCATCTTCTTCTGGTCTTCGGAGCTCATTACTGGCACGCCTCGCAGGACTCGGGGTTCTCCAGGGAGCAGGCGATGGCGTCCTGCTCGGCCTGGCTGAGGGTCGGGGTCTGCACCGGCACGGGCGCGGCGGTGCGGGCGGCACCCGACGCGGCCTGGGCGATCCGGGTCGCGGGGCGGGAGCGCAGGTAGTAGGTGGTCTTCAGACCGACCTTCCAGGCGTAGGCGTACATCGAGGACAGCTTGCCGATGGTCGGCGCCGCCATGAACAGGTTCAGCGACTGGCTCTGGTCGATGTACGGCTGCCGGGCGGCGGCCAGGTCGATCAGGGCGCGCTGCGGCAGCTCCCACGCGGTGCGGTACAGCGAACGGACGTTCTCCGGCAGCCACTTGAAGTCCTGCACGGAGCCGTTGGCCTCGCGCAGCGCGTCCCGGGTCTGCTGGTCCCAGACGCCGAGCTCCTTCAGCTCGCGCACCAGGTACGGGTTGACCTGGAGGAACTCGCCGGACAGCGTCTCGCGCTTGAACAGGTTGGACACCTGCGGCTCGATGCACTCGTAGACGCCGGCGATGGACGCGATGGTCGCGGTCGGGGCGATCGCCAGCAGCAGCGAGTTGCGCAGGCCGGTCTCGGCGATCCGGACGCGCAGCGCCTCCCAGCGCCCGGCCCACTGCGGGGTGGCGCTGCCGAAGTGGTCGATGTGCAGCTCGCCGCGGGCCGCGCGGGTCTCGCCGTACGCCTCGTGGCGGCCGAACTGCTCGGCGAGGTCCGCGGAGCGCTCGTACGCGGTGAGCATGATGCGCTCGGCGATCAGCGTGGAGAGGGCCTTGGCCTCGGCGGAGTCGAAGTCCAGCCGGAGCTTGAAGAAGACGTCCTGCAGGCCCATCACGCCCAGGCCCACCGGGCGCCAGCGGGAGTTGGACGCCCCGGCCTCGGTGGTCGGGTAGAAGTTGATGTCGATCACGCGGTCGAGGAAGGTGACCGCGGTGCGCACGGTGGCGTCCAGGCGGTCCCAGTCCATGGCGTTGATCAGGTCGTCGGCCGAGGCGCCCGGGGCGACGTGCGCGCCCAGGTTGACCGAGCCCAGGTTGCAGACCGCGGTCTCGGAGTCGTCGGTGACCTCCAGGATCTCGGTGCACAGGTTCGAGGAGTGCACCGTGCGGCCCGGCAGCGCGGTCTGGTTGGCGGCCCGGTTGGAGGCGTCCTTGAAGGTCATCCAGCCGTTGCCGGTCTGCGCCAGGGTGCGCATCATCCGGGCGTACAGGGTCTGCGCGGGGATGGTGCGCACGGCCTTGCCGGCCAGCTCGGCCTTGCGGTAGGCCTCGTCGAAGTCGGCGCCCCACAGGTCGACCAGCTCGGGGACGTCCGCCGGGGAGAACAGCGACCAGTCCTCGTTGGCGTTCACGCGGCGCATGAACTCGTCCGGGATCCAGTGCGCCAGGTTCAGGTTGTGGGTGCGCCGGGCCTCCTCGCCGGTGTTGTCGCGGAGCTCCAGGAACTCCTCGATGTCGGCGTGCCAGGTCTCCAGGTACACGCAGGCCGCGCCCTTGCGCCGTCCGCCCTGGTTGACCGCCGCCACGGAGGAGTCCAGGGTGCGCAGGAACGGGACGATGCCGTTCGACTTGCCGTTGGTGCCGCGGATCAGCGAGCCGCGGGAGCGGATCCGCGAGTAGGACAGGCCGATGCCGCCGGCGTGCTTGGACAGCCGGGCGATCTGCGCGTAGCGGTTGTAGATCGAGTCCAGGTTGTCCAGCGGCGAGTCCAGCAGGTAGCAGGAGGACATCTGCGGGTGCCGGGTGCCGGAGTTGAACAGCGTCGGGGAGCTGGTCAGGTACTCCAGGCGGCTCATCAGCTTGTACAGCTCGGCCACCTCCAGCACCGACTGCTCGGAGGTGCCGACCGCCAGGCCCGCCGCGACGCGCAGCAGGAAGTGCTGCGGGGTCTCCACCACCTTGCGGGTGATCGGGTGGCGCAGCAGGTAGCGGGACTGCACGGTGCGCAGGCCGAAGTACTCGAAGCGGTCGTCGCCGGCGGCGTCGATCAGCGAGTCGAACAGCTCGGTGTGGGCGGCGACGAACTCGGCGGTCGCGTCGCCGATCAGGCCCTCGGCGTGGCCGACGGCGATCGAGGCGGAGAACGAGGTGACGCCCTGGGAGGCGGCCTCGTCGGCGATCTCCATCGCGAGCAGGCGGGCGGCCAGCTTCGAGTACTGCGGGTCCTCGGCGATCATCGACGCGGCGGCCTCCACGGCCAGCCCGCGCAGCTCGGCGAAGTCCGAGCCCGCGTGGCGGCCGCGCAGCGCGGCGGCGGCGACGTGGCCGGGGTCCACCTGGGGGAGGTCGGTGCTGCGGTCGGTGAGCAGCCGAAGCAGCGCCGCACCGGGGTCGGTGAAGGCGTCGGCGGAACCCTGGGACGGCAGGGTGACTGAGGCGGCGACGGTCAAGGCGCACTCTCTCCTGTGGCGGCGGCGGACGTGGCTCAAGGTGTCCGGTGGCGCGCGTGCGGCAGGGGAGGACGGCACGCCGAAAACGCTCGATCGGCGCGCGAAAGACCCACCCCCGGCCCGCCCGCGAGGCCGGACGGCAAAGCTGTGCTGCATGGCGTCTGCGGGGATGCCGTGTCGCACACCGTCAGCAGGTCCTCGGACTGCGCGGGCGTCGCTACAGCCCGCTCACCGTTGCGGGGCAGTCCCGGATTCGCACCGGGTTCCCCTGCTTCGACAGCGAGGTCGAGCATACATGTTGTGGCGGCTGGAGCTGGCGGCACCAGATGTAGTAGCGCGTGTCGCGTCAGAGGTGCCGCGCGTAGACAACGGAAACCACGCCGGAGCCACCAGGGAACCGCCGCAGAACCGTCGCAGAACCGCCTCAGAACCGCATCGTGCAGACCATCAGGTCCACGCCCGGGGCCGCCTCCCAGTCCCGCTCGGGGGCGCGGAGGAAGCCCAGAGCATCGTAGATCCGGTGCGCCGCGGTCATCTGCGGCCGGGTGGAGGACGCCATCCCGGCCAGCTCGGGTTCCCGGCTGCGGTCGATCGCCGCGCGGTGTCCCGGAGGAGCTCGGCGTGGCCGGATCCGGGGCGGGTGCGGCCGTCGCCGGCGAAGGCTTCGACGCCGACCTCCCCGGCTCCGGCGAGATCGTGGTCCGGGGCGCGGCGGACGGTCGGGGAGTGCACCCGGACAGTGTGCCGGACGGCTCGCGGCGCGGTTCGGCCAGGTCCCGGTCAGGGGTGGGGCAGTGCTGGCAGGAACGCGCCGTTGCCGCGAAATCCTGCCACTGCCATGCTGGGCCGATGCTGAAGAACGTCGCGGTGATCGTGCTGGAGGACATCCACCCCTTCGAACTGGGCGTGGCCTGCGAGGTGTTCGGCATGGACCGCAGCGCCGCCGGCCTGCCCGGGTACGAGTTCGGCCTGGTCGGCGACCGGCCCGGCCCGATGCGCACCCACGCCGGCTTCGCGGTGCAGGTGCCCCACGGCCCGGAGCGGCTCGCCGAGGCGGACCTGGTGATCGCCGCCGCCACCGGCATCCGCGAGCACTACCCCGAGGCGCTGTGCGAGGCGCTGCGGGCCGCCCACGCGCGCGGCGCGCACCTGCTGTCGATCTGCTCCGGCAGCTTCCTGTTCGGCGCCGCCGGCCTGCTGGACGGCCGCCGCAGCACCACGCACTGGCAGTACGCCCACCTGATGGCCGAGCGCTTCCCACTGACCACCGTCGAACCCGACGTGCTGTACGTGGACGACGACCCGGTGATCACCTCGGCCGGCACCGCCGCCGGCATCGACGCCTGCCTGCACCTGGTGCGCAAGGTGCAGGGCGCCGAGGTGGCCCGGGAGATCGCCCGCCGGATGGTGGTCGCCCCGCACCGCGACGGCGGGCAGGCGCAGTTCATCAACCGCCCGCTGCCCGAGAGCGACGGCGACTCGCTGGCCGGGACGCTGGAGTGGATGCGCCGCCGCCTCGACCGGGAGGTCAGCGTGGACGACCTCGCCCGGCACGCCCACATGTCCCCGCGCACCTTCGCCCGGCGCTTCCAGCAGGAGACCGGCACCACCCCGCACCGGTGGCTGACCGGCCAGCGGGTGCTGCTCGCGCAGCGCCTGCTGGAGTCCACCGACGAGAGCGTGGACGCCGTCGCCGCCCGCTGCGGCTTCGGCAACGCCGCCACCCTGCGGCACCACTTCGGCCGCCGCCTCGGCACCACCCCGCAGGCCTACCGGCGGGCCTTCGGCGGCCCGGGCGGACCCGGGGGGCCGGGGCGGGCCGCCGAGCGGCAGCCCGCCTGACGGCCGTTCAGGACAGGTGCGAGGTCTGGTTCCAGCCGGACGGCCGCAGCCGGCCCTCGCGGGCCCGCCACACGCTGGTCGAGCAGTTGCTCACCGGCGGCAGCGCCAGCAGCTCCTCCTCGCCCAGCCGGTCCAGCACATGACGCAGCATCAGCACCGTGCAGTCGTGGGCGACCAGCAGCACCGGCCGGCCGGCCTCCTCCTCGTTCAGGTCGCGCAGCAGACCGCGCACCCGCAGCGCCACGTCCAGCCAGGACTCGCCGCCGGGCGGCCGGTAGTACAGCTCGCCCATCCGCCGCCGGCGTTCCGCCTCGGCGGGGTGGTCGCGTTCGATGGCGGCCTTGGTGAGCATCTCCAGCACGCCCAACTCGCGGTCGCGCAGCCGCTCGTCGTAGCGGACCGGCAGGCCCACCGGGACGGCGCCCAGCCCGGACGCCTGGGCCAGGGCGATTCTCGCGGTCTCCACGGTGCGCACGTACGGGGAGCACCACACCGAGCGGGGCCGGTCGGCGGGCGGCAGGGCGGCCCACCAGCGGCCCAGGTCGTGGGCCTGGGCCTGGCCGCGCAGGGAGAGCGGGATGTCGGCGTCCCGGCAGGTGATCGGGACGGTCAGGGCGCCGGTGGAGTCCGCGTGCCGGAACTCCACGTTGGCGGTGGATTCGCCGTGCCGGGTGGCGATCAGGACCGACGGCAGCCGCCGTCCGCCGTCGGTCTGGGCGCGGTGTCCGTTGCGTACCGTGGTGAGGTCGGTCATTGGCGGTGGCTCCCCGTTGTCGGTGCTGCTTCGGTGGTGCTCGTCTCTCCCGGTCTCTCCCGAAAACGCCTGTCATAACAGATGATCGCGCCGTCACCCCAGTGTCCACTGAGGCAACGGCGCGACCCAAGGGCGCACAGGGGGGCCGGTTGCGCCCCCGCACGCGTCAGTGCGCCAGCGTGGGCTGCGGGGCCCGCTCCACGGCCTCGTCGCCGGCCTCCGCGGAGTAGTCGGCCTTCGAGGTCTCGTCGAGGCCCTCCGGGGCCTTCAGGGCCCGCAGCACCAGCGTCAGCACCACCGCGACGAGCAGGTTCAGCACGAACCCGGTCAGGCCGATGTAGCCGATCTCGCCGATCACCGGGATCTTCGCGGCCGACCCGCCGAAGTGCGCGGTGGCCGGGGAGGACACCCCGTACGCCTTCCAGGTGCCGTAGATCATGCCGGTCGCCCAGCCGGCCAGCAGCGCCCAGCGGTGGAACCACCGGGTGAACAGGCCGGCCACCAGCGCCACCGCGGTCTGCAGGATCCACACGCCGCCCAGCAGCTGCATGTTGATCGCCGCCTGCTTGTCCATCAGCAGCACGAACGCCAGCGCACCGACCTTCACCAGCAGCGAGGCGATCTTCGCCACCCGGGTCTCCTCGGCCGGTGTCGCGGCCGGCTTCAGGAACTCCTTGTAGACGTTGCGGGTGAACAGGTTCGCCGCGGCGATCGACATGATCGCGGCCGGCACCAGCGCGCCCACCCCGATCGCCGCGAACGCCACCCCGGTGAACCAGCTCGGGAACATGTCCGCGAACAGCTGCGGAACGGCCAGCTGGGCGTTGAACTTCTTGTCGCCCTTGCTCACCCCGGCGGCGATCGCCATGAAGCCCAGCAGCGCCAGCAGGCCCAGCATCAGCGAGTACGTCGGCAGGATCGCCATGTTCCGGCGCACCGTGTTGCGGGACTTCGCCGCCAGCACGCCCGTCACCGAGTGCGGGTACATGAACAGCGCCAGCGCCGACCCGAACGCCAGCGTCGCGTACGACCATTGCCCCGCCGGCCCGGTGATCAGCGAACCCGGCGCCTTGTGGGTCACCGGGTCCGGAGTGAACTTGTGCGCCGCCGCGTCGAAGATGTGCCCGTAGCCGCCCATCCGCATCGGGATGTAGATCACCGCGACCAGGATCACCACGTACACCAGGGTGTCCTTGACGAAGGCGATCAGCGCCGGCGCCCGCAGCCCCGACGAGTACGTGTACGCCGCCAGCACGCCGAACGCCAGGAACAGCGGCAGGTCCTGCAGGAACCAGTTCCCGGTGCCGCCCACGCCCAGCACGTCCAACACCGCCTGGATGCCCACCAGTTGCAGCGCCACGTACGGCATGGTCGCCAGGATGCCGGTCAGCGCCACCGCCACCGACAGCCCGCGCGACCCGTACCGCCCGCGCACGAAGTCCGCCGTCGTCACGTAGCCGTGCACCCGCGACACCGACCACAGCCGGGGCAGGATCAGGAACACCAGCGGGTACGCGATGATCGTGTACGGCACCGCGAAGAAGCCCGCCGCGCCCGCCCCGTAGACCAGGGCCGGCACCGCGATGAACGTGTACGCCGTGTACAGGTCGCCGCCCAGCAGGAACCAGGTGATCCAGGTGCCGAAGCTGCGGCCGCCCAGACCCCACTCGTGCAGGTGCTGCGCGTCGTCCGCCCGGCGCCAGCGCGAGGCCAGGAAGCCCATCACGGTGACCGCGACGAAGAACAGCAGGAAGACCGTCATCGCGGTCCAGTCCACGTGCTTCACGACTGCGCACCCCCGTCCGGCTGGGACGGCAGCGGGAGCGGCTCGGCCGAGGCGGCCTTGCGGGCCGCCTCGTCACGGCGCAGCAGCAGGTACGCGGAGGTGGTGAACACCGCCGACAGCGGCACCCACATCAGCTGGTACCAGTAGAAGAACGGCATACCGCCGAGCACCGGGTCGGTCTTGCTGTACGACGGCACCCACAGCACCACCACGATCGGCACCAGCAGGCACAGGCCGGCCAGCACCCGGGCGGGGGAGAGCGCGGGCAGTGCGCCCGCGGATGGGGATTGAGACGACACGAGCGGCTCCCGGATGACGAGGAGTCACCTCACTGGCACCGCACCGCACATCGCTGTGCGTCCGCCGGGCAGCACCTTCGGTGATCGAAAGGTCCCCGCGAGAGTAGGACAGGGCAGTGACTTGTGTCACTACCCTGTCAACTATGCGTTACGCGGGCCGCTGCACCCGCGTCGTGCGGGTCGTCCCGAAACCGGAGGTGGGAGCTACGCGGGCCGCTTCAGCCGCGTGGTGAACTTGTACCGGTCCCCCCGGTAGATGGACCGCACCCATTCCACCGGCGCGCCGTCCGCGTCGAAGGAGTGCCGGGACAGCTGGAGCATCGGCAGGCCCAGGTCGGAGCCGAGCAGACCGGCCTCGCGCGGGTTGGCCAGGGTGGTCTCGATGGTCTCCTCGGCCTCGGCGACCGTCACCCCGTAGACCTCGCGCAGCGCGGTGTAGAGCGAGTTGTGCTTGGTGAGGTTGCGCCGGAGCGCGGGGAAGCGCTTGGCCGACAGGTGCGCCACCTCGATCGCCATCGGGTCGCCGTTCGCGAGCCGCAGGCGCTCGATGCGCAGGACGCGCCCGCCGGGCTTGATGTCCAGCAGCGGGGCGAGCCGCTCGTCCGCGGAGATGTACGCGACCTCGACCAGCCGGGAGGTCGGCTCCAGGCCCTGGGCGCGCATGTCCTCGGTGTAGGAGGTCAGTTGCAGGGCCTGCGCGACCTTCGGCTTGGCGACGAAGGTGCCCTTGCCCTGGATGCGCTCCAGCCGGCCCTCGACCACCAGTTCCTGCAGCGCCTGCCGGACGGTGGTGCGGGAGGTGTCGAACTGGGCGGCCAGCGCCCGCTCCGGGGGCACCGGGGTGCCGGTCGGCTGGGTCTCGGTCAGCTGGAGCAGGTGCCGCTTCAGGCCGTAGTACTTCGGTACCCGGGCCGTGGTGGTGGCAGGGCCGGTCTGGGTCGGCACCGTGGAGCCCTCGGCGAGCGCCGCATCCCTGTCGCCACTCATGGCAGCTCTCACTCCTCGTTGGAGACGGGGCCTTAAGAGACCCCTAAGTCCTATGTAACAGCACATGTTTGCACGCACGGGTGAGCAAGTGGGAGCACCTGCGGGCAAACCGGCATGCGAGGGGCCCGGAACGGAGCGCCTGGCGTCCGCCCCGGGCCCGTCCCCGAGTGTCTCAGCCGGCGGTGGCCGCGGTCACCGCGAGCCCGGCCAGCGCCTCCGCCGCGGCTGTCGCGCAGACCCGCGAACCGCCGTACGTGGCCAGGGTGGTGACGCCGAGCGGGGCGAACAGTCCGGCCAGCCCGTGGGCGGTGCCGATCTCCACCACCACGGCGTCGGGGCGGTGCTCCACCAGGGCGAGCGCGGCCCGGCGCATCCAGGAGTGGCGGTGCACGTCGCGCACCACCAGCACCAGCGGACGGCCCACCGCCGCGCCGAGCAGCGGGGCGGTGTCGATCTCGGCGTCCTCGGCGGCGACCGCCACGTGCAGCAGGCCGGAGCCCTCGGTGACGGTGGCCGGCGGGGAGACCCGGCTGGAGGTGGTGCCGGGGACCAGCTCGGCCAGCGGGCCGGCCACGCCCCACGGGGTGTCCTCGCCGGCCGCGATGTTCGCGCCGGGGGAGAACTCCACCACGTGCGGGATCCCGCCCAGCGGGCGCAGCTCGCCGGTGATCCGCAGCGCCCGGCGGGCGGCGGTCAGGCCGACGCCGGCCTCGCCCTGCCGGCCGGCCAACGAGGCCCGCGGCCCGGCGGACCAGCGGGCCACCGCACGGTTGCGCTCGGCCGCCTCGTGCAGCCGCCCGGCCGGCAGCCGGCCCTCGCGGACCGCCCACACCAGCGCGTCGCGCAGGTAGACGAAGGCGTCCTCGTCGTGCAGGCCGCCGCCGACGCAGATGGTGTCGGCGCCGGCCGCGACGGCCCGCACCGAGCCGGCCGCGACGCCGTGGGTGCCGGAGATGGCGCCCATCTCGATGCCGTCGGTGACGATCAGTCCGTCGAAGCCCATCTCCTCGCGGAGCAGCCCGGTCAGGATGCGCTGCGACATCGTGGCGGGCAGCTGGGCGTCGTAGGCGTCGAACAGGATGTGCGCGGTCATGATGCTCTTCACGCCGGCCGCGATGGCGGCCTTGAAGGGCAGCAGGTGCTGGCCGAACTGCTCGGCGGCCAGGTCGATCCGGGGCAGGCCGAGGTGCGAGTCGCCGGCCGTGTCGCCGTGGCCGGGGAAGTGCTTGGCGCAGGCCGCGACACCGGCGGACTGCAGGCCGCGAACGTACGCGGCGGTGTGACGGGCCGCCAGGTCGCCGTCGCCGCCGAAGGAGCGGACGCCGATCACCGGGTTGTCGGGGTTGGAGTTGACGTCCGCGTCGGGCGCGTAGTTGAGGTTCACGCCGACGGCGGCCAGGTCGAACCCGATGGAGCGGGCGACCCGTTCGGTGAGGTCGGTGTCGTCGACCTCACCGAGCGCCAGGTTCCCCGGGTAGGAGGACCCGCTGGTCACTTCGAGGCGGGTGACGTCGCCGCCCTCCTCGTCGATGGCGATCAGCAGGTCGCCGTTGAGCGCGTACATCTCCGCGGTCAGCGCGGCGACCTGCTGCGGGGTGCGGATGTTGCGGCCGAACAGGGCGACGCCGCCGAGTTCGCCGTCGCCCAGTCTGCGGCGCAGCCACTCGGGCGCGGTCAGACCGGCGAAGCCGGGCTGCAGGACCGCTCCGGCGTCGCGCAGGAGTTCGGCGCTTTCCGTACCGGGCATCGCCATGGTTCCTTCCCTGGGGGTGGAGGTGCTTCAGGTGCGATTGGGGTGAGGAAGGGACCTTAGCCCTTGACCGCACCGGCGGTGAGACCCGCCGACACCTTCTTCTGGAAGAACACGAACAGGATGATCACGGGCAGCGAGACCAGCAGGCCGCCGGCCATCTGCGCGCCGTAGTCCGCACCCCGGGTGGGGGTGGTGGAGTAGAAGGTCAGCCACATCATCGAGGTGTGGGTCTTGCTGCTGCCCATCAGCGTGTTGACGACGATGAACTCGTTCCACGCCTGAATCCAGCTGTAGACACCGGTGGTGATCAGGCCGGGCAGGGTGAGCGGCAGGATGACGCGGAAGAACGCGCCCCACTGGGTGCAGCCGTCGACCATGGCGGCCTCGTCCAGCTCCGCCGGGATGTTCACGATGAAGGAGCGCAGCGTCCAGATCACGTACGGCACGGTGAAGACCAGGTACGCGAGGACCACGCCGAACAGGGTGCCGGTCAGGTTGGCGCCGTTCATCACCACGAACAGCGGGATGATGATCGCCAGCAGCGGCACCATCTGGACCACCAGCATGGTGACGATGAAGAAGTTGCGGCCGCGGAAGTTGAACCGGGCCACCGCGACGGCGGCGAGGAAGCCGACCACCAGACCGAGCACCACCGCGCCGAGGGTGAGGGTCAGGGTGTTCTGCAGCGAGGGCAGGAACTCGGGGTCGTCGAAGATCGTGGTGTAGCTCTCGAACGAGAAGGACGAGGGCCAGAAGGTCGGGTCCTGGGAGATCAGGTCCTTGTTCGTCTTGAACGTGGTGAGGATCATCCAGTAGATCGGGAAGGCCATCACCACGGCGACGCCGATGGCGAGACTGTTCCAGAACCAGGTCGTCACCGGGCGCCGGCCGACGGTGCGGGCCTTGGCCTTCCTGGTCTTCGGCCTGGCGGTCCCGGGCGCCGCCGGCGGCCCGGACGGGTGCGTGGTCGTCGCGGTCATCGCTCGTTGGCTCCGATCTTGAGCATCTGGCGGATGTAGAACACGAGCACCGCCAGCATCATGATGATCATGACGATCGAGATCACCGAGCTCTCGCTGTAGCGGGAGCGGACGATGCCGTTCATGTACAGGTAGAGGCCGATGGTCCAGTAGCCGGGTTCGGGCGAGGTGTTGCGCAGCGAGAAGATCTGCGCGAAGACCTGGAAGTCCCAGATGAAGCTGAGTGCGGCGGAGATCATCAGGAACGGCTTGATGATCGGCAGGGTCACGTGCCGGAAGACCTGGATGTTGTTGGCGCCGTCCAGGCGGGCGGCCTCGGTCAGCTCCGGGGGCACCTGGGTGAGCGCGGCGTACAGGCCGAGGACCAGGAACGGCATCGCGCCCCAGATGATGACGGAGGCGCCGACCACGTACAGGCCGACGGTCGGGTCGGCGAACCAGTCGTAATGCTTCCAGGACTCGTCACCGGTGACCAGGAAGGCCAGGTAGTCGATCACACCGCCGTTGGCGGAGAACAGCCAGCGGAACACCTGGCCGTTGACCAGCGCGGGGATCGCCCAGACGAACATCATCACGGTGATGACGGTGACCCGGGCCCAGTTGGACACCCGGTTCAGCAGCAGCGCGATCGCCATGCTCAGCGCCATCGAGAGGACGACCAGCTCGGCGGTGAAGTAGATCGAGCGGAGCACGACCTCCCAGAACTGGTCGTCGCCGAGGATCTTGCTGTAGCCCTCGAAGCCGATGTACTTCCCCAGCGCCGGGTTCACCAGCAGCGCGTAGCGGTTGATGTTCTGGAACGACAGGTCGAACAGTCTGAACAGCGGATACGCCAGAACGCCCACCAGTACGACGACGGCGGGCAGCAGAAGGGTGTAGGGGATGTACTGGCCGGCCGCGAAGAATCCGCGGCGCTGCGGCTTCCCCGCCGGGGCAGGCCCCGACTTGTCGGACCGGGTCACGGTCTCGTTGGTGGTCACACTCATCAGGGTCCTTCCCGGGCCCGCGGGTTCTGGTCGGTCCTGGCGCACGGGTGGGCAGTCCGCAATCACGCGGACTGCCCACCCCCCAACCGGCGCTCAGTGCGGTGGTCCGCCCGGGAGCGGGCTCCCGGGCCGACCGCGGATCAGCTGGGTCAGCCGTTCAGGTCCTTGACGATGACGTCCTGGGCCTTCTTGAGCTCGGTGGCCGCGTCGCCGCCGGAGGCGATCGCGCTGAAGGCGGTCTTCAGAGCGGTCTCGTCGGCGCCGGACCACAGCGGCGAGTTCGGGATGAACCAGGTCTGGCCCTCGGCCGCCTCACCGGTGGCCTTGTTCGCCGGGTCGGCCTGCTTGTACGCGGCGACCAGGTTCTTGGCGTTCGGGATGGCGTGCTTGGCGAGCAGGGTCTGCTGCGCGGTGTTGGAGTAGATCTGCAGGAAGGTCGCGCCCAGGCCGGGGTTGGGGGCCTTGGACGGGACGGCCAGGTCGGAGCCGCCGAGGAACGCCGGGGTCGGGGAGCCGGCCGCGGTGCCCGGGAGGGCGATGGTGGCGAGCTTGTCCTTCAGGGTCGGGTCACCGATCTTCGGGTCGGCGACCGAGGCGACCTCCCAGCCGTTGCCGATGATGGCGGCGATGTTGCCCTTGGCCATCAGCGCGTCCTGGGTGGCCTCGTCGTTGGTGGTGCCGCCGGTGGAGTATTCCTTCTGCAGGTCGTTCCAGGTCTTGACGCCCTCGATGAACTTCGGGTCGGTCAGGTTGCCGGCCCACTTGTCGCCGTCCTTCTTGGCGATGACACCCTTGACGCCGAACTGGCCGGCGCCGAAGGAGACGGCGGAGTACCAGTTCTGGCCCGGCATGTAGAGCGCGGAGAAGCCCGGGACGCCGGCGTTGGCGGCCTTGACCTTGGCCAGGGCGGCCTTCAGCTCCTCGATCGTGGTCGGGGCCTGGGCGACACCGGCGGCCTCGAACAGGTCCTTGCGGTAGATCAGGACGCGCGCACCGGCGTAGTACGGGACGGCGTAGGTCTTGGAGCCGTCGGCCGACTGGCCGGAGGCGGCGACCGAGTCCAGCCACTTGTCCGAGTTGTCGAACTTGCTCTTCTCCGAGGTCAGGTCGACGAAGGAGCCGGCCTCGATGTACTTGGCGGCCTGGGTGTTGCCGACCTCCAGCGCGTCCGGGGCGTTGCCGGAGAGCAGGGCGGTGTCGAGCTTGGTGGTGTAGTTGGTCCAGGTCTGCCACTGGACGTCGACCTCGGCGCCGGTCTCCTCGGTGAACTGCTTCTTCGCCGCGTCGACGACCTCGGGCCAGCCCTTCTGGGCGTCCTGCATCAGCCAGACGGTGATCTTCTTGCCCTTGCCGTCCTTGCTCAGAGTGGCCTTGTCACCGCCGGAACCGGACGAAGACGAGGAGCAAGCCGAGGCGACGAGCACGGTGGCGACAGCGGCCACGGCTGCGATCTTGCGGTTCAAACCATCCTCCAGGGATGAGCAAGGTGGGGCACCGGGCCGCCGGGCCATTGGCCCTGAAGCTGCGTCGTGCCGTAAGGGGGAACGTCACCGGGTGACACGGACACGAACTGCCGGGGCAGGCGAGCCGATCCGCGAGGTGGAGTAGACCATTGGTTTAGACCAACGCCTGGAGATTGGCATGGACCAATGACGAGCGTCAAGGGATCGAGAAGCGTCTGCGCAAGCCGTTATCAACGCTTGACTCGGTCGTGTTGGACTGGACCAAGTCGGGAGCGGATCCGGATATGGCGGGACGAATCGACCGCACCGGAGTGCGCGCCTCCGGTTACTCGGTGTGGCCTGAAGCGAGCCTTAAGTGAGCCTTAAGGGCATACCCACCCCGGTATTGACGTGAGCGGGGCAGAACCAGCAACGGATCGACAACAAGCGGGACTTGTCATCATCACGCGCGTTGACGCTGCAAATGGTCTGGGCCAGGATCCGGAAAACTGGTCTGTACCACTTGCGCAGACCTCCCCGCACCCGATTCGGAGGATTTGCGTGAAGCGTCAGGTTCTGGCCGCGCTCGGCACCGCCGTTCTGCTGGCCACCGCCGTCGGCTGCTCGTCCGGCGGCAGCCCGGCCGGGTCGCCGGGCGCCGTCGACCCGAAGGACGCGACCGGCAGTGTCACGGTCTGGCTGATGGACGACGCCCAGAAGAGCTGGCCGGAACTGGTGCAGCAGGTCAACGACCAGTTCGCCGCGAAGTACCCCAAGGTGGAGCTGAAGCTCAGCTACCACACCTGGAAGGACAAGATCGCCGAGCTGGACGCCGCGATCGCCACCAACCAGGCGCCCGACGTGGTCGAACTCGGCAACACCGAGACCACCAAGTACATGGTCAACGGCGCACTGGCCGGGCTCGACCGGACCGGATTCGACAACTCCGACAACTGGATCAAGGGTCTCGCCGACACCTGTACGTACAACCAGAAGCTCTACTGCGTTCCCTATTACGCGGGCGCCCGGGTCGGCGTCTACAACGCGAAGATGTTCCAGGACGCCACCGGTTCCGCGGACCTTCCGCAGACCGAGGAGGAACTCACCGCCGCCCTCGACAAGGTGGCCCAGCGCAACAAGAACAATCCCGGGTTCTCCGCGCTCTACCTGCCCGGTCCGTACTGGTACGCCGCGATGTCCTACGTCACCGCGTACGGCGGCTCGATCGCCAAGTTCGACTCCAGCGGCGTCTGGCACGGCACCCTGCACGACCCCAAGGCGCAGGCGGGCCTCCAGCACTTCGTCAACCTGGTGAAGACGTACAACAAGGGCGATCTGAAGGTCAACGAGGCCAAGCAGGCCGGCGTGCTCGGCCACGAGAAGGCCGCGCTGATCTACGCCAACGGCTGGGAGCTGAGCGACGCGATCGCCCCGATCACCGGCACCCCGGCGCTCAAGAACTCGCTGAAGATCGTCACCATGCCCGGCCCGAACGGCAAGCCGCTGCCCTCCTTCATCGGCGGCTCCGATCTCGCCGTCACCGCGAAGTCGCAGAACGCCGCGATCGCCACCGACTGGGTGCGGATGTTCACCAGCACCAAGTCCGAGCAGGTGCTCGCCGACAAGGACACCCTGCCGAACAACCTGACCCAGCTGGCGCCGCTGAAGAACAAGCCCGCCACGGCCGCGGCCGCCAACGCCGTCCAGGACGCCTGGTTCACCCCGGCCGCCCCCGGCTGGGGCGCGGTCGAGAAGCAGAACGTCCTGGTGAACATGCTGGACGCGATCTTCAAGGGCAAGAGCGTCGAGGACGCCACCAAGGAAGCCGACGCGCAGATCGACCAGCTGATCAACAACCCGTCCTGATTCTCCTGGGCCGGACGCCGACGTACCGTCACGACGTGTGCTGCGGCGTCCGGTCCACGTAGGATCGGCCCAGCACAGTTCCACGCAGCGAGGGTGCGGACTCGCCGCCGTTCCAGAGGTCCCCGTCGGGCATCCCGCCCCACGGGGTAGAACCATCTCTCCACGGAGGCACACCCCGATGTCCGACCCGCAGACTGTTTCCGTACCCGGCAGGATCATGTCGGCGGAGATGGCCGAGCAGCCGGCCGTCCTGCAGCGCATCCTCGACGAGGGCGCGCCCGCGATCCGCGAGATCGCCAAGCAGATCGCAGCCCGCAACCCGCGGTTCGTCCTGCTCACCGCCCGCGGCACCTCCGACAATGCCGCGCTGTACGCCAAGTACCTGATCGAGGTGCTGCTCGGCAAGCCCGCCGGCCTCACCTCGATGTCCACCACCACCGCGTACGGCGCCAAGCCGGACCTCACCGACTGCCTGGTCATCACCGTCAGCCAGTCCGGCGGCTCGCCCGACCTGGTCGCCTCCACCAAGGCGGCCCGCGAGGCCGGCGCGATCACCCTGGCGGTCACCAACAACGCCGGCTCGCCGCTGGCCGAGGTCTCCGAGTTCCACATCGACGTGCTGGCCGGGCCGGAGAAGGCGCTGCCCGCCACCAAGACCTACACCGCCGAACTGCTCGCGCTGTACCTCTTCATCGAGGGCCTGCGCGGCAACGACGGCTCGGCTGCCAAGGTGCTGCCGGAGCTGGCCGCCGGGATCCTGGCCCGCCAGGGCGAGGTCAAGGCGCTCGCCGAGCGGTACCGGTTCGCCCAGCGCCTGGTCATCACCTCGCGCGGCTACGGCTACCCGACCGCCCGCGAGGCGGCGCTGAAGCTGATGGAGACCACCTACATCCCGGCCTCCCCGTTCTCCGGCGCCGACCTGCTGCACGGCCCGCTGGCCATGGTCGACAACGTCTCGCCGGTCATCGCGATCGTTCCCGACGGCCGCGGCGGCGAGGCTCTGCAGCCCGTCCTGGACCGCCTGCGCGGCCGGGGCGCCGACCTCGTCGTCATCGGCCAGCAGGACCAGGTCGACGCCGCGAGCGCCGGCTTCGCCCTGCCCCGCGGCGTGCCGGAGGAGGTCCAGCCGATCCTGGAGATCCTCCCGCTCCAGCTCCTCGCGTACGAGGTCACCATCGCCCGCGGCCAGGACCCGGACGCGCCCCGCGCTCTCGCGAAGGTCACCGAGACGCGCTGAGACCTGCTGCGCGAAGGCCGCCTCCACCGGACTGGTGGGGGCGGCCGGGCGCGAAAACAGGCGGGATGCACCACCAGGGGCGCGAAACCGGGGGCGGGGAGACGGCAGCGGGTGCGAAATCAGGGGCGCGGGGAACTGCGCGACAAGCGCACGCCACGTCCGCAAGGTCGCGATCAAGTGCAGGTCATTGTCCCGCGTCGCGACCTGGCTGGTGGGTGCCTTCCGCTTCGCGCAGTTCCTCGCGCCCCTGTTTTCGCGCCCCGCCTGCCTTCGCAGCAAACTTCCCGCCCGGAAAAAAACACTACGGGCCACGGCGCCGACACAGGACCCTCAACCTGTGCGGCACCGCAGCCCGGAGCTGTATGTCGGAGGCGGGGACCGTCCGAGAGTTGTGCGGGACCCTCGAACGACGCCTCCGACCGAGGAGGGGCCTCGCGCGGTCAGGGCAGTTGCGCGGGGGGCCTCTCCTTGGTGCACCCTCATTGTGGACTAGACCAATCTGCGTTGTCCAGAGCCCCGGTCCGATTGGTCTGGACAACGTGCCCCGGAGTGGTCGGAGATACCCTCACGGTGTGCCCTCGCTGAACGAACTCGTCCGCCGCCACACCACCCTCACCGGTGCCGACGTGGAGTGGCTGCATCTGCTGGTCTCGGAGTGGCAGCTGCTCTCCGACCTGTCCTTCGCCGACCTGGTGCTGTGGATCCCCACCTGGGACGGCATCCGCTACGTCTCGGTGGCCCAGATGCGGCCCAACACCGGCCCGACCTCGTACCAGGACGACATGGTCGGCCACCTGGTGCCCCGGGGCCGCCGGCCGTTGCTGGACGCGGCGTACGACGAGGGGCGGATCGTCCGGGAGGGCGACCCGGAGTGGCGGGAGGAGGTGCCGGTGCGGGTGGAGTCCATCCCGGTGCGACGGGACGGCAAGGTGCTGGGCGTGATCGCCCGGAACACCAACCTGCTGACGGTGCGGACCCCGAGCCGGCTGGAGCTGACCTACCTGCAGAGCGCCAGCGACCTCGCGCAGATGATCGCCGCCGGCACCTTCCCGTTCCCGGGCGCCGAGCAGGCCGACATGGACGCCGCGCCGCGGGTCGGCGACGGCCTGATCCGGCTGGACGCGGAGGGCGTGGTGACGTACGCCAGCCCGAACGCGCTGTCGGCGTACCACCGGCTGGGTCTGACCACCGACCTGGTGGGCAGCCATCTCGGCCAGGCCACCGCCGAGTTGGTGCCGCCGAGCCGCGGTGCGGTGCACGAGGCGATGGTGAAGATGGCCAGCGGCTGGGCGCCCCGGCAGACCGAGGTGGAGGCACAGGGCGGGGTGGTGACCCTGCGGACCATCCCGCTGAAACCCAAGGGGACGCCCACCGGTTCGCTGGTGCTCTGCCGCGACGTCACCGAACTCCGTCGCCGTGATCGCGAGTTGATGACCAAGGACGCCACCATCCGGGAGATCCACCACCGGGTGAAGAACAATCTGCAGACGGTCGCGGCGCTGCTGCGGCTGCAGTCCCGCCGGATGGACTCCGACGCCGGCCGGGCCGCGCTGGACGAGGCGGTGCGCCGGGTCGGCTCGATCGCCATCGTGCACGAGACGCTCTCGCAGGCGCTGGACGAGCAGGTGGCGTTCGACGAGATCGCCGACCGGGTGCTGGCGATGGTGATGGAGCTGTCCCAGGACGGCCGGGTGGCGACCCGCCGCAGCGGCTCGTTCGGCATCCTGTCGGCCGAGGTGGCCACTCCGCTCGCGATGATCCTCACCGAGCTGACGCAGAACGCGCTGGAGCACGCGTTCGGCCCGTCCGCCTCCGGGAAGGTGGAGGTGAGTGCGCTGCGCGGTCGCGCGCCGGTCGGCGGCAAGGGCTGGTCGGACAGCTGGAACAGCGGGGCGCGGCCGGAGGAGTACCTGCTGATCACGGTGCAGGACGACGGCCGCGGCATGCCCGAGGGCTTCGACCCGCAGCAGGCCGGCAACCTCGGCCTGCAGATCGTCCGCACCCTGGCCACCGGTGAACTCGGCGGCACCTTCGACATGGTGGCCGCGCCGGGCGGCGGCACCAAGGTGGTGCTGGAGATCCCGGTCCGCTGATCGGGGAAGCCGGGGCGACGAAAGCGCAGGGCAACAGAAACGAGGCCCTGCCGACCGGGGGGGGTGGGTCGGCAGGGCCTCTCAACCCGGTCCGGCCGTCGGGGGGAGTCGGCCGGAACGGGGGCTCTGGAGTGGCGCGACGTTCGCCTCGTGTGTTGCACACGGTGAGCGCCGCAGGTCCACGATATTGCTCTAAGTGAACAGTATCAAGTGCCTGGGCGGCTCGCGTCGTCGGCCCCGCAGTTGGAGCGGGGCCCGTGCGGGAAGGCTCGGCCGGCCGAATGCGACCGAACCCTTGATCGTGGGTTGATCCGTACTGCTTCTGATGCCGCGTCAGGCGGTGCGGGCGCGGTTGCGGGCGGCGCGGCGCTTCATCGCACGACGCTCGTCCTCGCTCATGCCGCCCCAGACGCCGGCGTCCTGACCGGTCTCGAGCGCCCACTGCAGGCACTGCTCCATGACGGGGCAACGGCGGCACACGGCCTTGGCTTCCTCGATCTGCAGCAGAGCAGGACCGGTGTTCCCGATCGGGAAGAACAGCTCCGGGTCCTCTTCGCGGCAGACAGCGCGGTGGCGCCAGTCCATGGTCGTCCAACTCCTCCGGTCACGGGCGGTGGCCCGCGACTCACTCGTATGGCTTGTGAATGTGAACGCTTTCACGAATCCCGTAACAGCAAAAGGGACCAAAGGCCCACCGGGCCCGGGAGGTCTTTGCTGAGAGGGGTTCGGCGATTCGAGGGACTCTGCCGCGATGTCGTCTGCGGTGTGTCCCGATCGCCATGTAGAGGTTCGCAAACCTCGAAGCCGGATACAACCCCCTTCGGCAAGAAATTTTTGATTCTTCGGTGTCGCCTACCTCACAGGCAGTACTTCTATGGGGTGAAGGGGCTCGCACGTTCGAGTGCAAGGTGAAGACCCCCTTCTGGTCACACAATCACACGCAGTGCCCGTCGTACGCCTGTGAAACTGACGCGACTCCTGTCCCCAAGGTGGTCCCCGTCGACCTGAAACGGGGCCGGTTCCTGTGAAACCAAGGTGAAGTGTCTGACGTCGTGATAGGAGACGAGATGCTTTCCGGACGGGTCGGCAGGGCGTGCGCCATCCTTTGCCGAGGGCTGCGGGCGCAGGATCTGACGGACCGTCCGGGCGGTGCCGAACGCCGTCATTCGAGTGATGCCGAAGATGTCCAGATCGGTTTCGAACGATGCCGAGGGGGACGGAAAGACCGGACGGGAGCCCAGGAAGGTCCACGGAGAGGTGTTGGAGACTATGGCCAGCACCATGCCCGACACCGGTTCCCGGCCGTTGATCTCCAGGGAGATCGGGCCCGAACGACGGTGTTCACGCTCGGTCACGTAGTGCCGCAGCGCCTCCATGACATAGAGCGCGTGGGTGGATTTGCGCCCCGCCCGGCGCTGGCGCTCCACCCGGCCGACCACGCCCGCGTCGAACCCCAGCCCGGCGGTGAAGGTGAACCAGCGGTCCGGCTCGCCGGCGCTCAGCGCCTTGCCCAGACCGATCGCGCGCTCCCGCCGGTGCTCCAACGCGTCCAGGAGTGCGCCGGTGGCCTCCACCGGATCGTTCGGGAGCCCCAGCGCGCGGGCGAACACATTGGTCGACCCGCCCGGCACCACCGCCAGCCGCGGCACCCGCTCGCCCGGACCGTGCGCCAGCAGGCCGTTCACGACCTCGTTCACGGTGCCGTCGCCGCCCAGCGCCACCACCAGGTCCACCGTGCCGTCCTCGGCCGCCCGCCGGGCCAGATCGCCCGCGTGCCCCCGGTACTGGGTCTCCGCGACATCCAGCTTCAGATCGCTGCGCAGAGCATGGATCAGGACGTCCCGGGTCCGGCCACTGGTGGTGGTCGCCTTCGGGTTCACGACCAGGAGAGCGCGCATGACGATCAGCCTACGACCCGCCCGAGGTAAGACGACCGTTACCCTGGCCAGGTGACCGCTGAAACCGCTCCCGCCACCACCACCGCACCCGACCGGCCCGTCCTGCTGCTCGTCGGCGCGGGCATCACCGCGCTGGAGGGCGCGGCGATGGCGGGTTGGGGAATCTACGACCTGATCTCCGGCTTCTCCGGCAGCGACGCCGCCTTCGGCCGCACCGAGATGGGCGGCGCCGTGCTGCTGCTGATGGGCCTGCTGCCGCTGCTGGCCGGCCGCGCGCTGCTGCACGGGCAGAAGTGGGGCCGCAGCCCCGCTGTGCTCACCAACTCGATCTGCCTGCCGGTCGCTTACTACATGTGGCAGTCCGGCGGCGGCATGATCGCCGTCGGCGCCGCGATCGCCGTGCTCGGCCTGGCCGGCATCGTCTCGCTGCTCAACCCGCGGGTCACCGCGGTGCTCTACGGCGAGCAGTAGCCGCCCGGTACGTACGGCCGCAGGGCCCGCCCCCGGGTTCGGGGACGGGCCCTGCGGCGCGTGCGGGAGGTGATCACTCCTCGACCAGCAGCTTCTCGCGCAACTGCGCCAGGGTGCGGGCCAGCAGCCGGGAGACGTGCATCTGGGAGATGCCGACCTCGGCCGCGATCTGCGATTGGGTCATGTTCCGGAAGAACCGCAGCACCAGGATCTTCTGCTCCCGGGGCGGGAGTTGGGCCAGCAGCGGCTTCAGCGACTCGCGGTACTCGACGCCCTCCAGCGCCTCGTCGGTGGCGCCCAGGGTGTCCGCCACGGCCGGCGACTCGTCGTCGCTGTCCGGCACGTCCAGGGACAGCGTGGAGTACGCGTTGGCGGACTCCAGGCCCTCCAGCACGTCCTCCTCGGAGATGCCCAGGTGCTCGGCCAGCTCGTGCACCGTGGGGGAGCGGCCGTGCCGCTGGGACAGCTCGCTGGTCGCCGTGGTCAGCGACAGCCGCAGCTCCTGGAGCCGGCGCGGCACCCGCACCGCCCAGCCCTTGTCGCGGAAGTGGCGCTTGATCTCGCCGACGATGGTGGGCGTCGCGTAGGTGGAGAACTCCACCCCGCGCTCGTGGTCGAACCGGTCCACCGACTTGATCAGGCCGATGGTGGCGACCTGGGTCAGGTCGTCCAGCGGCTCACCGCGATTGCGGAACCGGCGGGCCAGGTGCTCGACCAGCGGGATGTGCATCCGGACCAGCTGGTTGCGGATCTCCACCCGCTCCGGCGATCCCTCCGGCAGCTCGGACAGCCGCACGAACAGGGCCCGGGCCGCCTCGCGGTCGGGCGCGCCGCTGCGGTGCCCCTGCGCCGGGACGGTCGAGCGGACGGCCTCGGCGGCGGCCGCCGGGCCGCCCTCCTCCTCGGGCTCGGCCGCGGGCCGCTCGGGCTTCGGGTCGGTCGGCTGGCTCATCCGGCTGGGGTCCTTCGGGAGGGCTTCGTCAGGGGAGGCGGTGCGGGCAACGCTTGCCTGCGGAGGTACGACGGCAACTGTGCGGTTCAGATCACTCACGGCGATCACCCGTTCCGTTCCGAGAACACGTCACTACCTACGGCTGGCCCGGCGACCCGCCGCGCTTCTTGTGCAGGCTGATGGAGACGGTGTTGTCCGCGGCCACCGCGGAGTCCACCTCGCCGGCCAGCGCCGAGAGCACCGTCCAGGCGAAGGTGTCCCGCTCCGGGGCGCGGCCGTCGGTGGTCGGTGCGGACACGGTGACCCGCAGCGCATCGCCGACCAGACGGAACTCGCAGCTCAGGATCGAGCCCGGAACGGCCTGTTGGAGCAGGATCGCGCACGCCTCGTCCACCGCGATGCGAAGATCCTCGATCTCGTCCAAGGTGAAGTCCAGCCGTGCCGCGAGGCCGGCCGTGGCCGTCCGCAGCACCGAGAGGTAGGCGCCCGCCGCGGGCAGGCGGACCTCAACGAAGTCCTTCACTCCGGGCTCGCCGTCGATCTGGGACACCCTCACCTCCTGGGTGACGCTCGGTGCTTGGGGGTCCGGAGGCCCCGGCACCACCACTGGCATCGGTTCAACTGCCTTGTGCCCCGAGACGTTACCGCGCCCGGGGCCGGTCTGTCGTGATCTCCGTCCACCGTCACGGGAACGAGGGACCGGTGTTCGAAACGGTCTGCGCTCAGCGGGGCGTGGAGCCGAGCTCGGTGAGCGCGTCGTCGGTGAGCCGGAAGACCGTCCACTCGTCCATCGGGACCGCGCCCAGCGACTTGTAGAAGCCGATCGACGGCTCGTTCCAGTCCAGCACCGACCACTCCATCCGGTGGTAGCCGCGCTCCACGCAGATCCGGGCCAACTCGGTGAGCAGCGCCTTGCCGTGGCCCCCACCGCGCTTGTCGGGGGAGACGTACAGATCTTCCAGATAAATGCCATGAGTGCCGCGCCAGGTCGAGAAGTTGCGGAACCACAGCGCGAAACCGGCCGGCACGCCCGACTCGTCCTCGGCGATCAGGCCGAACAGCGCCGGGTGCTCGCCGAACAGCGCGTCGTGCAACTGCTCCTCGGTGGCCCGGGCCTCGTGCAGGGCCTTCTCGTAGTCGGCGAGCTCGCGGATCATTGCGTGGATGACGGGGACGTCGGCGGGAGTCGCGGTGCGGATCATACGATCGAGCGTACTCACCTCCCCCCTCCTTCCGGAAAGCCCCATCCGCCGGGAAATTGCTGTATGCCCGGGAGAAACCCGGGAAAACCCGGGCCGGACGGCCTCCGGCAGGGGTGCGGAAACCCCGAAACCCCGGAACGCCGGAACCCGGCCGCCGGGGCCCCGGGGAGGGGCGGTGGCGGCCGGGTTCCGGCAGAAGCAACTGACGTGCCGTCAGGCCTTCTTGGTCTCCCAGAAGATCGCGTCGATCTCGGCGATCAGGTCCAGCAGGGCCTGGCCGGTGGCCGGGTCGGTGGACGCCTTGGCGGCCGAAGCGGCCTTGCCGGCACGGTTGAACAGGTCGTGCAGGCCCGGGTAGGCCTCGAAGTGCGGGGCCTTGAAGTAGTCGGTGTGCAGCACCGAGAGGTGGTGCTTGACCAGCTCGGCGCGCTCCTCCTTGATGACGATCGCACGCGCACGGAAGTGCGGGTCCTCGTTGGCCTGGTACTTCTCCTGAGTGGCCTTCACGGACTCGGCCTCGATGCGGGCCTGGGCGGGGTCGTACACGCCGCAGGGCAGGTCGCAGTGCGCGTGGGCGGTGACCCGCGGAGCAAACAGACGAGAGAACATGGGGGTCCTTCCTTAGATCGTCTTCCCGGGCCCGACATTACCCTCACGGCGAGCCGAATTCGCCGTCGCCCCGGGGGCCTAGGGCAAAAGAAGGAGTAAGAAATCGTGCGATATGGGACACCGTTCGGCGTGGCCGACATCGCCGGACCGTCGATGCGGCGGCTGCTGTCCGACGGCGACCGGGTGCTGGTGCGCTACGGCGCGCCACTGCGGCCGGGCGCGATCGCGCTGTTCCGGCATCCGCTGCAACAGAACCTGCTGGTGGTGAAGCGGGCGGTGGGCCGCCGGCCGGGCGGCTGGTGGATGCTCTCCGACAACCCGCTGGTGCGCACCGACAGCCGCGAATACGGCGCGGTGCCGGACGAGTTGGTGCTCGGCCGGGTGCTGCTGCGACTGGCGCCCCGGCCCGCCTGGCTGGCACCTGGACGCGGCCTGGAGCGCGCGCTGCGCGGCCGCCCGGCGTGGCTGGCCGAGCGGCTGGGCGTCAGCGCGCCCCTGGAGACGGAGCTCTGACGGCGGCTCAGTCGGAGGTGGCCGCCAGCGCGCGCTGCGCCTCCTGGCGCTTGCGGGCCCGGTAGGCGGCCACGTTGGCGCGGGTGGCGCAGCGGTCCGAGCAGTAGCGGCGGGAGCGGTTGGTGGAGGTGTCCAGGTAGGCGTTGCGGCAGGGCGAGGCCTGACAGATGCCGAGCCGGTCGACCCCGAGTTCGGTGAGCTGGATGGCCAGCCCCATGCAGGCGACGGCGGCGTAGTTGGCGGCCGCGGTGGGCGCGTTGTCGGCCAGGTGCAGATGCCAGTTGGGGCGGCCGGTGTCGTCCAGGTCGTCGTGGCCGGAGACCAGCGGGCTGACGGGGTACTCCACCATCAGGCTGTTCAGCAGGTCGACGGCGCGGACGTCCTCGCCCTCGGCGGCGGCCTCGAAGACGCCGCGCAGCCGGGTGCGGACGGCGCGCAGCCGGGGCAGGTCGGACTCGTCCGCGAGCGCGGAGGCCCGGGCGGAGGTGGTGCCGAACAGGGCCCGGACGGCGTCCACCGAAGTGAGGGCGTCGGTGCCGCGGTCCGGCTCCTCGCTGTTGACCAGCCGAACGGCGAAGTCGGCGTACGAGGCGAGATCCACGGGGGTCCTTCCGGGCGGGGTGTAACGGGCTCAAGGACTCCAGGGTATTACAGAGACTGGCGCGAGCGAGTGGGCGCGAGAGCTGGCGGGCGCGAAAACAGGGGCGCGGGGAGACTTGCGCGAACGGTGGGTGCGAAACAGGGGCGCGGGGAGACTTGCGCGAACGGTGGGTGCGAAACAGGGGCGCGGGGAACTGCGCGCAGCGGAAGGCACCCAACCGCAAGATCGCGACGCAGGACGATGACCTGCTCCTGCATCGCGACCTTGCGGACGTGCGCTCCTTGCTCGCGCAGTTCCCCGCGCCCCTGGTGGTGCAGCCCACCGCTCGCGCGTTTTCCCCGCGCCCCTGGTGGTGCTCTCCCTGGTGGTGCAGCCCCTGGTTTCGCTCCCGCTCGCGGGTCAGAGCACCTTGGACAGGAACGCCCGGGTGCGCTCGTGCTGCGGGTTGGTGAGTACCTCGCGCGGGTGGCCGGACTCGACCACCACGCCGCCGTCCATGAACACCAGGGCGTCGCCGACCTCGCGGGCGAAGCCCATCTCGTGGGTGACCACGATCATCGTCATGCCTTCCTCGGCCAGGCCGCGCATGACGTCCAGCACCTCGCCGACCAGTTCGGGGTCGAGCGCCGAGGTGGGCTCGTCGAACAGCATCAGCTTGGGCTGCATGGCCAGTGCCCGGGCGATCGCGACCCGCTGCTGCTGGCCGCCGGAGAGCTGGGTGGGGTAGTTGCCGGCCTTGTTGGCCAGCCCGACCCGCTCCAGCAGGACCATCGCCCGTTCCTTGGCGGCCGCCCGGTTCTCCTTCTTGACCTGCACCGGCGCCTCTATGACGTTCTCCAGCGCGGTCATGTGCGGGAACAGGTTGAACCGCTGGAACACCATGCCGATGTCCTGGCGCTTCAGCGCGACCTCGCGGTCCTTCAGTTCGTACAGCCGGTCGCCGCGCTGCCGGTAGCCGACCAGTTCGCCGTCGACGTACAGCCGGCCGGCGTTGATCTGCTCCAGGTGGTTGATGCAGCGCAGGAAGGTGGACTTGCCGGAGCCGGACGGGCCGACCAGGCAGAACACCTCGTTCTGCTTGACCTCCAGGTCGATGCCCTTGAGCACCTCGATCTGGCCGTACGACTTGTGCACGCCTTCGGCCTTGACCATCGGCTGGTCGATGGTCTGCGGCTTGGTCAGGTCGGTCATGCGTGGCTCCCTCCGCCCGGCACCTCGGCGTCCGCGGGGGCGGCCTTCGGCGCGGACTTGCCCGCGAACAGGGCCTGCAGGCGCTGGATCGGGGTGGGCGGCAGTGTCCGGTTGGCGCCCCGGGCGTAGTGCCGCTCGATGTAGTACTGGATGACCGTCAGGATCGAGGTCATCAGCAAGTAGTACATGGAGACGGCGATCAGCACCGGGATGGTCTGGAAGGTGCGGGCGTAGATGTCGTGGCCGGCGGTGAACAGCTCGACCAGCGCGATCACCTGGACCAGCGAGGTGGTCTTCAGCATCGAGATGGTCTCGTTGCCGGTCGGCGGGATGATCACCCGCATCGCCTGCGGCAGCACGATCCGGCGCATGGTGGCGACCTTGGACATGCCGAGCGCGTGCGCCGCCTCGGTCTGCCCCTCGTCCACCGACTGGATGCCGGCCCGGACGATCTCCGCCATGTACGCGGCCTCGTTCAGGCCGAGGCCGAGCAGGGCGGCGGTGAACACCGGGATCAGGGTGTTCGAGCTCTCGGACCAGAACGACGGGCCGAACGGGATGCCGATCGACAGGGTCGGCCAGAGCGCGCCGATGCTGTTCCAGAACACCAGCTGCACGAGCACCGGGGTGCCGCGGAAGATCCAGATGTACACCCAGGCGGTTCCGGAGAGCACCGGGTTCGAGGAGAGCCGCATGACGGCCAGCAGCACGCCGCCGACCACGCCCATCAGCATGGACAGGACGGTCAGCTCCAGGGTCACCCAGATGCCGTGGACGACGGTGGGATCAGTGAGGGTGGCGCGGACGATGTCCCACTTGATCGCCTCGTTGGTGAGCAGGGCGTGGAGCAGCATGGCCGCGAGAACGGCGATGACGGCTACTCCGACCCAGCGTCCGGGGTGGCGGACCGGGACGGCCTTGATGGCCTGGTGCTGTCCCGATGTCACCGACCCCTGGTCGGTCTTGTTCACGTGATACCTCGTCAGGGGTTCGGGCGGGCGGAGGGTCAGCTCTTGGCGGCGTTGATCTCGGAGGTGGTGACGGCGCCGGCGGCGACGCCCCACTTGTCGAGGACGGCCTTGTAGGTACCGTCGGCGATCAGCGCGGTGATCGCGCCCTGGACAGCCTTGGTCAGCTCGCTGCCCTTGTTGACGATCACGCCGTACGGGGCGGAGTCGTAGGTGTCGCCGACCTTCTCCAGCTGGCCGCCGGTCTGCTTCAGCGCGTAGTCGACGACCGGGGAGTCGGCCAGCATGACCTGGTCGCGGCCGGCCATCAGGGCCTGGGTGACGTCCGTCTGGAGGACGAACTTGTCGCCGTCGTTCGGGATGGCGGGCTTGCCGGCCTTGGCACAGTCCGGGTTCAGGGTGTCCTTGACCTCGTCGGCCTGGGTGGTGCCGGTCTGCACCGCGACCTTCTTGCCGCACAGGTCCTTCGGGTCGATCTTGTTCGGGTTGCCCTTCTTCACGGCGGCGGCCGAGCCGGCGGTGAAGTAGGTGACCATGTCGACGGTCTTCTCGCGCTCCTTCGTGTCGGTGAAGGAGCTCATGCCGAGCTGGTACTTGTTCGAGGAGATGCCCGGGATGATCGCGGTGAACTCGGCGTTCTGGACGTCCGCGGTCAGGCCGAGCTTCTGGGCGATGGCGACCGCGAGGTCGATGTCCATGCCGACGATGTTGCCCTTGTCGTCCTTGAACTCGTTGGGCGCGTAGGAGGCGTCCGCGGCGACCACGAGCTTGCCGGAGGCCTTGACCTCGGCCGGGAGGAGGGCGGCCAGCGCCGGGTCGGCGGAGGCTGCCGGGATGACCTGGGCCGGTATGGCCGCGGGGCCGGCGGCGCCGCCGGAGCCGGAGTCGCTGGTGGCGCTGCCGCAGGCGGTCAGGAGAAGGGAACCGGTCGCGAGGACGGCGGCCGCGGCGATCAGCCGGGTGCGCGGGGTACGGGTCATGAGGGGGATCCTCCTGGGGAGTCGGACGGGGTCTGCGCCGCCTGGGGGGATGCGGTGCGGGTACAGCGGGGTCAGTGCTCGCCACCCTCCGCCGAGGTGACACGTGGATCCGATGTGTGGGGAATCCTGCCACCGTGAAGGCCTGATCAGGCCCCGGATCAGATCAAAATCGGATAACAGGACCACCATGTGTCCGCTATTCGGACTATTCGCCTGGCCATGTCACATTGTGCATAAGTATGCACCTGGGAGCCAGCGGGGCCCAGGACCGCCACCGGCCCGGGCCCCGTCCCACCCGCGGCCCTAGAAGCCGCCGTTCACCACCGCGTTCTGCGCCGCTCCCGCGGCCAGACCCCACTTCGCCAGGATCTTCTCGTACTCACCACTGCGGATCACCCGATCGAGTGCCTTCGCCAGGGTGTCCCGCAGCACGGTGTCCTCCTTGGACAGCACGATCCCGTACGGCCCCGGTTGCATCTGCTCGCCCGCGACCTGGAACTGCGCGCCCCCGCGCCCCTTCTGCGCCGCGTACGCCGCCGCCGGGGTGTCGCTCAGGTCGGCGGCCGCCTTGCCCTGCGCCACCAGCGCCAGCGCCTGGTCGTCGGTGTCGGTCTGCTGCACCGTCAGCTTCTTGCGCGACTTCTCGCACACCGTGACCTGACGCTCGGCCAGCACCGCCTGCACGGTGCCGCGCTGGAGCGCCACCGTCCGCCCGCACAGGTCGTCCAGCGTGGCGATCTTCTGCGGGTTGCCCTTGGCCACCACGATCGAGGTGCCGGTGACGAAGTAGTCCACGAAGTCCACGCCGGAGTTCATCTTCATGCCCTTGGCGTCGGTGCCGTCCCGGCGCTGCAGGTTGTCCGTCACGCCCGACATCACCACGTCGAACTCGCGGCCCTGCAGGCCCAGGAACAGGCGCTCGAACGGCACCTGGTCGAACTCCACCCGCACGCCCAGGACCCGGCCCAGCGCGTTCGCCAGGTCCACGTCCAGACCGTCCGGCTGGCCCTCGGCGTTCTTGAACCCGATCGGCGCGTAGCCCAGGTCGGTGCCGACCCGCAGCACCCCCGCACTGCGTACCGGGTCGGGCAGCTGCCCGTGCAGATCCGGGGCCGCCGAACCCCCGGAGGAGGACGTGCTGCTGCAGGCCGCCAGCAGCAGGGAACCGGCCACTGCGACGAGGCCGAGGCGCTGTCTTGTGTCCCGTCTGGCGTTCTGTCTCGCGGCGGGAGCGGAGGGGTTGGTGGCGAGAGACATGAGGGGTCCTCCTGTGGAGAGGTGGTGCGGGCCGGTGCCGGTGCGCGGGTGTGCGCGACCGGGCGTGGGCGGGTGTCCGGGCGCGGAGCGAAAAGGCGTGGGAACGTCCGGACAACGGTGGTCGAACACCGGATACTGCCATCCCACCCCGACGATCCCGGTGGCGGGTGTGTCAGAATCTGCTATCGGGTGACCCCCGACGCAGAACTCAGACCGACGGTTCGCCACAGGGCCGGGGTGCGCAGGAACGGAAGCCGTCACCGGCTCCGTATCCGAGGCACCAGCTCCCTTACGTGTCTGCGTTCACTCCTGCGAGTGCCTGCGGACCCCTCGCTTCGGGGGCCACGCGGAACAAGACGGACCCGGTGCATGGTGCGAAGCCGGCGTCCCGACGAAAAAGCGCAGAACACCGAAACCCTCACCCGAGGGCGCCCGCCCGACGGCAGCGCCCCGACCCGGCCACGGGTACGCCATCGACGGCGTGCCCGTCTTCGCGCATCGGCGCGCGAACGGGTCGAAGTCCGTCGGAAGCGCCTTCGCCTATGACGAAGAGGTCATTGTGGCAGCGGAGATCATCACCGACACCCAGAGCACGGACGACCCGGTCGACGCCGTCTTCGCGCTGCACCGCGGCGGCAAGATGGAGATCCGGGCCACCGTTCCGGTGCGCGACGCGGACGACCTGTCCCTCGCCTACACCCCCGGCGTCGCCCGGGTCTGCACCGCGATCGCGGAGAAGCCCGAGCTGGTCAACGACTACACCTGGAAGGCCAACACCGTCGCCGTCGTCACCGACGGCACCGCGGTGCTGGGCCTCGGCGACATCGGCCCCGAGGCCTCGCTGCCCGTCATGGAGGGCAAGGCCATCCTGTTCAAGCAGTTCGGCGGCGTGGACGCGGTGCCGATCGCGCTGGCCTGCACCGAGGTCGACGAGATCGTCGAGACCGTGGTCCGGATGGCCCCGTCCTTCGGCGGCGTCAACCTCGAAGACATCTCCGCCCCCCGCTGCTTCGAGATCGAGAAGCAGCTCCAGGAGCGGCTCGACATCCCGGTCTTCCACGACGACCAGCACGGCACCGCGATCGTCAGCACCGCCGCCCTGTGGAACGCCGCCAAGGTCACCGACCGCAAGATCGGCGACCTGCGGGCCGTCATCTCCGGCGCCGGCGCGGCCGGCATCGCGATCGCCAAGATGCTGGTCGCCGCCGGCATCGGCGACGTCGCCGTCTGCGACCGCCGCGGCGTGGTGTACGACGGCCGCGGCGACCTGACCGACGCCAAGGCGGAGATCGCCGCGCTCACCAACCGGACCGGCCTGAAGGGCAGCCTCGCGGACGCCCTGAACGGCGCGGACGTCTTCATCGGCGTCTCCGGCGGCACCGTGCCCGAGGAGGCCGTCGCCACCATGGCGCCCGGCTGCTTCATCTTCGCGATGGCCAACCCCACCCCGGAGATCCACCCCGAGGTCGCGCACCGCTACGCGGCCGTCGTCGCCACCGGGCGCTCCGACTTCCCGAACCAGATCAACAACGTGCTGGCCTTCCCCGGCATCTTCGCCGGCGCACTGTCGGTCCGGGCCAGCCGGATCTCCGAGGGCATGAAGCTCGCCGCCGCGAAGGCCCTGGCGGGCGTCGTCGCGGACGAGCTGACCCCGCAGAAGGTCATCCCGTCCCCCTTCGACGAGCGCGTCGCCCCGGCGGTCACCCGCGCGGTCGCGGAGGCGGCGAAGGCGGAGGGTCTCGCGCGCGTGTGAGAACCGGGGCGCGGGGAGACCCCACGTACCCGTCCGCAAGGTCGCGATCAGGTGCAGGTCACTGTCCTGCGTCGCGATCTTGCGGTGGGCGCCTTCCGCCTCGCGCAGTTCCCCGCGCCCCCGGTTTCGCGCCCGCCTGTCGTTTCGCGCCGCGCCCCCGGTTTCGCGTCCGCCTGCGTTCGCAATATGCGTCGTCTCACAGTGAGCCGTGGTTAACATCCGTGCGGAGCCCGGCTATGGTCCGGGCATGTTTGCTGCCTATGCCGCCCGTATCAGTCCTGACGATCCGTTGAGCGCGCTGGAGCTGGGGGAGTTGCCCGAGCCCGAGGTGCGGCCGGGGTGGAGCGTGGTGACGGTGAAGGCCGCCACGTTGAACCACCATGATTTGTGGTCGTTGCGGGGGGTGGGGCTGCCGGCGGGGCGGTTGCCGATGATTCTCGGGTGCGACGCGGCGGGCGTGGACGAGCACGGCAACGAGGTGGTGATCCACTCGGTGATCGGGCAGAGCGGCCACGGGGTGGGGCCGGACGAGCCGCGGTCGATCCTCACCGAGCGGTACCAAGGGACGTTCGCGCAGCGCGTCGCGGTGCCGACGTGGAACCTGCTGCCGAAGCCGAAGGAGCTGAGCTTCGAGGAGGCGGCGTGCCTGCCGACCGCGTGGCTGACGGCGTACCGGATGCTGTTCACCAACGCGGGTGTGAAGCCGGGTGACACGGTGCTGGTGCAGGGGGCCGGTGGCGGGGTGTCGACGGCGCTGGTGGTGCTGGCGAAGGCGGCGGGGCTGCGGGTCTGGGTGACCGGCCGGGACGAGGCCAAGCGGGCCCGGGCGGTCGGGCTGGGCGCGGATGCCGCGTTCGAGAGCGGCGCCCGGCTGCCGGAGCGGGTGGACGCGGTGATGGAGACGGTGGGGGCGGCGACCTGGTCGCACTCGGTGAAGTCGCTGCGTCCGGGCGGCACCATCGTGATCTCGGGGGCGACCAGCGGGCCGAGCCCGAAGGCCGCCGAGCTGAACCGGATCTTCTTCCTGGAGCTGAAGGTGGTCGGTTCGACCATGGGTTCCAAGGAGGAGCTGGCCGGCCTGCTGGCGCTGTGCGCGAACTCCGGGGTGCGGCCGGTGATCGACTCGGTGCGGCCGCTGGCACAGGCCCGGGAGGCGTTCGAGCAGCTGGAGCGCGGTCAGGTGTTCGGCAAGCTGGTGCTGACGCCCTGAGCCGGTGAAAGACGAAGAGCCCCCCGACCCTCCCCCAGCCCCGAGGGGGGCTGGGAGGTGTTCCCATGTCGGGGGGCTCTTCGGGCCTCAGCGGTCGTGCAGGGCGCGGGCGGCGGCGGCCAGTGCCTGCTGGGCGCGGGCCAGGCCGGCGGCGTCCGCGCCGCGGTCGCGGGCGGTGTCGCGGACGTGGTCGCGGAACCGGTCGAGCAGGCGCTCCAGTTCGCGGGCCGGGTCGCCGGACGGGTCGGTGCGGGCCCAGTCCGGCAGATCGGCGGGGGCGTGGTCCTTGTCGAGGTCGATCCGGACGGGCTCTTCGGCGGCCGGGGTGTCGTGGGAGCCCCAGCGGGCGGCGTCGGCCAGGGAGCCGAGGCCGCGGGTGAGTTCGGCGAGGCCCTCGGCGAGGCCGGTGGACCAGTCGCCGTGCGAGGTGTGCTCGCGGACCTGCTCCTCGATCCGGCGCTTGAGCCGCAGTGCCTCCTGCTGGGCGGCGGTGCGGGCGGCCTTGGACTGCTCGCGCAGCCGCTTGGCCTCCGCCTCGGCGGCCTTGGCCTGCTGCCGGGCCGCCTTCTCCTGCTCCTTGGCGCGCCGGGCCTGTTCCTTGGCCTCGGCCTTGAGCTGGGCGAACTGCTCCTTGGCCCGCTGCCAGGACTCCTTGTTCTGCCAGGGCCCGGCGAACGGGTCGCCGGCGGCGGCCGGGGTGTCCTTGGCCTGCTGCCACAGTTCGGCGCGCAGGTCCTTGGCGCTGTCCCGGACGTCCTGCCGGATGGCACCGGCCAGCTGGCCGACCGAGTCGTGGATCTCCGCCTCCAGGGCCGCCAACTCGTCCTGGCGGGAGGCGAGTTCGGTGCGCCCGGTGTCCGTCAGCCGGTAGACCTTGCGGCCGCCCTCGGTGGTGTGGCTGACCAGGCCCTCGGCCTCCAGCTTGGCGAGCCGGGGGTAGACGGTGCCCGCGGAGGGCGCGTACAGGCCGTGGAAGCGCTCCTCCAGCAGGCGGATCACCTCGTACCCGTGCCGGGGGCTCTCGTCGAGCAGCTTCAGCAGGTACAGGCGGAGCCGGCCGTGGCCGAACACCGGGGTCATTTCAGGCCTCCTTGGTCAGGTCGAGCGGGCCGGCGGGCAGTTCCCTGACCGGCCGGTCCTCCTCCGCGTCGGGGCGGCGCTGGACGGTGACCGCGCCGGTGACGGTGGTCACCTGGAGGCGGCCGGCGCCGGAGCCGAGCTGACCGGAGAGCTTCTTGGAGCCCCAGCCGCCGCCGACGCTGAGCTCGTCGAAGGCGCTGGAGAGGGTGCCGCTGGTGGTGCCGGCCTCGACCTTGGCGTCGGCGAAGGAGGGCAGCCGGACGCCGACCGGGCCGGAGACGGTGGTCACGCCGATGTCGGTGGGGGTGGCGGCGTCCAGGTCGAGGGTGACCGCGCCGGACACCGAGTGGGCGCGGATCCGGGTGGCGCTGCCGGCCACCAGGGTGACCGCGCCGGAGACCGTGTTGACCTTCAGCTCGCCGGACAGGCCCTCGGCGTCCACGTCGCCGGAGACGGTGTTGGCGGAGACCAGGCCGGTCAGCCCGGCCAGCGTGGTGTCGCCGCTGGCGCCGTGCACGCCGACCTCGCCGGCGATGCCGGAGACGGTGGCGTGCGCGGAGACCGTGCCGACCTTGACCGCGGCGGCGGCCGGGACGGCCACCGTGACCTCGACCCGGCGCTTGCGGCGCAGGCCGGAGAAGTAGGACTTGACGGTCTGCACGGACTTCGCGGCCTCGCCGAACTCGGCCCAGCTGAGGTCCTTGTAGCTGACGGTGAGCACTCCGTCGAGCAGAGTCACCTGGAGCGGCTCGCCCTCCAAGGCGGCCACTTCGAGGCGGGCCGGTCCCTCGGTGGGGACCACGTTCACGGTGCCGTCGACGGCCCGGACGTGCAGGATGTGCACGGTCTCGTCGAAGGTGATGGTCTCGCTGCTGTCTACCGTCCGCTGGAACATGTCCGGCTCCCCGTCCTCCCATACGCGATGTATCGCGTTGTCGTTGATATTTACGATATATCGCGTCGGGCGGAAGTCAAGGAGATCCGACCCCGAACCGGACCCGGACCGCACCCCCGGCCGACCCCGACCCCACCCCGAGGACGACCCCTGGAACGGCAGCGGCCCGGGAGGCGGAAATGCCTGCCGGGCCGCGCTGGTGACGGTGCGTCAGTCCTCGTCCTCGTCGTCCAGCCGGGCCAGCCAGGTGGCCAGCCGCTCCACCGGCACCTCGAAGTCCGGGTTCAGGTCCACGAACTCGCGCAGGCGCTCGGCCAGCCACTCGAAAGTGACCTCCTCCTCGCCACGCCGGCTCTCCAGCTCCTCGATGCCGCGGTCGGTGAAGTACACGGTTACTCGCTCCGGTGGGTGGTTCTGGTACGCCGCCGCCCAGGATAGTGCGCCCCGATCAGCCGTCGTACCGGTAGTAGCCGAGCGAGATCCGGACGGCGTCGGAGCCCGCTTCGTGGCTGACGATCCGGACCACCGCGACGCTGCGGTCCTTACGGCTGCGGACGCAGAACAGCCGCCCGACCGGCAGGTCCTCCCACCTCAGGTGGGCGCCGGGGCTCCGGTCGATGGCGTCCGAGCACTGCTGCGGGGTGAGCGGGTCCGACCTGCCGATGTACAGGTCGTAGTCGGTGTCCAGCGACAGTCCGTCCGACGTCGGGTCCACGAACGTGGCCGGCGTCCCGCTCGGTGCCACCCGGCCGTTCGGCAGGTCGAAGCCGTACGCCGCGCCGGGCGAGGCCAGCTCCCGGTTCTCGTACACCGCGAGGTAGCTGCCGCCCGCCGACGCGGGCGCCCTGGGCGAGTCGGAGACGCTCGGCGCGGGGCCCGACGGCGCGGGGCTCGACGGCGCGGGTGGGAGCGCGCCGTTGGAGGAGGCGGTGGTGGGCGTCGTCGCGCCGGGCCACCACCTGGACGCTGTGGATCGCCTGCAGCGCCTCCGCGATGCCGCCCACCAGGAGCAGCACCGTGCGCACCGGCAGCGCCCCGTGCTCGCGCACCACCTGCTGCAGCGACGGCCCCGGCACGTACGAGGTGACCAGCCACGGCGCGCCGGTGTCCAGGCCGCCCGAGTCGATCACCTGCGCGGTGTACAGCCCGTGGATCCGCTGCGCGCTGCGCACCTCCTGCGCGAACCGGCGCCGGAACTCGCCGTCCTCGGCGAACTCCGGGCGGACCACCTTCAGCGCCACCGGCCGCCCGCCCGGCGTGTACGACAGATAGACCCGGCCCATGCCGCCCGAGCCCAGCCGGGCGAACAGCCGGTAGCCGCCGACCTCGCGCGGATCGTCCGGATGCAGTGGCTGGAAGACCGGCGGAGGCGGGACGGAGTGCGGCGGACGGTCGGATGTCATGCGGCGAATCCCCCTCGGTGCGAGTGAACCCGGCCCGGCCGCGCCCCGACTGGAGACCCTGCGGCCCGGTGGTGGAAAAACGACCAGGGACAACCTACCGATCCGTCAGCCCCCTTGCGGGGCAAGGGCGTTGACGAAGTCCGGAAACGCCGCGACCCCCGCCCCCGGAGACCGGGGACGGGGGCCGACAGGGCCTTGGCGGGCGTCAGCGCGTCAGAGCGCGAACACCTCGTCGATCAGGGCCGCCTGCTCGGCGGCGTGCCGCTTGGCCGAGCCGACCGCGGGGGCCGAGGAGGCCGTGCGGGCGACGCGGCGCAGACGGGCGCCACCGTTGGCCGAGCGGCCGATGACGACCTGCAGGTGGTCGACCAGGTTCATCGCGATGAACGGCCAGGCACCCTGGTTGGCCGGCTCCTCCTGCGCCCAGACGAACTGGACACCCTCGCCGTAGCGGGCCAGCTCCTCCTGGAGCTCCGCGATCGGCAGCGGGTACAGGCGCTCGACGCGGACGATCGCGGTGTCGGTGATGCCGCGGTCGGTCCGGGCCGCCTCCAGGTCGTAGTAGAACTTGCCGGAGGTGATGACCACCTTGCGCACCTGCGCCGGGTCCACCGTGCTGTCGCCGATCACCGGGCGGAACGAGCCGCTCATGAACTCGGACGCCGAGGACGCCGCGGCCTTCAGACGCAGCATCGACTTCGGGGTGAAGACGACCAGCGGCTTGTGGTGCGGGTTGTGCGCCTGCCAGCGCAGCAGGTGGAAGTAGTTCGACGGCAGGGTCGGCATGGCGACCGTCATGTTGTCCTGCGCGCACAGCGCCAGGAAGCGCTCCGGGCGGGCGGACGAGTGGTCCGGGCCCTGGCCCTCCATGCCGTGCGGCAGCAGCAGGGTGACGCCGGAGTGCTGGCCCCACTTCTGCTCGGCGGACGCGATGTACTCGTCGACCATGGTCTGCGCGCCGTTGACGAAGTCGCCGAACTGCGCCTCCCACATGACCAGCGCGTTCGGGCGGGTCAGCGAGTAGCCGTACTCGAAGCCCATCGCCGCGTACTCGCTGAGCAGCGAGTCGTAGACGGTGAAGCGGGCCTGGTCCTCGGTCAGGTACATCAGCGGGGTGTAGTCCTCGCCGGTGTTCCGGTCGATCAGCACCGCGTGGCGCTGACCGAAGGTGCCGCGGCGGGAGTCCTGGCCGGCCAGGCGGACCGGGTGGCCCTCCATCAGCAGCGAGCCGATGGCGAGCGCCTCGCCGGTCGCCCAGTCGATGGTGTTGTCCTCGACCGAGGCGGCGCGGCGCTGCAGCTGCGGCAGCAGACGCGGGTGGACGGTCAGCCAGTCCGGCAGGTTGACCTGCGAGGCGGCGATCCGCTTGATCATCTCGGCGGAGATGCCGGTCTGGATGGCCACCGGGAAGTTCGCGACCGGGCGGCCGGTCTCGGCCGGCGCCGGGGCGGCGGTGGCCTCGCGGACCTCGGCGAACACCTTCTCCAGCTGGCCCTGGAAGTCCTGGAGCGCCTGCTCCGCCTCTTCCATGGTGATGTCGCCGCGACCGATCAGCGCCTCGGTGTACAGCTTGCGCACCGAACGCTTCTTGTCGATCAGGTCGTACATCAGCGGCTGGGTGAACGACGGGTTGTCGGCCTCGTTGTGACCGCGGCGGCGGTAGCAGATGAGGTCGATCACGACGTCCTTGTGGAACGCCTGGCGGAACTCGAAGGCGAGCCGCGCGACGCGGACCACGGCCTCCGGGTCGTCGCCGTTCACGTGGAAGATCGGCGCCTCGATCATCCGGGCCACGTCGGTGCAGTACATCGACGAGCGCGAGGAGGTCGGGGCGGCGGTGAAGCCGACCTGGTTGTTGACCACGATGTGCACGGTGCCGCCGGTGCGGTAGCCGCGCAGCTGCGACATGTTCAGGGTCTCCGCGACCACGCCCTGGCCCGCGAAGGCCGCGTCGCCGTGGATCTGGATCGGCAGCACCGGGAAGGTCGTGCCGCCGAAGTCCAGGATGTCCTGCTTGGCGCGGGCGATGCCCTCGACGACCGGGTCGACGGTCTCCAGGTGGGACGGGTTCGCGGCCAGCGACACCTTGATGGTCTCGCCGTCCAGGCCGGTGAAGGTGCCCTCCGAGCCCAGGTGGTACTTCACGTCGCCCGAGCCGTGCATCGACTTCGGGTCGAGGTTGCCCTCGAACTCGCCGAAGATCTTGCCGAACGGCTTGCCGACGATGTTCGCCAGCACGTTCAGGCGGCCGCGGTGCGCCATGCCGATGACGGCCTCGTCGAGGCGGTGCTCGGCGGCGGCGTCGATGGTGGCGTCCAGCAGCGGGATGAGCGACTCGCCGCCCTCCAGCGAGAAACGCTTCTGCCCGACGTACTTGGTCTGCAGGAAGGTCTCGAAGGCCTCGGCCGAGTTCAGCCGGCGCAGGACGCGCAGCTGCTCCTCGCGCTCCGGCTTGGTGTACGGCTTCTCCAGGCGCTCCTGCAGCCACTTGCGCTGCGCCGGGTCCTGGATGTGCATGTACTCGATGCCGACGGTGCGGCAGTACGTGTTGCGCAGCAGGCCGAGGATGTCGCGGAGCTTCATCATCTTCTGGCCGCCGAAGCCGCCCACCGCGAACTCGCGCTCCAGGTCCCACAGGGTGAGGCCGTGCGTGGTGACGTCCAGGTCGGGGTGCTTGCGCTGCATGTACTCCAGCGGGTCGGTGTCGGCCATCAGGTGACCGCGGACCCGGTAGGAGTGGATGAGCTCCATGACGCGCGCGGTCTTGTTGACCTCGTCGTCGTGCGTGGTCGCCACGTCGGTGGCCCAGCGCACCGGCTCGTACGGGATCCGCAGAGCCTCGAACACCTCGTCGTAGAAGTTGTTCCCGCCCAGCAGCAGCTGGTGGATCGAGCGGAGGAACTCGCCCGAGGCCGCGCCCTGGATGACCCGGTGGTCGTAGGTCGAGGTGAGCGTCATGATCTTGGAGACGCCCAGGCGGGCCAGGGTCTCCGGGGAGGAGCCCTGGAACTCGGCCGGGTACTCCATCGCGCCGACGCCGACGATGGTGCCCTGGTTCTGCATCAGGCGCGGCACGGAGTGCACGGTGCCGATGCCGCCCGGGTTGGTCAGCGAGACCGTGACGCCGGTGAAGTCGTCCATGGTCAGCTTGTTGGCGCGGGCCCGGCGGACGATGTCCTCGTAGGCCTGCCAGAAGCCGAAGAAGTCGAGCGTCTCGGCCTTCTTGATGGCCGCGACGACCAGCTGGCGGTCGCCGTTCGGCTTGACCAGGTCGATGGCGAGGCCCAGGTTCACGTGCTCGGGCTTCACCAGGTAGGACTTGCCGTCCTCCACCTTGTAGCTGTAGTTCATGCCCGGGTTGGCCTTCACGGCCTGGACCAGCGCGTAGCCGATCAGGTGGGTGAAGGAGACCTTGCCGCCGCGGGCACGCTGCAGGTGGTTGTTGATGACGATGCGGTTGTCGATCAGCAGCTTGGCGGGCACCGCGCGCACCGAGGTGGCGGTCGGAACCTCCAGCGAAGCATCCATGTTCGACGCCACGGCCTTCGCCGGGCCGCGCAGCTGCACCAGCTCCGGGCCCTCGGCGGCGGCCTTCGCGGCGGCGGCCGGAGCCGCGGCCTTCGGCGCGGGCGGGGCGGCGGGAGCGGCGGCCAGCGGCGCGGAAGCCACCGGCTGCGCGGGCGCCGGGGCGGCGGCCGGAGCGGGGGCTGCGGGCGCGGCCGGGGCAGCAGCAACGGGAGCGGCAACAGGGGCCGGCTGGGCGCCGACCGGGGTTGCGGCCTGGGTCACGGGAGTCACCTCGGTACCGGGCTTGTAGTCGGCGAAAAAGTCCCACCAGGCGCGATCGACCGAAGCCGGGTCCTGGAGGTACTGCTGGTAGATCTCGTCGACGAGCCACTCATTGGGGCCGAAGCCAGTGGAGCTTGCCGAGCTGGGGGTTTCTTGGTGTGGCGACACGGGGCAACCGCCCTCTTCCGCTTCCTTTTGGGATGGTGGACAGCGGGGATTAAGGCTACGCCTCCGATGAGTGATCGCGCAGTCCCCGATGCTCAGGCGTCGCCCAGATCACATCGGTGGACCGGATTTTGGCCGGAACTGTGCGTTAGAGATGACGAAAAGCAGGGAAGCGGTGGACGGGTCGTTCGCTGCCATATCGAGTGAAAATCGGACGAACTGGCCGGGCGGGGCCGCTGGTTGACCGTCCCGGCCCGGCCTCGAAACATGGTTTGTACCGGTTCCGCCACAAACCGGGCGGCGATCACGAGGTGATCACGCTCTCACCCGGCAGGGCGACCTCGATCCGGCAGCCCGCGGCGGCCTCCGCCACCCGGATCCGTCCGCCGTGCAGATCCACCGCCCAACGGGCGATGGCCAGACCCAGGCCGGTCCCGCCGTCACTGCCCGGGCCGAGCGCGGTCGGCGAACCGCTGCGGCCGAACCGTTCGAACACCCGCTCCCGGTCGGCGACCGGAATGCCCGGGCCCTGGTCCTCCACCTCCAGCAGCAACCCGCCGTCCTCCGCCGCCCGGGCCCGCACCGTCACGGTGCCGCCGGTCGGCGAGTGCTTGCAGGCGTTGTCCACCAGATTGGCCACCACCTGGTGCAGCCGTTCCGCGTCCGCCACCGCCGACAGGTCGGCCGGTTGCACATCGAGCGCCAGCCGCACGTCTTCGCGCCGGGCGTACGCGCCGCCCGCCGTCGCGCCGTCCACCGTCACGCCCCGCAGCACGCCGTCCAGGAACTCCCGCACCTGGAACGGGCGGCAGTCCAGCGGGACCACGCCGTCGTCGAGCTTCGACAGGTCCAGCAGGTGGGTGACCAGCCGGCCCAGGCGCTCGGTCTGCTCCAGCGCGGTGCCCAGGTTCTTCGGATCCGGCTTCACCACGCCGTCCACCACGTTCTCCAGCAGGCCGCGCAGGGCCGCGATCGGCGTGCGCAGTTCGTGCGAGACGTTGGCGATCAGCTCGCGGCGGTGCCGGTCGGCGGCCTCCAGGTCGCCCGCCATCCGGTTGAAGGTGTCGGCCAGCTCGCCGATCTCGTCCCGGGAGGAGACGTTCACCCGGGCGGTGTAGTCGCCCTCGGCCATCGACCGGGCCGCCGCCGTCATGTCCCGCAGCGGCGCGGTCAGACCGTTCGCCAGGAACTGCATGAACAGCAGCGAGGCGATCAGCGAGAAGATCATGATGATGCGGATCTGGGTCTCCGAGCGGATCGCCACCACCACCATGCCGGTGGCCAGCACCACCGAGACCACCACCAGCATCGCCAGCTTGCCCTTGACCGAGCGCACCGGATCGAACGGGCGGATGTCGGCCCACACCCGGCGCGCGGCGCGCACTGCCAGCGGGGGCCGCGGGGTCGGCTCGGATTCCCCGTTGCGTTGCTGTGGAAAAGTCATGTGTCCCCAGAACTCGTCCCCCGTGCACGACCGGACCGCCGCGCGGGCCCCCCGGAGGCCCGGACCGGCGGCGCCCGGTCAGGACAGCGGAGCCTCCAGCGCGTAGCCCACGCCGTGCACCGTGCGGATCCAGCTGGCGCCGATCTTCCGGCGCAGCGCCTTCACGTGGCTGTCCACCGTGCGGGTGCCGGACGCGTCGGTCCAGTCCCACACCTCGGCCAGCAGCTGCTCGCGGGTCAGCACGGCGCGCGGCTGCGCGGCCAGGCAGGCCAGCAGGTCGAACTCGGTCGGCGTCAGGTGCACGTCGCCCGAACCCAGCCGGACCCGGCGCTGCACGTGGTCGATCTCCAGTTCGCCGAAACGCAGGCTGCCGAGAGCCGGAGTGCGGGCCGCCTGCTGGGCGCGCTCCACCCGGCGCAGCAGCACGTTCACCCGGGCCGCGAGCTCGCGCATCGAGAACGGCTTGGTCATGTAGTCGTCCGCGCCGACGCCCAGACCGACCAGCAGGTCCGTCTCGTCGTCCCGTGCGGTCAGCATCAGCACCGGCACCGGGCGCTGGGCCTGGATCCGGCGGCACACCTCCAGGCCGTCGAAGCCCGGCAGCATGATGTCGAGCACCACCAGGTCGGGCTGCCAGGTGTGGAACCCGTCCACCGCGCCCGGCCCGTCGTGGGCCACCGCCACCTTGAAGCCCTCGGCTCCCAGCCGCGCCGCGATCGACTCCGCGATGGTCGGCTCGTCCTCCACGACGAGCACCCGTCGCTGGGTACCCACCGGCCCACTGCTGATCGTCTCTTGCTGGATCTCTGTCACGGTCACGCCACCGCCCCCAGGGCTGCGGGCCGGCCGCCTGTGGGGACAGCGGGCTCCGCGTCGTAGTCGTCTTGTTCCGTCGTGGGCTGTTGCCCCGCCCGCCGGTGCTGCACCTGGCAGCGTACGGACGCCGCACCCGCCCGGGCGGGGCCGACCGGAGGATTCCGGCCGCGCACCGTCATGCTTGGCAGGTCCCCGTTCGGACGGGCACGGGCCAGTACCTTACCCAAAGCACTTGCGACCTGTAACGGTACGTGTGCGAGCGGCATATGCACGGACAGCGGTCTTCACAGGACTTACCCAGACACCTCTCACCTGCCACCCGTATCGTGGGGCCGACGAGGCGTTCGGGAGGCACGATGACCAGCGCGGCACTGCGACGACGGCTGATCCGCCCCGGCCTGCGGGCCGTCCCCACCCCGCGAACGAACCCGTTCGCGCTCGGTTACCTCGCCCTGCTGCTCGGCACCACGCTCTACGCCCGCTTCGGCGACCCCGAGACGGTGCACCGGCTCCAGTCGGTGTCCTCCACCGACGCGCACAACCTGCTCGTCCACCCCGTGGTCTCCCTCATCGGCAGCGGCCTGTGGGTCGCCGGCTCGGTGTGGGCGCCCTACTTCTGGGCCTTCCTCTTCACCGTCGCACCTCTTGAACGGCGGGCCGGGGGACTCCGTGCCCTCGGCGTCTTCGGAGCCGGGCACATCGGGGCGACGCTGCTCTCGCAGGGGGTGGCTGTCGCCACTGTGGCGGGGGGTGCGGCAGGGCCCGATGTGCTGGACGCGATGGACATCGGGGTCAGTTACGGAGTGCTGGCCTCTCTCGGCGGGCTGGCCGGGCTGCTGCCGCGGCCGGGGCGGGCCCTCGCGCTGGGGGCGGGGCTGGCGTTGATCGGACACCAGTTGCTGTCCGACCCCGATCTGGTGACTTCGGTCGGGCACCCCGCCGCGTTGCTGCTCGGAGTCGGGCTGTGGCCGTGGCTGAGGCGGGGCCGGGGGCCGCGCGGGCCGGAGCGGGCCAGGGCCTGGAAGGCCGCGACTGCTGCTTCGTAGCAGGTCATTGAGGGTGCTGCGATCCTCCGGGGGAGTTTCTCTCGGAGTGAACAGCCAGCGGGGAACAATTGAGGTGTCGCAAACCTTAGTCAGGTCAGCTCAACTTCACTGACTGGGGAGAGATCATGGCATCGACGTCCGTTCCGCTCACTCTGCCCGTGCTGCCCCTCGACGACGAGGTGGTGCTCCCTGGCATGGTGGTTCCGCTGGAGCTTTCGGATCCGGAGGTGAGGGCCGCCGTGGAGGCGGCCAGGGCGGGGAGCAACGGGGGGAAGCCGCAGGTCCTGCTGGTGCCGCGGCTGGACGGGTCGTACGCGGCGGTGGGAGCGCTGGCGACGGTCGAGCAGGTCGGGCGGCTGGCGGACGGGGATCCGGCGGCGCTGGTGCGGGCCGTGCGCCGGGTGCGGATCGGCCGGGGGACGACCGGGCCGGGGGCGGCGCTGTGGGTGGAGACCACGCCGTTCCAGGAGTCGGACGCCGGGCTGCCGGTGGCGGGCCGCGCGGCCGAGCTGGTCAAGGAGTACAAGGCGCTGTCCACCAAGTGGCTGCGCAAGCGCGGAGCGTGGCAGATCGTCGACCGGGTGGCCGCGATCGAGGACATCGGCGAGCTCGCGGACAACATCGGGTACGCGCCGTTCGCCACCGCCGAGCAGAAGCTGAAGGTGCTGCTTGAGGCCGACCGTCCGGCCCGGCTGGAGTACGCGCTGGGGCTGCTGCGCGAGCACCTCGCGGAGGAGGAGGTCAACGACACCATCCGCAAGGACGTCGAGGAGGGCGTCGCCAAGCAGCAGAAGGAGTTCCTGCTGCGCCGCCAGCTGGAGGCCGTCCGCAAGGAGCTGGCGGAGCTGAACGGTGAGGCAGGTTCGGAGGAGGACGACTACCGGGCGCGGGTGGAGGCGGCGGAGCTGCCGGAGAAGGTGCGGGAGGCGGCGCTCAAGGAGGTCGACAAGCTGGAGCGTTCCAGTGACCAGTCGCCCGAGGGCTCGTGGATCCGCACCTGGCTGGACACCGTGCTGGAGCTGCCGTGGAACGAGCGCTCCGAGGATTCGTACGACCTGCCCGGTGCGCGGGCCGTGCTGGACGCCGACCACAACGGGCTGGCGGACGTGAAGGACCGGATCGTCGAGTACCTGGCGGTGCGCAAGCGCCGGGCCGAGCAGGGCCTCGGGCAGATCGGCGGCCGGCGCGGGGGAGCGGTGCTGGCCCTGGTCGGCCCTCCGGGGACGGGAAAGACCTCGCTCGGCGAATCCGTGGCGAAGGCGATGGGCCGGTCGTTCGTCCGGGTGGCCCTCGGCGGCGTCCGGGACGAGGCGGAGATCCGCGGCCACCGGCGGACGTACGTGGGCTCGATCCCCGGCCGGATCGTCCGGGCGATCAAGGAGGCCGGGACGATGAACCCGGTGGTGCTGCTGGACGAGATCGACAAGGTCGGCTCGGACTACCGGGGCGACCCGGCGGCGGCGCTGCTGGAGGTGCTGGACCCGGCGCAGAACCACACCTTCCGGGACCACTACCTGGAGGTCGAGCTCGACCTGTCCGACGTGGTGTTCCTGGCCACCGCCAATGTGCTGGAGGCGATCCCGGAGCCGCTGCTGGACCGGATGGACCTGGTCCGGCTGGACGGCTACACCGAGGACGAGAAGGTCGCCATCGCCCGCGACCACCTGCTGCCCCGCCAGCTCGCCAAGGCGGGCCTGGGCGCGGAGCAGCTGACGGTGGAAGAGGAGGCGCTGCGCCGGCTCGCCGCCGAGTACACCCGGGAGGCGGGCGTCCGGAACCTGGAGCGGTCGATCGCGCGGATCCTGCGCAAGGTCGCGGCGCAGATCGAGCTGGGCGAGCGCGAACTGCCCGCCGCGATCGGCCCGGACGACCTGCGCGAGCTGCTGGGCCGGCCGCACCACGTGCCGGAGTCGGCGCAGGAGCCGGCCGAGCGGCGCACCGCGGTGCCCGGGGTGGCGACCGGACTGGCGGTGACCGGGGCCGGCGGTGACGTCCTGTACATCGAGGCGTCGCTGGCGGACGCGGAGACCGGCTCGACCGGGCTGACGCTGACCGGGCAGCTGGGCGACGTGATGAAGGAGTCGGCGCACATCGCGCTCTCCTACCTGCGTTCGCGCGGCGCCGAGCTGGAGCTGCCGGTGACGGGCCTGCGCGAGCGGGGCATCCACCTGCACGTGCCGGCCGGCGCGGTGCCGAAGGACGGCCCGAGCGCGGGCATCACGATGACCACGGCGCTGGCCTCGCTGCTGTCGGGGCGCAAGGTGCGCACCGATGTGGCGATGACCGGCGAGGTGTCGCTGACCGGCCGGGTGCTGCCGATCGGCGGGGTCAAGCAGAAGCTGCTGGCCGCGGACCGGGCCGGGGTCACCACGGTGATCATCCCGAAGCGCAACGAGGCGGATCTGGACGACGTCCCCGCCGAGGTGCTGGAGCGGCTCACGGTGCACGCCGTGTCCGATGTCCGGGAGGTGCTGCGGCTGGCGCTGGAGCCGGCCGAAGTGCTGGTCGCGGCGGCCTGACGGCGGCCGAGGGGCCGGGGAGTGTCCACTTCCCGGCCCCTGGTGGTTGCCGATCAAGGCCCGTGGCAGACTTCCGGCATGCCGTCCCCTACGCAGCGCGCGCTGACCGCAGTTCCGGAGAACTTCCGTCCGTTCCTGGTCAAGCACCGCAAGTTGGTGAAGTTCCTCGTGGTCGGAGGAACGTGCTTCGTGCTCACCATGCTGATCAACTTCGCTCTGAAGATGACCGTCTTCGAAGCCAAGCCGCTGGTCGCCCTGACCATCGCGACCGTGATCGCCACTGGCGTGTCGTACGTGCTGAACCGGCAGTGGTCCTTCCGGGCCGCCGGCAAGCAGCGCGAGGCGGTGCTGTTCGTGGTGGTCAGCGCTCTCGCGGTGGGCGTGAACGACCTTCCGCTGGCGGCCTCGCGCTACCTGTTCGACCTGCGCGAGCCGCACGTCACCCACTTCACCCAGGAGGTCGCCGACTTCCTCAGCGGCATGATCCTGGGCACCCTACTGGCGATGGTGTTCCGCTACTGGGCGATGAACCGGTTCGTGTTCACCCGGTTGTCGGAACGGGTGAACACCGCGGAGCAGGGGCGGGCGACCGAGCGGGTCTGACCCCGCCCCCTTCCGTGACGGCCGCTCACGCCTCCGTCGGGGCAGGGCGGCCGACGACCGGCGGGCGGGACGCCGCGACGAAGGTCACCGCGACGCCGATGGCGGCCCAGACCGCCAGCACCGTCAGCGGCATCGCCATCGCGGACGAGCCCAGGTAGGCGATGGAGCGGGTGGCCGAGGTGCCCGCGCCGTTCGGGATCCACTCGCCGATCGCCCGCCAGAACGTGGGCAGCAGCGGCGGCGGGTAGACGCCGCCCGCGCTGGGATTGCCCAGCACCACGAAGATCAGCACGGCCAGGCCGATGCCGATGACGTCGAACAGACACTGCAGTGCCATGGTGAACGCGCCGACCGAGAACACCACCAGTGCGCCGACGGCGCTCAGCGCCAGGATCGAGCCGGGCAGCGCGTTCAGGATCGGTCCGGTGATCAGCGTGCCACCGAGGCCCGCGGCGACCGAGTACAGCGCCAGGGTGCCCAGGCGCACACCGGCCCGGTGGACGTTGGCGGGACGGGCGCCGGCGCTGACGCCGAGGATCGAGGCGACCAGGTAGCCGCCGACGCACCAGCCGACCACCAGGTAGAAGCTGGACAGGCCCTTGCCGTCGCCGGAGGCCAGCGGAATGGTGTCCTGCACCTCGACGGTGCGGTGCTGGGCGGCCGCCACCTTGGTGACGATCAGCTCGGCGGCGCCGGAGGCGGCCGGGCCGCGGGCCTCCGCGACCAGCAGGGTGTCCTGGGTGCCGGCCGGGTCGAACACCCAGGCCGCGTAGATCTTCTGGTCCTTGATCCGGGCCTTCGCGGTCTCCGCGTCGGGTTCGACGGAGGCACGCACCGCGTTGTCCGGGACGGACTCCAGGGCGGCCGTCAGCTTCGGGGCGATCTCGGGCGGCGCGACCACGGCGATCGACAGCTCGTGCGGCTTCGGCTGGTGGAGCGCGCCCACGTACGAGGTGATGAAGCCGAGCTGGAGCAGCAGGACGGCCACCACCAGGAAGAACGCTCGGGGGGTCACCGCGTCCTTGAGCTCGTTGACGAAGCCCTTCGCAGGCTCTGCCATGTGCGGGCATCTCCCTATCAATCCGGTACCAGTACACAAATCGGATACTTAATATCATGAAACAGTTGCGCCCCGGGGAAAATGCAGGCTGCGCGATACTGAGCGCCATGAACGACCCCGTGGCGGATCCGAACGCCGCCGAACTGGCATTTCTCGCGGTCGAGCGCGAGGTGGCGACGCTGTTCCGGCGCAGCAGGGCGCGGGCGGCCGAGGTCTCCCGCCTGGTGCACCCCGAGCTGGAGGCCGGGGCGTACGTGCTGCTCGCGTTCATCCGGGAGTCCGGGCAGGCCCGGGTGACCGACATCGGGCTGCACTTCGGCGTGGGCAAGGCCACGGTGAGCCGGCAGATCCGGGCGATCGAGGAGCTGGGGCTGCTGCGCCGGGAGACCGATCCGCTGGACCGGCGGGCTTCGCTGGTGTCGCTGACCGAGGAGGGCGAGCGGCGGTTCGCGGCGGCCCGGGAGGTGCGGATGGGGCGCTTCCGGGCTTCGCTGGCGGCGTGGGAGGTGGGCGAGCTGGAGCAGTTCGCGCGGCTGCTGGAGCGGTTCAACGAGCTGACCGAAGGGATCTGACCGGCTCTGACCGGCTCTGACCTGGGGTTTTGGGAAGCCCCTTTACTTTGGCTTGAAGAAAGTTGCCCCAGTCAACTATCCGCGTATAGTTGCTTGAGGCAACGAACTTTTCACGGTCGAAGGAAGCGCATGTCGACGACCCCCCAGGCAGTACTGCAGACCCGGATGTCCCACCGCCAAGTGCTCGAAGCCCTCTCGGGCCTGCTGCTCGGCCTGTTCGTGGCCGTGCTGTCCTCCACGGTCGTCTCCAACGCCCTCCCGCGGATCCTCACCGACCTGCACGGCGGCGAGTCCGCCTACACCTGGGTGGTCACCGCCGCCCTGCTGTCGATCACCGCCGCCACCCCGCTCTGGGGCAAGCTCTCCGACCTGGTCAGCAAGAAGCTGCTGGTCCAGATCGCCATGGTGATCTACGTGCTCTCCTCGGCGCTGGCCGGCCTCTCGCAGAGCATCGGCATGCTGATCTTCTGCCGCGTCCTGCAGGGCATCGGGGCCGGCGGTGTGATCGCGCTCGGCCAGATCTGCCTGGCCGCGATGGTCCCGCCGCGCGAGCGCGGCCGCTACAGCGGCTACTTCGGCGCGGTGTTCGCGCTCGCCACCATCGGCGGCCCGCTGATCGGCGGCGTCATCGTGGACACCTCCTGGCTCGGCTGGCGCTGGTGCTTCTACGTCGGCGTCCCGTTCGCCCTGCTCGCCATCCTGGTGCTCCAGCGCACCCTCAAGCTCCCCGAGCAGACCGTCCGCAAGCCGAAGATCGACTACCTGGGCGCGGTGCTGATCACCGCCTCGGTCAGCCTGCTGATGATCTGGATCTCGCTGGCCGGCAAGAACTACGACTGGCTGTCCTGGCAGACCGCGGTGATGGTGCTCGGCGGCCTGGCGCTGGCCGGGCTGTTCGTCGCCGTCGAGAAGCGCGCCGCCGAACCGCTGATCCCGCTCGACCTGTTCCGCCACCGCACCGTCGCGCTCGCCTCGGTGGCCTCCGCCTTCGTCGGCGTCGGCATGTACGGCACCACCACCTTCCTCGGCCAGTACTTCCAGCTCGCCAAGGAGAAGACCCCGACCCAGGCCGGCCTGCTCACCCTGCCGATGATCCTCGGCCTCGCGGTCTCCTCCACCGTGGCCGGCAAGCTCATCACCAAGTACGGCAAGTGGAAGGGCTACCTGGTCGGCGGCACCGTGCTGCTCGCCGTCGGGCTCGGCCTGATGGGCACCGCCCGGGCCGACACCCCGTACGGGCTGCTCGCGCTCTACATGGCGGTGGCCGGCATCGGCCTCGGCCTGACCAGCCAGAACCTGGTGCTCGCGGTGCAGAACACCGTCCCGCGCCACGAGCTCGGCGCGGCCAGCTCGGTGGTCACCTTCTTCCGCACCATGGGCGGCGCGATGGGCGTCTCCGCGCTCGGCGCGCTGCTGGGGCACAAGGTCGCCTCGTACATGGCGGAGAACTTCGTCAAGGCCGGCCTGCCCGCCCCCGCGGGCGGCGGCGACGGCATCCCCGACCTGCACGCGCTGCCCGGGCGGATCGTCCCGCTGGTCACCGACGCGTTCGGGCACGGCGTCGGCACCGTGTTCCTGGTCGCCGCCCCGTTCGCCGTGGTCGGCTTCCTGCTGGTGCTGTTCATCCGCGAGGTGCCGCTGCGCACCACCAGTGACGACCCCGGGGCCGCCGCCCCGGCCGGCAAGGCCGCGGAACTGGTCACGGACTGATCGCTGCCGACATGCGTGAAGGGCCCCGCCGGATGGCGGGGCCCTTCGTCGTGTCTGCTCGCCCGGCGCTACTTGGCGGCGATCAGCGAGATGCCGTACAGCACCACCGCCGCGCAGGCGGCGAAGCACACGCCTGCGGCCACCAAGGCCGGGACGCCCTTGCCGGTGCCCGCTTCGACGGCCGCCTCGCGGCGGGAGAGCGCCAGGTTGCCCAGCGCGAAGACGGTGACCACCGCGAGGGTGACGGCCAGGCTGACGCCCGCGGTCTCGGCCAGAGCGGCCCACTTGATGTGCATGGTTCGTTGTCCTCTCAGGCCGCGATGGTGGTCTGGCCGGTCGGGCCGCCGGTGACCGGCAGGTCCACCGTCTCGCTGTCGTTCACGTTGTCGGCGTGCACCGGCTGGCGGCGGGAGATCATCCACATCGAGCCGGCGCCGAGCACCAGCGCCACGCCGACCACGGCCACGCCCCAGTCGCCCTGGTCGGCGATCAGGGCGGCCAGCCCGGACACCACGGCGGCGGCCGGCAGGGTCAGGCCCCAGGTGTAGACCATGCGGCGGACCATGCCCCAGCGCAGCTTGCCCGACGGGCCGCCCAGGCCCGCGCCCATGATGCCGCCGGAGCAGACCTGGGTGGTGGACAGGCCGTAGCCCATGTGCGAGGAGGTCAGGATCACGGTGGCGGCGGCGGTCTCCGAGGAGAAGCCCTGCGGCGGCCGGATGTCGGCCAGGCCGGAGCCCAACGAGCGGATGATCCGCCAGCCGCCCATGTAGGTGCCCAGCGCGATCGCCAGGCCGGAGCTGATGATCACCCAGGTCGGCGGGCCGTCGCCCTTGTGCAGCTGGCCGGCCGAGATCAGGGTCAGCGTGATGATGCCCATGGTCTTCTGCGCGTCGTTGGTGCCGTGCGCCAGCGAGATCAGCGAGGAGGAGAAGACCTGGCCCCGGCGGAAGCCCTTCTCGGTGGACTTCTTCGGGGAGTTCCCGCTGATCAGGTAGGCGATCTTGGTGGCGCCCCAGGAGGCCACGCCCGCGATGATCGGGGAGGCCACCGCCGGGATCAGGATCTTGGAGACCACGGTGGAGAAGTTGACCCCGCTGATGCCGGCGCCAACGATGGTCGCGCCGATCAGGCCGCCGTACAGGGCGTGCGAGGAGGACGAGGGCAGGCCCTTCAGCCAGGTCAGCAGGTTCCACAGGATCGCGCCGACCAAGGCGGCGAAGATGATCGAGGGTTGCAGTCCGGCCTTCTCGTTGACGATGCCGCCCGAGATGGTGGTGGCCACCTTGACCGAGAGGAATGCGCCGGCGAAGTTCAGCACCGCGGCGATGGCCACGGCGACCTTGGGCTTGAGGGCGCCGGTGGCGATGGAGGTGGCCATCGCGTTGGCGGTGTCGTGGAAGCCGTTCGTGAAGTCGAAGGCGAGCGCCGTGATGATCACAACGGCCACCAGGAACGTGATGTGTTCCATACCCAAACAATCGTCGAAGTGGTCGGACTGACGTTGCTGTCCTCGGTGACCGTAGGAAGCCTCGGTGAACGGGAGGTTAACTCGGCGCGGAGTCATGGTTCCGTGAGTGGCGCGGAAGTTGCCGGAACGTCGGTTTCCCATGGAGATCGCAGCGGTTGATGAGAGGGTTGTCACACTCCGGCGCGGATGAGAATTCACTTCACGCTCCCCTGGCCACCTGCCGGGAACCCCCCTGGACATGGCAGGATCGGTCCGATCGCCGACGAGACCAGGGGAGGGCCGGCCGATGGGGGCAGGGCAGCGCGCGGAATCGACCGGACTGCGGCCGTGGGTGCGGGCCGCGCTGCGCTGTGGGGCGGTGATCGCCGTCGCCGCACTGGCCCTGCCGTTCGCCTCCGCCGCGTACGCCGCGCCGGACCCGGGCACCTCGTCCGCCGCCCCCGGAGCCCCCGGCGCCGACCCGTTGGCCGAGGCCAAGCGGACCCTGGGCCCGCTGCTGGAGCAGCTGCACACCTTCTACCAGGAGGCCGAGGCCGCCACCGAGCAGTACAACGGCACGGTCGCCCGGCTCGCCGAGCAGCAGGCCACCGTCCAGGACCTGAACGCCCGGGTGGGGCGGCAGCAGGAGGCCGTGGACACCGGCAACGACCTGGCCGCCCAGCTGGCGGGCGCGCAGTACCGCAACAGCCAGATATCCGGGTACGCCGAGATGCTGCTGGCCAAGGACCCGTACGAGGCGGTGGTGATCGCCGAACTGCTGGACTCCGCCGGGCGCTCGCAGAAGGCGTTCCTGGACCGGCTGAAGTCCGACCGGGACGCGCTGGCCGCCGCGCAGCTGGCCGCCCAGCAGGCGCTGGCCGACGCGCAGGCGCTGGCCACCCAGCAGGAGCAGCAGAAGAACACCGTGGCCAAGAAGCTGGCCGACGTGGAGACCCTGGTCGGCTCGCTCACCGGCGCCCAGCGCAGCGAGCTGGAGGAGCTGGAGAAGCAGCAGGCCGACCAGGCGCAGCTGACCTTCCTGGCCTCCGGTGCGCTCGGCAAGGGCGAGCGCACGCCGTCCGCGATGGGCCGCAAGGCGGTGCAGTGGGCGATCCAGCAGCTCGGCAAGGACTACGTGTGGGGCGGCTCCGGGCCGGACGTGTTCGACTGCTCGGGCCTCACCTCGCAGGCCTGGCTGCACGCCGGGAAGGCCATTCCGCGCACCAGCCAGGAGCAGTGGGCGCAGCTCAAGCACGTGCCGCTGAACCAGATCCGCCCCGGCGACCTGGTGGTCTACTACGGCGGCGCCACCCACATCGGGATGTACATCGGCGGCGGCCTGATCGTGCAGGCCCCGCGCACCGGCGACGTGGTGAAGGTGTCGCAGGTCGGCGCGATGCCGATCCTGGGCGCCGTCCGGCCCGACCCGGACGACTCGGCGGACGAGGCGGGCGGTGAGTGGAAGGTGCCGGACGTGAAGGTCGGCGGCTCGAAGATCGGGCCCGCCAAGGCGTCCACGCTGCCGCCCCCGCCGGCACCGGGCACGCCCGCCCCCGGCACGCCCGCGCCGAACGTTCCGTCGCCGGACCCGAAGCCCAACAACCCCGGCACCAGCCCGTCGCAGCCCAGTGGCAGCGGCTCGCCGAGCACCGGTTCGAGCAGCTCGCCCAGCGGTTCGGCGAGCGGGTCGGCCTCCGGCTCGCCGTCCGGGTCCGCGTCGGCCTCCGGGCCGGGGTCGGCCGCGCCGACCGGCCGCTGACCGGCCGCTGACGGGCCACCGTCGAGGGACGGCGGCCCGGCGGGTCAGGCTTCGGTGGGTCGGACTTCGGTGGGTCAGGCTTCGGCGGGGCGGGTGGTGGGCTCCAGGCGGACCAGCACGGCCTTGGAGGTCGGGGTGTTGCTGATGTCCGCGGTGGAGTCCAGCGGCACCAGCACGTTGGTCTCCGGGTAGTAGGCGGCCGCGCCGCCCCTGGCCACCGGGTAGTGCACCACCCGGAAGTGCGGGGCGCGGCGCTCCACGCCGTCCTTCCACTCGCCCACCAGGTCGACGAACTGCCCGTCGGCGAGGCCGAGTCCGGCCGCGTCGGCGGGGTTGACCAGGACCACCCGGCGGCCGCCGGTGATGCCCCGGTAGCGGTCGTTCAGGCCGTACACGGTGGTGTTGTACTGGTCGTGCGAGCGGAGCGTCTGGAGCAGCAGCCGGCCCGGCGGGACGTCGGGGGCGGTGAGCGGGTTGACGGTGAAGTTGGCCTTGCCGGTGGCGGTGGGGAAGCTGCGGCTGTCGCGCGGGGCGTGCGGCAGGGCGAAGCCGCCGGGGCGGCGGACCCTGGTGTTGAAGTCGTCGAAGCCGGGGACGACGCGGGCGATCCGGTCCCGGATCAGGTCGTAGTCGCGGGCGAACTCCTCCCACGGCGTGGGGTCCTGCGGGCCGAGCGCGGCGCGGGCCAGCCGGCTGACGATCGCCACCTCGGAGAGCAGGTCGGGCGCGGGCGGGCGCAGGCCGCCGCGCGAGGAGTGCACCATGCCCATGGAGTCCTCGACGCTGACGAACTGCGGGCCGAGCGTGCTGACGTCCCGGTCGGAGCGGCCCAGGGTGGGCAGGATCAGCGCCCGGGCGCCGGTGATGACGTGCGAGCGGTTCAGCTTGGTGGAGACGTGCACGGTCAGCCGGCAGCGGCGCATCGCGGCCTCGGTGGCGTCGGTGTCGGGGCTGGCGGAGACGAAGTTGCCGCCCATCGCGAAGAAGACGCGTATCCGGCCGTCGCGCATCGCCCGTATGGTGTCGACGGTGTCGTGGCCGTGCTCGCGCGGCGGCTCGAACGCGAACTCCTTGCCCAGGGCGTCCAGGAACGCGGTGCTGGGGCGTTCGAAGATGCCCATGGTGCGGTCGCCCTGCACGTTGCTGTGCCCGCGCACCGGGCAGACGCCGGCGCCGGGGCGGCCGACGTTGCCGCGCAGCAGCAGGAAGTTGACCACCTCGCGGATGGTCGGCACCGAGTGCTTGTGCTGGGTCAGGCCCATCGCCCAGCAGACGATGATCTTCTGCGAGGAGAGCACCAGCCGGTGCAGTTCCTCGATCTGCTCCCAGGGCAGGCCGGTGGCGGCCAGCGTGGCCGGGCGGTCGAGTTCGGCGGCCTCGGCGGCGAACTCCTGATACCCGGCGCAGTGTTCGGCGACGAAGGCCTCGTCCACCGCGCCGGGAGTGGTGAGCAGCAGGTGGTTCAGCGCCCGGAACAGCGCCAGGTCGCCGCCGAGGCGGATCTGCAGGAACAGGTCGGTGAGCTTGGTGCCGCCGCCGACCAGGCCGCGCGGGGTCTGCGGGTTCTTGAACCGCTCCAGGCCGGCCTCGGGCAGGGGGTTGACGCTGACGATCTTCGCGCCGGCCCGCTTGGCACGCTCCAGCGCGGAGAGCATCCGGGGGTGGTTGGTGCCCGGGTTCTGGCCCGCGACGATGATCAGGTCGGCCTGGTACAGATCCTTGAGCGAGACGCTGCCCTTGCCGACCCCGAGGGTCTCGGTGAGCGCCGAACCCGAGGACTCGTGGCACATGTTGGAGCAGTCGGGCAGGTTGTTGGTGCCCAGCCGGCGGGCGAACAGCTGGTAGGCGAAGGCCGCCTCGTTGGACGTCCGCCCGGAGGTGTAGAACGCGGCCTCGTTCGGGGAGTCCAGCGCGGTGAGTTCGGCGGCGATCAGCGCGAACGCCTCGTCCCAGCCGATCGGCGCGTAGTGGGTGGCGCCCTCGTCGAGCAGCATCGGGGTGGTGAGCCGGCCCTGCTGGCCGAGCCAGTAGCCGGAGCGCTCGGCGAGTTCGGCGACCGGGTGGGCGGCGAAGAACGCGGGGGTGATCCGGCGCTCGGTGGCCTCCTCGGTGACCGCCTTCGCGCCGTTCTCGCAGAACTCCGCCAGGTGCGGCTTGTCCGGATCGGGCCAGGCGCAGCCCGGGCAGTCGAAGCCGCCCTGCTGGTTGACCTTGCGCAGGGTGGACAGCACCCGGCCCGGCGACATCTGGTCGGCGGCCATCCGCAGGGTGTGCCCGATGGCGGGCAGCCCGGCGGCGGCGTGGGCCGGGGGCCCGACGTGCGGCGCGTCCTGGGCGGGGTCGCGGTGCGGGGGCTGCTTGGCCATGGCGGACTCTCCGGAGGGCTCGGGGTGCTTGGAGCGTATCCGGTACGGCGGCGGGTGTCGTGGGGTGGTGGTCAGGCGTCTTTCTGCAGCTCCGCCAGCAGCCGCCGGGCGACCGCGTCGTTCTGACGGAAGGCCGGGGCGTCCGTGCGGGGGCGGGCGAAGGCGGCGGGGGCGCGGGTGGTGGTGGGGGGCACCGAGGGTGGTGCGGCGCGGGTGCGGGTGGCCGCCGAGGGCGGGATCGAGCAGCCGGGCGTCCGGGTCGGTGCGGATCAGGCCGGAGCGGTAGCTGTGGCCGTCGGGGTCGGTGAGGTGTTCCTCGCCGATCCTGGCCTCGTGCAGCAGCCGGCGCAGCAGCGGGTCGGCGGTGCGGTCGAGGGCGTGCCGGGGCAGGAAGGCATCGGCCAGGGCGGTGCCGTGGACGCCCCTCAGCACGAGTGCACCCGCGCCTTCCTCGCCGAGGTCCGCTGAGCACCGTTCACTTGTCAGGTGCCGTGGGCCTCACCAGCCGTGCGGGATGCGCTCCAGCACTCCGCCCGCGAACACGTCGTACAGCGGCAGCGGCTCCAGGTGCACATAGCCGATGTGACAGTCGCACTCGCCCAACGGGCAGGCCCGGGGCCGCAGTTGAGCCCGGTAGGAGTCGTCGTACAGGTTGCCCAGCGGTGGCCGGACGAAGTGGCAGCGGCGCACCGTGCCGTCCCCGTCCACCGACACCACGCTCTCTCCGGTGCGGCACGGCAGGCCCGCGCTGCGGTGCGGGCGGCGGCTGTAGCCGAACAGCGGGTCCAGCTCCGTCCACTCGGCCGCCTCCGCGTCGGTGTAGGTGAGCCCGTCGGCCGCGTTCACCCACAGATAGACGGACGGCGGCAGGGCCGCGCGCAGCCGGCGGGCCGCCGCCAGGTGCTCCGGTTGGCCGACCACGCCGACGCTGAACCGCACGCCCAGCGCCGTCAGTTCGGCGCACTTGGCGAGGAAGCGCTGCTCCGTCACCTGGCCCGGGTGGTACGTCACCCAGAGCGCCAGCTTCGACAGGTCCGCCTCGGCCAGCCAGCCGGTGCGGCAGCTCGCGTTGGTCTGGATCGCCACCCGCTCCAGGTGCGGCAGCCGGCTCAGCTCCACCATCGCCCGCCGGTACCAGGACCGCACCAGGCCCTCGCCCCACGGCGTGAACAGGACGGACAGGCCGCCGTGCCGGTACGCCGCCGCCCAGGCGGTGAACCGCTCCAGCGCGGCCCGGTCGGTGCGCAGCAGCTCCGGGGTGTCCCGCCGCTTGGCGAACGGGCAGTACGGGCAGTCGTAGTCGCAGGAGGACAGCGGGCCCCGGTAGAGGATCGTCAGCGCGCTCATCTCGGCGAGTACTCCGCCATCCGCGCGCGCACCCCGGCGGAGAACAGCCGCGGGCCGATCGCGTCCGACCAGGCCAGGCCCTCCGGGGTGAGCAGCAGCCGGTGCTCGGTGCCGGCCAGCCAGCCGTTGGCGGCGAACTCGGCCAGCTCGGACGGGAAGTCCTGCCCGGGGGTGCTGCCGAAGCGCTCCCGGTAGGCCGCCAGGTCGACGCCCTCGCCCTGCAGCAGCGACTGCACCAGGTGGCGGCGGCGGGTCTCCTCGTCGGTCATCGCCCAGCCCAGTTCGGCGCGGGTGAAGTCCGGTGCGGCCACGTAGTCGCCGATGATCCGGCGCACCTCGCGGGCGTCCACCGCGTAGTCGAAGGAGTAGTGCAGCTTCGAGGTGTACGAACGCGCCCCGCAGCCCAGGCCCACCATGCCGTCGGTCTGGCAGGCGTACTCGCCGGCGCTCGCGCTCGCCGCGCCGGCCCGGCGGAACATCCGCATCGACACCTGCTGGTAGCCGTGCGCCAGCAGGTGGTCGCGGCCGGCCCGGTACAGCGCCAGGCGCTGAGCGTCCCACTCGCGGGAGGGCGTGGTGTCCGTGTGGCGGCCGAGGCCGGTCAGCGGACGGACGTACAGCGGGTACAGGTACAGCTCCTCGGGCTGCCAGCGCAGCGCCGCGTCCAGGGACGTGATCCAGCTGGCGGGCGTCTGGCCGTCGATGCCGTAGATCAGGTCGATGTTCAGCACCGGGAAGCCGGCGTCCCGGACCCGGCCGAGCGCCGCCTCCACCGCCGCCCGCTTCTGCGGCCGGACCGCCGACCTGGCCTCCTCGTCCAGGAACGACTGCACGCCCAGGCTCAGCCGGGTGGTGCCGCGCTCGGCCAGCACCTTGAGGCGGTCCGCGGTGGCGGTGTCGGGGGAGGCCTCGACGGAGAGCGGGACGGCCCGCAGGTCCGCGCCCATCCGGTGCTCGGCGATGTCGCAGAGGCGCTCCAGCTCGGCCGCCGTCAGGTAGGTGGGCGTGCCGCCGCCGAACGCCGCGAGAGCGAATCCGGCGGTGTCCGCGAGTGCCTCCCGGACCTGGACGGCCTGCCGCTCCAGCGCGTCCAGGTAGGCCGTGGTCAGGCCCTCCGGGCTGCCGATCCGGGTGAACAGGTTGCAGAAGCCGCAGCGCACCTCGCAGAACGGGATGTGCAGGTACAGCGAGAGGGCGTCCTGCTTCTCACCCCGCCACAGCTCCGCCAGCGGCGGGCGGTCGGGCAGCGGGCGATAGGCCGTCTTGTGCGGGTAGGCGTACACGTACGACTGGTACGGGGACTGGAGGGTCGCTGTCATGGCTGTTCCTGGGGCATGGCCGGGAGGGTGAAGTGCGCGTACGGCACCGTCCAGACCACTTCGTGGCCGATCCGGTGACCGGTGTAGCCGTCCTCGCCGTACGCCGTGCCGTGGTCCGAGCAGACGATCGCGAAACACGGACGGCGGGCGGACATCGCCGCGAACAGCCGCCCCAGGTGCGCGTCCACGTACTCCAGCGCGGCGGCGTGGCTGGCCCGGGAGTCGCCGTCCTCGCGGGTCGCGCCCGGGAGGTGGAACCAGTTCGGCTGGTGCAGCGCGGAGACGTTGACGAACAGGAACAGCGGCTGGTCGGCCGGCTGTTCGGCGGTGATCCGCTCGGCCACCGCCACCTGCGACTCGAAGGAGGTCGGGGACGGGACGCCCAACCCCGGTGCCCAGTGGCTCTCCTGGAACAGCCCCGGGAGAACGGAGCCCAGCGGGCCCTGCTTGTTGAAGAACCCGACGCCACCGATGCAGACCGTGCGGTACCCGGTCGCGGCGAGGGCCGTCGGCAGGTCGGGCGCGTCGAACACCCAGGTGCGGGACTCGGTCGACTCGGATCCGGCGAAACGCGCCGCGAACAGCCGCGGGTGCGGGCCGTTCGGCGAGGCGGGCGTGGGCAGGAAGCCGGCCAGGATCGCCTGGTGGGCGGCGTAGGTGAAGCTGCCGGGGGAGTGGCGGCGCTCCCACCGGCCGTTCGGGATCACCCGGGCGAGGTTGGGGAGGCGGCCGGCGGCGAGAAGCTCCTCGGCGACGTCGAAGCGGAGGGTGTCGAGGGTGACGAGGAGGAGGTCGTGGGTGCCGACGATGTGGTTCATGTCGGGTATGTCGTGGTGCAACGGGGTTCCTTCGGGTTACGCGGCCGGGGCGTCAACCGGCCGTGTGAGCGGCGGATTCGGCCGGGGCTGCTCTTCCGCTTCGCATGGGTTCCGCCCCGGAGGGGACGCGGGGCTCGGGAGAGGGGCTGTCGCGGAGCTCCGGCGGAGAGCTTCCGAATACTTCGGCGAAGCCAACTGTGCCGCGTAGGTGTCGAGTCCCGGGGCCGGGCCGTCCGCCAGGCCCGGGAGCTTGGGGAGGAGGTCGCCGAAGGCGTTGACCTCGCCGACCAGGGTACGGCGCCAGCGGGCGCGCGGGAGCAGGTCGACGCCGACCATCGGGGCGTGCGGGAAGCAGCCCGCGGCGGCCTCCGCGGTGGCGAGCAGGGTGGGCCAGGTGCCGCCGGCGGCGGCCCGGACGGACGCCAACTCGCCTCGTGCGCCGCCGAGATGGAGGTTGGTCATGGGGTGCCGGCTGGTGCGGACCACCACATGGGTGGCTCGGCCGCCGACCACCAGCACCCGCAGGTCCGCAGCGAGACCGCGCTGCCCGGACTTGGGTACCCACTGCTCGACGTGCAGGCCCTCCGGGGCGAGCCGGTCGACCAGTGCGGCGACCTCGGCCGCGTCGCGGTAGCGCCGGACAGTCAGCGAGTTGTGCAGTCCGTCCGGGGCGACCTCCACCGAGGTGGTGGCCTGGACCTGCCCGCGCGGGCCGAACTCCAGCGCCACCACCCCCGAGGCGGACGAGCCGTGCACCGGCTTGAGGAACACCCGGCGCATCCCGGCGGACGCCATCCGCTCCCGCAACTCCTCGAAGGAGGACGGGAGTTCGCCGGGCAGCGCGGGCGGAACCGGCACCCCGGCGGCGGCCAGCACGGCATGCGCGCGGCGCTTGTCGAACATCACGGCGATCTCCTCCGGATCACCGAGCATCCGCACCCCGGGCCGGGCGGCCAGCTCACGCAGCGCGGCGGTGACGCCCGCGTACCAGGCCGGACCGCCCTCGACCCGGGTGGCGGCGTAGCCGTCGCCCAGTGCGGCGCCGCGCAGCAGCCGGTCGGCCTCCGGGTCCTCGCCGGGCGAATCGACCCGGACCACCGCGTCGGGCGGCAGCTCGTACCGTCCGCGCAGCACCGAGGACCAGCTCAGCACGGCGGGCTCCGGCAGGCCGGCGGCGCGGGCCGCGGCGGCGAACAGGGTGACCCTCCGGTGCCCCGGGCAGCCCAGGACGACCAGCTGTGGCGACGTCAACTCGCGCTCTCCTACTCGGAGATGGCGACGTAGCGCCAGTTGTCGTTCGGGTCCTCGGCGTCGGAGAGGTCGATCTCGACGCCGGGCAGGGCGTCCCGCAGGCGCTTCTGCATGCCCTCGGTGAGGTAGTGGTGGTGCAGATCGAGCTTCTTCAGGTGGCTGAGCGGCTGGCCCTCCAGCAGCGCCGCCGCGCCCTCGTCGGTGAGCGCGCCCATGGACAGCGCCAGCCCGGTCAGCCGGGGCACCACCGGGGCCTGCGCGACCAGGGCGGCGATCCGGTCCTGCTGCTCGGCGTTCTGCAGGCCCAGGTACGTCAGCGACGGCAGGTTGGCGCCGGACAGGAACGGGCCGAGATCCTCCATCGTCCAGTCGCCGCCGTAGTTGTCGACGCCGAGCCACAGTTCCAGCTTCTCCAGCGCCGGGAAGTCGCAGGCGGCGACCGAGCGGACCACCGAGCCCGGCAGGCCGCCGGCCTCGAAGCGCAGCGCCTTCAGCTTCTGGTGCTTCACCGGCTTCAGGGAGAGCGGGTCCTTGCCGTCGTAGTCGCCGTCGGAGCCGCGCACCACCAGCTCCTCCAACTGCGGGAACGCTTCGAGGACCGGCGTGATGTCGCACATCTGGATCCAGGAGATCTCGCACTCCTCCATGATGATGTCGCCGATGAACAGCGCCCGCAGCGCGGGGAAGCGGTCGGCGGACGCGAGCACCACCGGCAGCGTCTCGGACAGCGACTCCGGCTCCTCGGAGAACCACGGGCCGATCACCAGCGCGGTGACCTCCTCCAGCGCGACGGTCTTCAGGAACGCCGCCCAGACCTCGCCGAACTCGCGCTCCTCCTCGTAGTCCAGCCCGATCCGCCAGGCGGTCGCCGCGGCTGCCGGCAGCTTATTCCCCTCCGCCTCGGCGGTCCGGAAGTCGGTGACCGGGAGGCCGTGGAACTCCTCGATGTGCTGATTGATGGTCATGCGCCGCTCCTCGCTGCTCGTCGTGGGGCCTGACCCTGTCTACCAGCCGCCCCCGACGTTCACCCGCACGGGGAGTTTGCTGGCGTGGTGTTGTCGGTGGGACCGCCTAGTTTTCCGGTCGGGACGTCCGGCGCCCGGCCGGACCCGACCGCGGGAGGACCTTCGTGTACCGCCAGGGTGACGTACTGATCGTGCCGGTCGAACAGAGCGCGGTCCCGGCCGCGGTGGCCCACCTGCCGCGCCAGCCGCGGGACGGCCGCGGCCGGCTGGTGCTGGCCCTCGGCGAAGTCACCGGCCACGCCCACGCGGTGGTCGGCCCGGGCGAACTGCTGCGCGAGTCCGGCCCGTTCGGCCGCGCCTGGCTGCACCTGCCGGAGGGCGGCAAGGTCGTGCACGAGGAGCACGCGGCGATCGCGCTGCCCACCGGCTGGTTCCGGGTGGTCCGGCAGCGCGAGTACGCGCCCGGCGCGGTCCGGATCGTCGCGGACTGACACCGGCACACCCCGCAAGAGAGTGAGGACAGAACTGATGAGCACGCAGCTGACCGGCCGTCCGGCCGACGCCTCGGTGGCGCACTGGCGGGCGGTCGCCGCCGCCACCGGACCGGCCGACCGGGCCACCGCCGAACAGGCCGTCCGGGCCGCCTACCGGGCCGCCGGGCTGGCCGAGCCCGCCGAGTTCCGCTGGTACCCCTCGCCGCTCGCCGCCGTCACCGAACTGCTCGACCACCGCGAGGAGTTCGGCGCGAACCTGCGCGAGCAGGTGCGCACCGCCGCCTGGGAACGCGCCCGCGACGCCGCGTTCGCCGCGCACGGCCCCGCCGGCTGGGCCGAGATCTGGGGTGCGACCGGCGCCGAACTCGCCGCCACCACCGCACTGCCCGCCGAACGCGTCCGCGCCGCGCTGCTCGACCACTTCGCCCCCGAGCCCGAACCGCTCGGCTGGGAGGAATCCCGCAAGCCCGAGAACAAGGAACTCCGCCGGGTGGCCGGCGAAGCCCGCGCCAAGGCCCGCCTCGCCCTGCTCGACGCCGTCGCCGGCCAGCACGACGCCGCCTGGTTCGCCGCCTTCGACACCGCCGGCACCGGCGACGAGGCCCTCGCGGCGCTGGCCGGGGTCGCCCGACAGGCCGGTTGGTGGTGGCCGTACGAGAACACCGTGCTGCTCAGCGAACGCCCCGTCGCCCTGCACCGCGACGAGGCCGGCCGCCTCGACCGCGCCGACGGTCCCGCCCTCGCCTACGCCGACGGCTTCGCGCTGTACGCGTGGCGCGGCATGCCCGTCCCCGCGGACTTCCTGGAACAGCTGACCGGCCTCACCGTGGAGCGGATCCGCACCGAGGAGAACGCCGAGCTCCGCCGCGTCATGCTGGAGCACTTCGGCTACGACCGCTACCTCGCGGAGAGCGGCGCGGAGCCGCTGCACCGCGACGAGACGGGCATCCTCTGGCGGATCCAACTCCCGGACGACGAACCGGTGGTGATGGTCGAGGTGGTCAACTCCACGCCCGAACCGGACGGCACCTTCCGCACCTACTACCTGCGCGTCCCGCCCTCCGTCCGCACCGCGAGGGCGGGCGTGGCCTGGACGTTCGGGGTCGAGGAGGCGGAGTACCGCCCCCAGCGGGAGACCTGACGGCGCGAACGCAGGTGGGCGCGAAACCTGGCGGGCGCGAAGACAGGTGGGTGCGAACGCAGGTGGGCGCGAAGACAGGGGCGCGGGGAACTGCGCGACAAGCGCACACCACGTCCGCAAGGTCGCGATCAAGTGCAGGTCATTGTCCTGCGTCGCGATCTTGCGGTTGGGTGCCTTCCGCTTCGCGCAGTTCTCCCCCAGCCCTAGCGGGCCGGGAGGTACCCCCACGCGCCCCTGTCTGTGCACCCGCTGCCGTTTCCCCGCGCCCGCCTGCGTTTCGCGCCCTCTTACATGCCTATGTCCCGAAGGCGAGCCATGAGCACCCCCGCCGGGCTGTCCTCCGTCTCCAACTGGAGCCAGTGGTGCAGGACTTCGGCCGTCTGCTGGTCGCGGACGGCCGTCGCGGCGGCCATCACCACGAACTGGTCGACCAGCCAGTCGCAGAGGGAGTCGAGCGGGATCTGGCGGCCCTCGTCGAGTCGGCTGAGCGCGGAGGCTTCGACCACGGAGATCCAGGAGCGCACCAGCAGGGTGAGTCGCGGGCCGGCCTCCCGTACTGCCAGGTGGCGCAGGGTGCGCCGGATCGCCGCGCGGCGGACCTCGTCGACGATGGCCGAGGTGCGGGCGGTCTCGACCACCGAGCCGCCGCGCAGCAGCGCGGCGTAGCCCGCGGCGTGCTCGTCGACGAACGCGAAGTACTGGTGCAGGACGGCGGCGAGCTGCTGGGTGGGGGTGCCGGGGGTCGCGGAGACCGTGAAGCGGCGGGTGAGTTCGGTGGCGGCGCTGCGCAGTGCGGCCTCGTAGAGTTGCTGCTTGCCGCCGGCGAAGTAGCGGTAGACGAGGGGGCGGGACGCGCCGGCGGCCTCGGCGACGTCGTCCAGCGAGACGTCCTCGGGCGGTCGGGCGGCGAACAGTTCGAGGGCGACGGCGATCAGCTGTTCGCGCCGCTGCTGGACGGGCAGTCGGCGGTAGGTGGCGCGCCGGGGGCGCTCCGCCTGGGTGGGGGACGGGGTCGCTGCCATGGGTGCCAGCGTAATCGCCGGGCGGGCCGTTGCCGCCGACCGCAGACTGTGAGCAGAATTCGGCGGATCATGATGAGGAGCGGCCGGTGCGGTGGGTTCGGGCGGTCGGGCGGTGGATCGGCAGGTCTCCGGGGACGTACGTGTGGCTGCTGCTGCTCGCGGTCACCAGTTTCGTGGTGGCCCGGATGGACCCGGCCGCCCTGCACTACTTCCTGCAGAGCCGGTCCACCAACATCGACCAGCTGACCTCGCATCCGGTGCACGTCCTGCTTGCCAGCCTGATCTGGACGGAGCAGGCGAACTTCTGGTTCTACTTCGTGATGTTCCACATCTTCCACGTCCCCGCCGAGCGCTGGCTGGGCACCGGGCGCTGGCTGACGGTGGCGCTGAGCGCGCACGTCCTGGCGACGTACATCAGCCAGGGGGTGGTGGCCTGGGGCGTCCACCATCACGTGTTGCCGATGAACATGGCGAACACCGTGGACGTCGGTGTGTCGTACGCGCTGGCCGGGGTGGAGGGCGTGCTGACGTGGGGTCTGGCGGGCGTGTGGCGGCGGGTGTACGGCTACGGGCTGGTGGTGTTCTACCTGGTGCCGCTGCTGGTCTCGCACACCTTCACCGACCTGGGGCACTTCTGCGCGGTGCTGATCGGGCTGGCGTTCCGTCCGATCACCCGGGGCCGGCCGGTCTGGGACCCGTCGCAGGCGGTGCGGCGCCGGTGGCCGGTACGCAGTTGACGCGGTCCCTTCCGGTTGGGGCTTGAATTCGCCCGTCGCTGCGACAGGATGGCCGGATGGCTCATGAACTGAACGACCGTCATGCCGGCGGCTCCACCCCGCGCCGCATCGCCGATTCCTATGTCCACGCCCTTGCCGAGCTCGACCCGCTGACCGCGGTCTATCTCGGGCTCAACCCGGAGGACGACCGGCTCACGGACCTGTCCCCGGCGGGTACCGCCGCCCTCGACGACCTGGCCCGCCGCACCCTCGCCGAGCTGGACGCGCTGGAGGCGGCCGGCCCGATCGAGGACGAGGCGGAGCGCCGCTGCGCCCGGCTGCTGCGCGAGCGGCTGACCGCGGAACTCGCGGTGCACGACGCGGGCGAGGAGTTCCGGTCGGTCCGCAACCTGGGCTCGCCGGTGCACAACACCCGCGAGATCTTCACCCTGCTGCCCACCGACACCGACGAGGACTGGCTGCGGCTGGGCCGCCGGCTGGCCCGCTTCCCGGAGGCGGTCGCCCAGTACCGGCAGACCCTGGAGGAGGGCGTGCGCCGCGGCCTGCTGTCGGCGCCGCGCCAGGTCGACACCGTGGTCGGCCAGTTCGGCGAGTGGATCGAGTCCGAGCGTCCCGGCGGCTGGTTCGGCGACCTGGTCGCTCCCGCGCCGGAGCACCTGCGGGAGCAGCTGACCGCCACCGCGGTCGAGGCGACCGCTGCCCTCGCCGAGCTGCGCGACTGGATGCGCGAGGTGTACGGTCCGGCCGCCCAGGGCACCCCCGACGCGATCGGCCGCGAGCGCTACACCCGCTGGGTGCGGTTCTGGACGGGCGCCGACCTGGACCTGGACGAGGCGTACCGGTGGGCGTGGGAGCAGTTCCACGAGCTGGACGCGCAGATGCGGGTCGAGGCGGAGAAGGTGCTGCCGGGGGCGAGCCCGATGCAGGCGATGAAGTGGCTGGAGACCGACGGCCCGGCGATCCGCGGCGAGCAGGAGGTGCAGGAGTACCTGCAGGGCCTGATGGACCGGGCGATCAACGACCTGCAGGGCGTGCACTTCGACCTGGCCGATCCGCTGCTGAAGGTGGAGTCGCGGATCGCCCCGCCCGGCAGCGCCGCCGCCCCGTACTACACCCAGCCGTCGCTGGACTTCTCCCGCCCCGGCCGGACCTGGCTGCCCACCCTGGGCCGGGACGCGTTCCCGGAGTGGGACCTGGTCTCCACCTGGTACCACGAGGGCGTCCCCGGCCACCACCTGCAGCTCGCGCAGTGGACGTACGTGGCGGACCAGCTTTCCACCTACCAGGTCACCCTGGGCGGCGTCAGCGCCAACATGGAGGGCTGGGCGCTGTACGCCGAGCGCCTGATGGACGAGCTGGGTTACCTCACCGACCCGGGTCACCGCCTGGGCTACCTGAACGCGCAGATGATGCGTGCGCTGCGGGTGATCGTGGACATCGGCATGCACGCCGAGCTGGAGTTCCCGGCCGACTCGCCGTTCGCCGCGGGCGAGCCGATGCTGCCGGAGCGCGCCCGGGAGTTCTTCGGCGCGTACTGCGGCCTGTCCGCCGAGTTCCTGGACAGCGAGCTGGTCCGCTACCTGGGCCTGCCGGGCCAGGCGATCGGCTACAAGCTCGGCGAGCGGGCCTGGCTGAGCGGCCGGAGTGCGGCCCGGGCGGCGGCCGAGGCGCGCGGCGAGGAGTTCGACCTGAAGGCGTGGCACATGGCGGCGCTGTCGCAGGGCTCGCTGGGCCTGGACGACCTGGTGACGGAGCTGAGCGCGCTGTAGTCGCAGGAGTGTCCCGGGTGGCCGAGCGGCCGGGCACCCGGGTCCACCGTCCCAAATCGCGACAAAGCCGTACATACTGCCTTGCCGATGACCGGATCGGGCGTTTGGCTGGAGAGAGCGCCGTGCGCGCCATCCAGGCCCATTCCCGACTCGGCGGAAGGCGGTCCACCGGTGACCTCCCAGCACGCCCCCGAAACCCAGCCGGCCGATCCGCGCCGCTGGTGGGCCCTGGCGGTCATCGCCATCGCCCAGCTGATGATCGTCCTGGACGCGACGATCGTGAACATCGCCCTCCCGTCCGCCCAGCACGACCTGGGCATCTCCAACGCCAACCGGCAGTGGGTGATCACCGCCTACACACTGGCCTTCGGCGGTCTGCTGCTGCTCGGCGGCCGGATCGGCGACCTCTTCGGACGCAAGCGCACCTTCATCGTCGGCCTGCTCGGCTTCGCCGCGGCGTCCTGCCTCGGCGGCTTCGCCACCAGCGGCGGCATGCTGTTCGCCGCCCGCGCCCTGCAGGGCAGTTTCGGCGCGCTGCTCGCCCCGTCCGCGCTGTCGCTGCTGTCGATCACCTTCCGCGACCCGCGCGAACGGGCCACCGCGTTCGGCGTCTTCGGCGCCCTGGCCGGCGGCGGCGCGGCGATCGGCCTGATCACCGGCGGTCTGCTCACCGAATACCTCAGCTGGCGCTGGTGCCTGTACGTCAACGGCCCGATCGCCGCGGCCACCGCGCTCGGCGCCTACTACCTGCTGCGCCGCGACCACATCGACCGCTCGCACCGGGTCCGGCTCGACCTGCCCGGCGCGGTGCTCGGCTGCGGCGGACTGCTGTTGATCGTCTACGGCACCTCCGAGGCCGTCGATCGCGGCTGGGGCGACTGGCTGGTGCTCACCGCGCTGTGCACCGGTGTCGCCCTGCTCGCCGTGTTCGCCCTGGTCGAGCGGCGCACTCCGCACGCGCTGCTGCCGATGCACCTGGTCCGCGAGCGCAACCGGGCCGGCAGCGCGCTCTCGGTCGGCCTCGCGGTGATCGCCATGTACGGGCTGTTCCTGTTCCTGACCTACTACATGCAGGTGGTCAAGGGGTACTCGCCGATCCGGGCCGGCGTCTCCTTCCTGCCGATGACCGGCGCGATCATCCTCAGCTCGGCCGGCATCGGCTCCCGGCTGATGACCCGCATCCCCACCCGCGCCCTGATCGTCCCCGGACTGCTGATCGGCGCGGGCGGCATGGCCTGGCTCACCCAACTGCGGGTGGACAGCTCGTACCTCGGCCTGGTGCTGCCCGCCGAACTGCTGCTCGGCATCGGCCTCGGCCTGGTCTTCATGCCGGCCATCAACCTGTCCACCCTCGGCGTCGCCCCGCAGGAGACCGGCGCCGCCTCCGCCATCATCAACAGCGCCCAGCAGGTCGGCGGTTCGATCGGCACCGCGCTGCTCAACACCATCGCCGCCAGCGTCACCGCCAGCTACCTCGCCACCCGCAACCCGACCGACCCACTGGTCCAGGCCCAGGGCGCGGTGCACGGCTACGCGGTCGCCACGGTCGTCGCGATGGGCATCCTGCTGTTCGCCGCGGTGGTCGCGTTCCTGATGATCACCCACCGGCCCGCCCCGGGCGAGGCCGAGGGCCGGACCGCCCAGACCGAGGCCAGAGCGGTGGCCTGACCGGAGCGCCCGGTGCCGCCGTCCCCGTACCCGGCCCCGGACATGAGACCCTGCTGTCCGCCACCGGAAATCTCACGAGTCTCCCAGCCAGGAATCACGGCATTTCCAGCTCGGCGACGCATATTTGAGACAGCTCGGGTCAGCGGTGTCCGCGTCGGGAAGGACGCGGACACCGCTACGATCCTCCGGTCGGCAGGAACGGGGCACCATGGGACGGCACTCCAAGCAGCGCAAGCGCCGCTCGCTGCGGCCGGTCGTCCTCAGCTCGTTCCTCGCCGTCGGCGTGGTCGGCGTGATAGCCGTCGCAGGGCTGTTCTCCGTCCACGTGCGCGACCCGCGGCAGCGGACCAGCGCCGACAGCGTCGCGATGGCCGCCTCGGCCCCCGTGCCCGCCCCCGTGACGAGCACCGCCGCCGAGGCGAGCCCGAGTGCGAGCGCGGAGACCGCTGCGGGAGAGTCGCCCGGCACGCCCGACGCCGCCGGGTCCGCCGATCCCACCGCCGGTCTCACCCGGCAGATCCCGCCCTTCGCGCCACCGGACGTGAAGCTCGGCGTCACCGCCACCGCCGCGGTCAACACCGAATCGGTCCGGGTCGGCGCGCTGTTCACCGGCGACATCGGGCCGGGCAACCACTTCTGCACCGCCAGCGTCATCGACAGCCCCGGGCGCGACCTGATCCTCACCGCCGCGCACTGCCTGGCCGGCGTCAGCAGCATCACCTTCGTCCCCGGCTACCACGACGGCCAGGCCCCGTTCGGGAGTTGGCAGGTCACCAAGGTGTACACCGCGGACGGCTGGCAGAACGACAACGACCCCGACGAGGACTTCGCCGTCCTTACCGTCGCCCCCAGCGACGGCCGCCGGATCGAGGACGTGGTCGGGGGCAACCCGCTCGGCATCAACGCCGCCTGGACCGTCCAGACCCGGCTGTACGGCTACCCGGACGGCGCCGAGAAGCCGATACTGTGCACCAACGTCACCAGCCGCGAGGACACCTTCCAGCGGCGCATCGACGGCCCGTCCTTCCCCAACGGCACCAGCGGCGGCCCGTTCATCGACGCCGCCACCGGCCAGGTGATAGGCGTCATCGGCGGCTACCAGCAGGGCGGCGACACCAACGACACGTCCTACAGCGCCTACTTCGACCACACCGTCGCCGACCTGGTCACCCGGGCGAGCTGACCGGCCCCGGAAACCCCCTGCCGCTTCACCCCCCGGGTGACCCACAATGGTGCGACGACGCACACGAGGGGGAGGCGCGGTGTTCCGCCGCTGGTGGTTCCTGAAGGCCGCGGGGCCCGCCCCGGCATCCCCACAGCACCCGAGCCGCCGGGAGATCCGCGAGCACAACGCCCTGGTGCTGGGGGAGTGGGAAGCCCTCCGGGACCGGCTGCGCGAACTCGCCGCCGAGCGGGTCACCACCGCCGGCGCGGTCTTCCAGGCCGCCGAACTCCAGCTCCCCACCGAGGAGTCCGCCGCCCGCCGGGCCTACCAGTGGGCGCTGGAGGCGTACGAGGCGGCCGGCCGGCTGCTCGACCGCGCCGACCACCGCGACACCGACCTGCCCGACCTGGCCGCCGCCGTGGTGCTCGCCGAGCAGGCCGTCGAAAGGCTCGCCGCCGCCCACCTGCTGCACGCCGGACAGCGGCCCGGCCCGCTCGCCGTCCGCTGCTACTACAACCCGCTGCACGGCCCGGCCGCGAGCGCCGCCGAAGAGCCGAAGAGCCGCAAGACCCGCCAACGGGCCCACCTCACAGCCCGCGAGGCCGCCGCGGACCGGCGCCCCGCCTGCCGTTCCTGCCGCACCGCGATCCTGGCCGGCCAGACCCCCGACGTGCTGCCCGCGCTGCTCCCCGCCAAGGCCGCCCCCGGCCGCACGGGCCCCGTCCTGGTCCCGTACTTCGCCGTCCCCCGCCAGTGGTCCCCCTGGTCCACCACCGCCTGCGGCGCCTACGACCCCGCCACCCCGGCCCTGGTGCTGCGCGGCGACCACCGCAAGCGGAAGCCGAGTTGACGGCAGGTCAGCGCTTCTTGCGCTCGGCCACCAGGCGTTCGACCTCGGCCAGGAAGTGGGCGGGAACCTCGCCGGTGGCCCGCAGGTGCGCGCGCTCGGTGGCGGTGAGGGTCTCTGCGGCGGTGTCCACGGCGAAGGCGTACTCGTGCAGCTTCCCCGAGGCCGCCTCGCGCCGCATGTCCCCGGCCATCCCGGCCGCCCGCGCACCGGCCCGCAGGCTCAGCAGGCCGAACAGTGCGGTGAACCAGCCGAACGCCCCGGGCCGGCGGGCCTTCTTGTTCAGCTGGTCCCGGACGGCCAGCCAGGCCAGCCGGTCGTCGGACAGGTTCGGAACCGTGTTGGTCATGGTGGTGCCCCCCTCGTTCAGGTGTCGGGGGAGCGTACCGGTCGGGGCAGCGTGAAGGGCAAACGAAAAAGGCCCAAGTCACTTGGACCTGAGCCTCGTTCACGCACTTGCCGCGAAGTGCCCCCGGTAGGATTCGAACCTACGCACCCGCCTCCGGAGGGCGGTGCTCTATCCCCTGAGCTACGGGGGCCCTGGGCGATCTGCGATCACCCGGCCTTGCGGGGAAAACACTACCAGGGAAACTCCGTGCTCCGTGCACGGGTTTCCGGCAACGGGATCCGGACGGGCCGTCAGGGGGTGACCGGCAAGTAGCGCAAAGGCCGGACGGGCGGGGCGGGGCGCGGCTACCCTCGGTGAGGTGGCGGCGACGTCGGGGCGGGTCCTCGTGGTGGACGACAGCGAGGCGATCCGTCGGCTGATCACGGTCAACCTGGAGCTGGAGGGCTTCGAGGTGGTGACCGCCGCCGACGGTGCCGAGTGCCTGGAGGTGGTCCGCCGGGTCGCGCCGGACGTGGTGACGCTGGACGTGGTGATGCCCCGGCTGGACGGGCTGCGGACGGCGGCCCGGCTGCGCGCCGCCTGGGAGACCGCCCACCTGCCGATCGCGATCGTGAGCGCCTGCACCCCGGCGGATCTGGAGCGCGGCGAGTCGGTGGGGGTGGACGGCTACCTGGCGAAGCCGTTCGACCCGGCGGACCTGATCGAGCTGGTGCGCCGCCTGCGGGCGATGGATCGTCCGGCTGCGGCGGGCGCCGGGCGCCGTTTCGCGTACGACTTCGGCAGCGCGCCTCATCCGCCCGTCCAAACCCCGCGTAATTTCGCCCTGAGCGAACAGGCGCAGGAACTTGTTCCGCCGGACGAGTCACGCCCGTGAGATGTGCCGGTCTGCGGCGCTGTCCGACGAGACGAAGCACACCGGGCGGCGCGACGCGCGTCCCACTCGGCAAACCGAGTGGCGGCCGACCACCCCCTCTCGCCTAGGCTTGGGCCCGTGACACCCGCAGAACTCTCCCAGGCAGTCCAGGCCGCCGTCAGCGCCGCCATCCAGGCAGGCGAGCTGACCGTCGACGTGCCCGCGCACGTGACGGTCGAGCGGCCCAAGAACAGGGACCACGGCGACTACGCCACCAACGTGGCCCTCCAGCTCGCGAAGCCGGCCGGCAAGCCGCCGCGAGCCGTCGCCGAGACGCTGGCCGCCCGCCTGCGAGAGATCACCGGCGTCGCGAAGGTCGACATCGCCGGCCCGGGCTTCCTGAACATCACGCTGGACGCCGCCACCCAGGGCGAGCTGGCGCGCACCATCGTCGAGGCGGGCGAGGCGTACGGCCGCAACGAGGCGCTCAAGGGCCTGAAGATCAACCTGGAGTTCGTCTCGGCGAACCCGACCGGCCCGATCCACATCGGCGGCGTCCGCTGGGCCGCCGTCGGCGACTCGCTGGCCCGCGTCCTCAAGGCCTCCGGCGCCGAGGTGTCCACCGAGTACTACCTCAACGACGCCGGCGTGCAGATCACCAAGTTCGCCAAGTCGCTGAAGGCCGCCGCCAACGGACAGCCCGTCCCGGAGGACGGCTACGTCGGCGAGTACATCAACGACATCGCCAAGGCCGTCACCGACGGCGTGCCCGGCATCCTGGAGCTGCCCGAGGACGAGCAGCTGCTGGCCTTCCGCACCGAGGGCCTGAAGCTGATGGTCGCCGAGATCCAGCGCTCCATGGCCGAGTTCGGGGTGCACTTCGACACCTGGTTCTCCGAGAAGACGCTGCACGACTCCGGCGCCGTCCAGCAGGCCATGGAGCGGCTGCGCGAGCAGGGCCACGTCTTCGACCGGGACGGCGCGATCTGGCTGCGCACCACCGACTTCGGCGACGACAAGGACCGCGTCCTGATCAAGGCCGACGGCGAGACCACCTACTTCGCCGCCGACGCCGCCTACTACCTGAGCAAGCGGGACCGCGGCGCGGAGGTCTCGGTCTACATGCTCGGCGCCGACCACCACGGCTACGTCAACCGCCTCAAGGCCATCGCGGCCTGCGCGGGCGACGACATGGACCGCAACATCGAGGTGATGATCGGTCAGTTCGTGAAGATGCTGCGCGACGGCAAGGAGGTCCGGCTCTCCAAGCGCGCGGGCAACATCATCACGATCGACGACGTGATCGACTGGATCGGCGTGGACGCCGCCCGCTACATGCTGGTGCGCCAGTCCACCGACTCCACCATCACCATCGACATCGACGTGGTCACCAGCCAGACCGCCGAGAACCCGGTCTTCTACGTGCAGTACGCGCACGCCCGGATGTGCTCCGTGCAGCGCAACGCCGTGGAGAAGGGCATCGCCCGCAGCGCGGAGTTCAAACCGGAGCTGCTGAACACCGAGTGGGAGAACAACCTGCTCGGTCAGCTCGGCGAGTTCCCGCGGGTGCTGGCCAAGGCCGGCGAACTGCGCGAGCCGCACCACGTGGCCACCTACCTGGAGCAGCTGGCCCGCGCCTACCACCGGTTCTACGACAACTGCCAGATCCTGCCGAAGGGCGACGAGGAGGTCACCGACCTCACGCACGCCCGCCTCTGGCTCGCCGACGCCACGCGAACGACGCTCGCCAACGGCCTCGGTCTGCTCGGCGTATCCGCCCCCGAGCGGATGTAAAGCACCACAACCCCCAAGCGCAGCACGAGCGGGGGCGGCGGACCGGTCGACGGAGACCGGCCGCCGCCCCTTGCCATAGGCCGAGGAAGTACCGCACATGTCTCGCTCCGCCCACCCCGCAGGTCCCCGGCACGGCGACGTGCTGCCCGAGAGCCACTACCAGGCCCCGCCCGCCGACCTGAACGCCCTCGACCCGAAGATCTGGTCGCGCACCGTCACCCGCGGCGCGGACGGCGCAGCCACCGTCGGCGGCGTCGATGTCCGCACCCTGGCCGCCGAGTTCGGCACCCCCGCGTACGTGCTGGACGAGGCCGACTTCCGGGCCCGCGCCCGCGCTTGGCGGGACGCCTTCGGCGACGACGCGGACGTGTACTACGCGGGCAAGGCGTTCCTGTCCAAGGCCGTGGTGCGCTGGCTGCACGAGGAGGGCCTCAACGTCGACGTGTGCTCCCTGGGCGAGCTGCACGTGGCGCTGGCGGCCGGCATGCCGGGGGAGCGGATCGCGTTGCACGGCAACAACAAGTCGGCGCACGAACTGGAGCAGGCCGTGAAGGCCGGCGTCGGGCACATCGTGGTCGACTCGTTCCAGGAGATCGACCGCCTGGCGGAGATCGCCGGTGCGCGGGGCGTCCGCCAGCCGGTGCTGATCCGGATCACCGTCGGCGTCGAGGCGCACACCCACGAGTTCATCGCCACCGCGCACGAGGACCAGAAGTTCGGCCTGTCGCTGTCCGGCGGTCTGGCCGCCGAGGCGGTCCGCCGGGTGCTGGCCAAGCCCTCCCTGGAACTGCGCGGCATCCACTCGCACATCGGCTCGCAGATCTTCGACTTCGCCGGTTTCGAGGTGGCCGCCCGCCGGGTGGTCGGCCTGCTCGCCGAGGTCCGCGACGAGCACGGCGTCGAGCTGCCGGAGATCGACCTCGGCGGCGGCCTCGGCATCGCGTACACCCCCGACGACGACCCGCGCGAGCCCGCCGAGATCGCCGTCTCGCTCGGCGAGATCGTCCGACGCGAGTGCGCCGCAGCACAGTTGACGGCCCCTCGGATCTCGGTGGAGCCCGGCCGGGCGATCGTCGGCCCGACCGCGTTCACGCTGTACGAGGTCGGCACCGTCAAGCGGCTGGAGGGCCTGCGCACCTACGTCAGCGTGGACGGCGGCATGTCCGACAACATCCGCACCGCGCTGTACGACGCCGAGTACTCGGTGGCGCTGGTCTCCCGCACCAGCGAGGCCGAACCGATGCTGGTCAGGGTGGTCGGCAAGCACTGCGAGTCCGGCGACATCGTGGTCAAGGACGCCTTCCTGCCCGCCGACCTGGCCCCCGGCGACCTGATCGCGGTGCCCGCCACCGGCGCCTACTGCCGGTCGATGGCGAGCAACTACAACCACGCCCTCAAGCCCCCCGTGCTGGCCGTCGCGGACGGCTCGGCCCGGGTGATCGTCCGCCGCGAGACGGAAGAGGATCTCCTGCGCCTCGATATCGGCTGACGAAATTTTCGTCTCAGAACGTGGACCGGCCGTAGATCCGTGCGGAAAGTCCCGGAGACTGGTACGGACAGGAAAGCCCCCGGGGACACCGAATCGCCCCGGCGGGGACCGAAGAATGCAGAGCGGAGTCGGATGATGCGTACGCGCCCGCTGAAGGTGGCGTTGCTGGGCTGTGGTGTGGTGGGCTCCGAGGTGGCGCGCATCATGACGACGACAGCCGACGACCTCGCCGCGCGCATCGGCGCCCCGGTGGAGCTCGCGGGCATCGCGGTACGGCGGGCCGGGCGCCCCCGCCCCGGGGTGCCCGAGCACCTGCTCACCACCGATGCCGAGGCCCTGGTCGGCCGCGGCGACATCGACGTGGTGATCGAGGTGGTGGGCGGCATCGAGCCGTCCAAGTCGCTGATCCTGAAAGCCTTCGCGGGCGGCGCCTCGGTGGTCTCCGCCAACAAGGCGCTGCTCGCCAAGGACGGCGCCGAACTGCACACCGCGGCCGCCACGGCCCGCGTCGACCTCTACTACGAGGCCGCCGTGGCCGGCGCCATCCCGCTGCTGCGCCCGCTGCGCGAGTCGCTGGCCGGCGACAAGGTGAACCGGGTGCTGGGCATCGTCAACGGCACCACCAACTTCATCCTCGACAAGATGGACACCACCGGCGCCGGATACTCCGAGGCGCTGGAGGAGGCCACCGCGCTGGGCTACGCCGAGGCCGACCCGACCGCCGACGTGGAGGGCTTCGACGCCGCCGCGAAGGCCGCCATCCTGGCCGGGATCGCCTTCCACACCAAGGTGACCGCCGCGGACGTGTACCGCGAGGGCATCACCGAGGTCACTGCCGCCGACATCGCCTCCGCCAAGCAGATGGGCTGCGTGGTAAAGCTGCTGGCGATCTGCGAGCGCTCCGCCGACGGCAGCTCGGTCACCGCCCGGGTGCACCCGGCGATGATCCCGCTCAGCCACCCGCTGGCCTCCGTCCGGGAGGCCTACAACGCGGTGTTCGTCGAGGCCGAGGCGGCCGGCCGGCTGATGTTCTACGGCCCCGGCGCGGGCGGTTCGCCGACCGCCTCCGCGGTCCTCGGCGACCTGGTCGCGGTCTGCCGCAACAAGGTCAACGGCACCACCGGCCCCGGCGACTCCGTCTACACCCAGCTGCCCGCCAAGCCGATGGACGAGGTGGTCACCCGCTACCACGTCAGCCTCGACGTGGACGACCGGGCCGGCGTGCTCGCCCAGGTCGCCTCGGTCTTCGCCGAGCACGGCGTCTCCATCGACACCGTGCGCCAGCAGGGCCGCGACGGCGACGCCGCACTCGTCGTGGTCACCCACCGCGCCACCGACGCCGCCCTGTCGGCGACGGTCGACAAGCTCCGCGCACTGGACAGCGTGCGCGACGTGGCCAGCATCATGCGGGTCGAAGGGGAGTAGGAAGAACCATGAACGCCCTTGCCGAAAACGCTGCCCGAGGCACCCACACCCACCAGTGGCGCGGCCTCATCGAGGAGTACCGCGACCGCCTCCCGGTCACCGACTCCACCCCCGTGGTCACCCTGCTCGAAGGCGGCACGCCCCTCGTCCCCGCCCAGGTGCTCTCCGAGCGCACCGGCTGCGAGGTCTACCTCAAGGTCGAAGGCGCCAACCCGACCGGCTCCTTCAAGGACCGCGGGATGACCATGGCCATCTCCAAGGCCAAGGAGGACGGCGCCCAGGCCGTCATCTGCGCCTCCACCGGCAACACCTCCGCCTCCGCCGCCGCATACGCGGTCCGGGCCGGCATGGTGTCCGCCGTGCTCGTCCCGCAGGGCAAGATCGCCCTCGGCAAGATGGGCCAGGCGCTGGTGCACGGCGCGAAGATCCTCCAGGTGGACGGCAACTTCGACGACTGCCTCACGCTCGCCCGCGAACTCTCCGAGAAGTACCCGGTCGCCCTGGTCAACTCGGTCAACCCGGTGCGCATCGAGGGCCAGAAGACCGCCGCCTTCGAGATCGTCGACATGCTCGGCGACGCCCCCGACATCCACGTCCTCCCGGTCGGCAACGCCGGCAACATCACCGCCTACTGGAAGGGCTACCGCGAATACGCGGCCGACGGCCTCGCCACCAGCACCCCCCGGATGTGGGGCTTCCAGGCGTCCGGCTCCGCGCCCATCGTGGACGGCGCCCCGGTGCTCAAGCCGCAGACCATCGCCACCGCGATCCGGATCGGCAACCCGGCCTCCTGGGACTACGCGCTGGCCGCCCGGGACGAGTCCGGCGGCCTGATCGACAAGGTGACGGACCGCCAGATCCTGTCCGCCTACCGCCTGTTGGCCGCGCAGGAGGGCGTCTTCGTGGAGCCCGCCTCGGCCGCCTCGGTGGCCGGCCTGCTCGCCAAGGCCGAGGCCGGACTGGTCGACCCCGGCCAGCGGATCGTCTGCACCGTCACCGGCAACGGCCTCAAGGACCCGGACTGGGCGGTGGCCGGCGCGCCGCAGCCGCAGATCGTCCCGATCGACCCGGAGACGGCCGCCCGCCGCCTCGGCCTGCTCGACTGACCCGACTGATCCGGCGTCAACCCCGTTGAGCGGCAGGCCCGACCAGGCCTGCCGCTCAACGGCTTCTGCACCGCTTTCAGGTCATCCGACCGGCGCTTTTCCGCTTCTTGTGGCAACACGGCAGATCCGGGCCGGGCAGGGTGTACCGCTCTGGAACCTCTCTTCGATACGCTGGACCCCGGCGGGCCGCGCCATGCTGCGCGCTCCCTTCGACCTCCCGCCGTCGTACCACCGCAGGCCCCGTCGTCCGGGCCTCCCCCACTTTTCAGGAGTGTCCACCGCATGGCCGGTCCCGCGTTCCGCGCCGCCGCCGTCCGGGTCCGCGTCCCCGCGACCAGCGCCAACCTCGGCCCCGGCTTCGACGCTTTCGGCCTCGCCCTGGGGCTCTACGACGACGTGGTGGTCCGGGTCGCCGACTCCGGCCTGAGCGTGGACATCGCCGGCGAGGGCGCCGACACCCTGCCCCGCGACGAGCGCCACCTGCTGGTCCGCTCGCTGCGCGCCGCCTTCGACCGGCTCGGCGGGCAGCCCCGCGGCCTCGAAGTGGTCTGCGCCAACCGCATACCGCACGGCCGCGGCCTGGGATCCTCGTCCGCGGCGATCTGCGCCGGCATCGTCGCCGCCCGCGCCGTCACCATCGGCGGCGCCTCCGCCCTCGGCGACGACGCGCTGCTCGCCCTCGCCTCCGAGCTGGAGGGCCACCCCGACAACGTCGCGGCCTGTCTGCGCGGCAACTTCACCGTCGCCTGGACCGAGGACGGCACCGCCCGCACCATCACGCTCGACCCCTCCGACCGGGTGGTCCCGGTCGTGTTCGTGCCCTCCACCGAGGTGCTCACCGAGACGGCCCGCGGTCTCCTCCCCAAGACCGTTCCGCTGGCCGACGCCGCCGTCAACGCCGGCCGCGCCGCGCTGCTGGTCGAGGCGCTCACCCGCCGCCCCGAACTGCTGCTCACCGCCACCGAGGACCGCCTGCACCAGGACTACCGGGCCTCCGCCATGCCCGACAGCGCCGCCCTGGTCGCCGCGCTGCGCGCCGAGGGCGTACCCGCCGTCATCTCGGGCGCCGGACCGACGGTGCTCGCGCTCACCGACGAGGCTGGCGCGGAGAAGCTGTTGAACTTCGCGGGGCCGCAGTTCGCGGCGCACCGGCTGGAGCTCGACCGCACCGGTGCGACCGTTCTGCCGCTCGACATGTGAGACGGACACGATTGACAAACAAAGGGCTGGGGAATGTGTCAGGGGGTCGGTAGTGTTAACCTCATTGCTGCACCAGATGCCCTCCGGGGCCCGGTGCGACGCATCCCGATCCCGTTCCCCCGTCCGCACGGGGGCCGGAAGCTCGGGATCACGATTCTCCGGGAGCCCGCCACACCGCGTACGCAGCCTGCCTGCGCGACTGCGGCCCATCCCGAGGCCGTGACGGCACCAGACTCCCACCCGCAGCCTCTGCACTGAGGCCTGGCCGGGCGGGGCCCGAACTGCCGCCGCGCGACGGGGGCCCGGGCATCAACAGGCGCAGCGAGGTCGGTACCGGCCGTCCGCGCCACCTTCGCACCACAGTGCACCGCACTTCGCAGCTCCCCGGAAGGACCAGCCTTCCGCGGGAATCCAGCCCCTGACCAGCACATAGAGATGCTGGGCAGGACAGCACAACCGGTCGCCGTGCCAGACAGGCCGACGTCCGCTCCAGGGAAGGACCCTTAGTGAGCGACACCACCGATCTGATGGGCGCGCGCCCGGATGCCGAGGCGTCGGACGCTGCCGCCGCCCCTGCGGCTCCGGCGCGACGCCGTCGTACCGCTGCCGCCGGCCTGGACGGCCTGGTCCTGGCCGAGCTCCAGAAGCTCGCCTCGACCCTCGGGATCAGCGGTACCGGACGGATGCGCAAGAGCCAGCTGATCGAGGCCATCAAGGAGAAGAGCGGCGGAGACCCGCTGCTCGCGGGCGGCTCCGCCCCCGCCGCTCCGGCCGCCAAGAAGGCCGCCAAGTCGGCTGCCCCCGTCGCCGAGGCCGCTCCGGCCGCCGCCGAGGAGCAGGGTGAATCAGCGGCCCCGCCGCGGGCAACCCGCCGCGCCCGCACCGCCGCCGCCACCGAGCCGCAGCCGCAGGCGCAGATCGAGATCCCGGTGCAGGCCGCCGCCGACACCGCGGCCGCCACCACCCGGACCGAGCGTCCGCGCCGCCGCGCCACCGCGGCCGCCGGTGCGCCGACCGCCGAGGCCACCGCCACCACCACCGAGCAGGCTCAGCCGGCCGCCGACGCCAAGGCCGAGGGCCAGCGCCAGGCCGCCGAGGGCGAGGGCCGTTCCGAGCGCCGCGAGCGCCGGGACCGCCGCGACCGCCGCGAGGGCGGCGAGCGCACCGAGCGCAGCACCGAGGCCGCCACGGCCGAGGGCGACAACGAGGTCCGCGAGTCCCGCCGGGACCGCCGCAACCGCCGCGAGCGCGACCGCGCCGACCGGCAGCAGGGCGGCGGCCAGCAGCAGGACGGCGGCCAGTCCCGCCAGCAGACCCAGCAGCAGGGCCAGGGCCAGCAGCAGGGCGGCGGCGCCCAGCAGCAGGGCGGCTACGAGGACGACGAGTTCGGCGACGGCCGCCGCGGCCGCCGCGGCCGCTACCGTGACCGCCGGGGCCGTCGCCGCGACGGCTTCGAGGGCGCGGGCGGCCCCGAGGTCCCGCTGAGCGAGGACGACGTCCTGATCCCGGTCGCGGGCATCCTGGACATCCTCGACAACTACGCGTTCGTCCGGACCTCCGGCTACCTGCCCGGCCAGAACGACGTCTACGTCTCGCTGGCCCAGGTCCGCAAGCACGGCCTGCGCAAGGGTGACGCCATCACCGGCGCCGTCCGGCAACCGAAGGACGGCGAGCGCCGCGAGAAGTTCAACGCGCTGGTGCGCCTGGACTCCGTCAACGGCATGGACCCGGACAGCGGCCGCGGCCGCCCCGAGTTCGGCAAGCTGACCCCGCTGTACCCGCAGGAGCGGCTGCGCCTGGAGACCGACCCGGGTGTGCTGACCACCCGGATCATCGACCTGGTGTCGCCGATCGGCAAGGGCCAGCGCGGTCTGATCGTGGCCCCGCCGAAGACCGGTAAGACCATGATCATGCAGGCGATCGCCAACGCGATCACCCACAACAACCCCGAGTGCCACCTGATGGTCGTCCTGGTCGACGAGCGTCCGGAAGAGGTCACCGACATGCAGCGGTCGGTGAAGGGCGAGGTCATCTCCTCGACCTTCGACCGCCCGGCCGAGGACCACACCACCGTCGCCGAGCTCGCCATCGAGCGCGCCAAGCGCCTGGTGGAGCTGGGCCACGACGTGGTGATCCTGCTGGACTCCATCACCCGCCTGGGCCGCGCCTACAACCTGGCCGCGCCCGCCTCCGGCCGCATCCTGTCCGGCGGTGTCGACTCGACCGCGCTGTACCCGCCGAAGAAGTTCTTCGGTGCCGCGCGCAACATCGAGAACGGCGGCTCGCTGACCATCCTGGCCACCGCACTGGTCGAGACCGGCTCGCGGATGGACGAGGTGATCTTCGAGGAGTTCAAGGGCACCGGCAACATGGAGCTCAAGCTCGACCGGAAGCTCTCCGACAAGCGCATCTTCCCCTCCGTCGACGTGGACGCCTCCGGCACCCGCAAGGAGGAGATCCTGCTCGGCCACGAGGAGCTCTCCATCGTCTGGAAGCTCCGCCGGGTGCTGCACGCCCTTGACTCGCAGCAGGCGATCGAGCTGCTGCTGGACAAGATGAAGCAGACCAAGACGAACGCCGAGTTCCTGATGCAGATCGCCAAGAACACCCCGGGTTCCGGCGACTGACCTGGTCAGGCCCTGTTGAGACCCCGTACCGCTCCGCGCGGTGCGGGGTCTCGGGCTTTTCTCACGCGGCGTTCAGAACCGGCTCGCCCTACCGGTGCGTCACTTATGCTCGAAAGGTCGCACTACGGGCGAAATGAGGCGATATGGCCGAGCACCGGAAGGGCCGCACCGCGCGTCGCCGCGGGCTGCGGATCACGCTGTTCGCGCTGGCCGCCGTGGTGCTGGTGGTCGTGGGGCTCGGCGGGCTCGCCTACTGGAAGCTGAACTCGAACCTGCGCAGCGTCGACATCTCCGGGCAACTGGGCAGCGCCCGCCCGCCCGCCTCCACCGACGGCTCGTTCAACCTGCTGGTGCTCGGCTCCGACTCGCGCTCCGGCGCCAACGGCAGCCTGGCCGGCGGCGACACCGGGGACACCGCCCGCTCGGACACCGCCATGGTGGTGCACGTCAACCAGTCGCACACCGCCGCCTCGGTGGTCTCCATACCGCGCGACACCCTGGTCGCCCGGCCCGCCTGCACCGGCCTCGACGGCAAGCCCGTCCCGGCGGTCCGCAGCGCGATGTACAACTCGGCGTTCGAGGTCGGCGGCCCGGTCTGCGCGGTGAAGACCACCGAGCAGCTCACCGGGATGCGGATGGACCACTTCGTCGAGGTGGACTTCGCCGGCTTCGCCTCGCTGATCGACGCGATCGGCGGCGTGGACGTCACCACCACCGTGCCGATAGACGACCAGGACAGCGGACTGCACCTGGCGGCCGGCAGCCACCACCTGGGCGGGCAGCAGGCCTTGGCGTTCGTCCGCACCCGGCACGGGGTCGGCGACGGCAGCGACCTGGGGCGGATCGAGCTCCAGAAGGAGATGGTGAGGGCCATGCTCGGCCGGATCGACACGCTGGGCCTGGCCGCCGACCCGGTGGCGGCGTGGAGCCTCGGCGACAAACTGACCCGGGCGCTCACCACCGACTCCGAACTGGCCTCGGTGAGCTCCCTGGTGGGCCTGGCGCAGACCCTGAAGCAGATCGGCCCGGACCAGCTCACCATGGTCACGCTGCCCGTGGGGTACGCCCCCAGCGACCCGAACCGGGTGCTCCCGAAGGAACCGGACGCCCAGCAGCTGTGGGCGGCGATGCGGGCCGACCGGCCGGTGCCGCAGCCGGTGGTCTCCGAGCAGCCGAGCAACCCGGCGGAGAGCTCCCCGTCCGCCACGGCGTCGATACACCCGGGCGCGGCGGCCGTGCCCGGGGGCGCGGAATAGCTCGCGCCGCCTCCCGGTTTGGGAAGAAGCGGGCAGTGCTGGCACACTGGTCCGTCGGTCCCGGTTCACGTGCGGATATCCACATCCGCCGACCCGGTGCCCTCCCGATCAGCTAGGAGAATCCGTTGAAGTCCAACGTTCACCCGGAGTACGTGGTCACCAAGGTGACCTGCACCTGTGGCAACGAGTTCACCACTCGCTCGACCGAGACCAGCGGTGAGATCCGCGCCGAGGTCTGCTCGAACTGCCACCCGTTCTACACCGGCAAGCAGAAGATTCTGGACACCGGTGGCCGCGTGGCCCGCTTCGAGGCCCGCTTCGGCAAGAAGCTCTCCGGCAACAAGGCCTAGCGCTTCCGCGGCGCCGGTCTCGGGCGCCCTCGTGTACTTCACGGGGGCGTTCGGGCCGGCGCCGTTCGCGTCTCTCCCCTCACCACCCCCCTGTTCGGCACTCACGGAAGTAGGACCACCCGATGTTCGAGGCAGTCGAAGAGCTCCTCGTCGAGCACGCCGACCTCGAAAAGAGGCTGGCCGATCCGTCCGTGCACGCCGACCAGGCGAACGCGCGCAAGCTGGCCAAGCGGTACGCCGAGCTGACCCCGATCACCCGGACCTACCTGGCCTGGAAGCAGGCCGGCGAGGACATCGTCGCCGCGCGCGAACTCGCCGCCGAGGACTCGGACTTCATCGCCGAGGCGAAGGCGTCCGAAGCCCACCAGGCGGAGCTCACCGAGGAGTTGCGGCTGCTGCTGGTGCCCCGCGACCCGAGCGACGACAAGGACGTCATCCTGGAGGTCAAGGCGGGCGAGGGCGGCGAGGAGTCCGCGCTGTTCGCCGGCGACCTGCTGCGGATGTACCTGCGGTACGCGGAGCGGGTCGGCTGGAAGACCGAGATCATCGACGCCAACGAGTCCGACCTCGGCGGCTACAAGGACGTCTCGGTGGCCGTGAAGACCAAGGGGAACGCGGAGCCCGGCCAGGGCGTCTGGGCGCAGCTGAAGTACGAGGGCGGCGTGCACCGGGTGCAGCGGGTGCCCGCGACCGAGTCGCAGGGCCGCATCCACACCTCCGCCGCGGGCGTGCTGGTCACCCCGGAGGCCGAGGAGGTCGAGGTGGAGATCCACGCCAACGACCTGCGGATCGACGTCTACCGCTCCTCCGGCCCGGGTGGGCAGTCGGTCAACACCACCGACTCCGCGGTCCGGATCACCCACCTGCCGACCGGTATCGTCGCGTCCTGCCAGAACGAGAAGAGCCAGCTGCAGAACAAGGAGCAGGCGATGCGCATCCTGCGTTCGCGGCTGCTGGCCGCCGCGCAGGAGGAGGCCGAGCGGGAGGCGTCCGACGCCCGCCGCAGCCAGGTCCGCACGGTCGACCGCTCCGAACGGATCCGGACGTACAACTTCCCGGAGAACCGCATCTCCGACCACCGCACCGGCTTCAAGTCGTACAACCTGGACCAGGTGCTGGACGGCGACCTGAACGCGGTGATCCAGTCCTGTGTGGACGCCGACGCCGCGGCCAAGCTGGCCGCCGCGCAGGAGAACTGAGCCTAGCTAAGGGGCCCGTGGGATGAACCTGCTGCTCGCCGAGGTGGCCCAGGCCACCCAGCGCCTGGCCGCGGCCGGCGTGCCCTCGCCGCGCTTCGACGCGGAGGAGCTGGCCGCGCACATCCACGGCGTGAAGCGCAGCCAGCTGCACACCGTGCCGGACGGGGACTTCGACGCCCGCTACTGGGAGGCGATCTCCCGGCGCGAGCAGCGCGAGCCGCTGCAGCACATCACCGGGCGGGCGTTCTTCCGCTACCTCGAACTGGAGGTCGGCCCCGGGGTGTTCGTGCCCCGGCCGGAGACCGAGTCGGTGGTCGAGTGGGCGATAGAGGCGGTCCGCGCGATGGACGTCGCCGAGCCGCTGGTGGTCGACCTGTGCACCGGTTCCGGGGCGATCGCGCTGGCGCTCGCCCAGGAGCTGCCGCGCTCCACGGTGCACGCGTTCGAACTCGACGAGGGCGCGATCGCCTACACCCGACGCAACATCGAGGCCAGCCCCGACCGGGCCCGGGTCCACCTGCACCAGGGCGACGCCACCAAGGCGTTCGCCGACGACCGGGCCTGGGACGGCCGGTTCGACCTGGTGATCAGCAACCCGCCGTACATTCCGCTCACCGAGTGGGAGTACGTCGCCCCCGAGGCCCGCGACCACGACCCCCAGATGTCGCTGTTCTCCGGCGAGGACGGCCTGGACACCATCCGCGGCATCGAGCGGGTCGCCGCCCGGCTGCTGCGGCCCGGCGGCGCGGTGGTGATCGAACACGCGGACACCCAGGGCGGGCAGGTCCCGTGGATCTTCCGCGAGGAGGGCGGTTGGACGGACGCGGCGGACCACCGGGACCTGAACAACCGGCCCCGCTTCACAACGGCCCGAAGGGCTTCGTTGTGAACATCGGGCACAGCACAACGGCCCGAAGGGCTTCGTTGTGAACCTCAGGCGCGGTACGACGGCCCGGAGGGCTTCGTCGTGAGGACACGGGCGCGGTACGACGGCCCGGAGGGCTTCGTCGTGAGGACGCGGGCGCGGTGCGACGGCCCGGAGGGGTCTGTCGTGAGGACGCGGGCGCGGTGCGACGGCCCGGAGGGGTCTGTTGCGAGCACCGGATGCGGCTCGACGGCCCGAGCGGGCTGCGTTGTGAAGGCGCGGGCGCGGCTGGACGGCCCGAGCGGGCTGCGCACGGGCTCAGCTCGACGGTCCGGAGGGCGCTGTCGCTCGCGGCAGCGGTCGCGCTCCGCTGCGACCACCACTGATTTCACCGAAAGGGGATTGCTCCGATGAGCCGCCGATACGACTGCTCCGACGCCCAGGACCGCGCCAGCGGGCTGCGTGAGGCCGCCACCGCGATCCGCCGCGGGGAGTTGGTGGTGGTGCCGACCGACACGCTGTACGGGATCGCCGCGGACGCGTTCTCGCCGGAGGCGGTGGGCGCGCTGCTGGCGGCCAAGGGGCGCGGGCGGAACATGCCCTCGCCGGTGCTGGTCGGCTCGCCGACCACGCTGCACGGGCTGGTCACCGACTTCTCCGAGCAGGCCTGGGAGCTGGTGGACGCGTTCTGGCCGGGCGGCCTGACCCTGGTGGCCCGGCACCAGCCGTCGCTGCGCTGGGACTTGGGCGAGACCCGGGGCACCGTCGCGGTCCGGATGCCGCTGCACCCGGTCGCGCTGGAACTGCTGAACGCCACCGGCCCGCTCGCGGTGTCCTCCGCCAACAGGACCGGCGGCCCGTCCCCGTCCACCTGCGACGCGGCCGAGGCGCAACTCGGTGACGCGGTGTCGATCTACCTCGACGGCGGGACGGCCGACTACGCCACGGCCTCCACCATCGTCGACGTCACCGGCAAGGTGCCGGTGGTGCTGCGGGCGGGCGCGATCAGCGTCGAGCAGCTGAGGGAGGTCGCTCCGGACGTCGAGGCCGGCAGTTGACCGCCGCCCCGTTGTACGGAGCGGGGAGTGCCCTGGCGCCGTTCCCGGCGTCCGGGCCGCTCCCGCTGGACACCTTCCGGATCCTGTTCGTCTGCACCGGCAACATCTGCCGCTCCCCGATCGCCGAGCGACTGGCCCGGCTGGAGCTGGACTCCCGGCTGGGCGCCCGGGTGGGCCGCCGGATCGTGGTGGAGAGCGCCGGCACCTGGGGCCACGAGGGCGCCCCGATGGAGGCGCACGCGGCCACCGTGCTCGGTGAGTACGGCGCGGACAGCGCGGACTTCGCCGGGCGCGAGCTGCTCGACGAACACGTGATCGACGCCGACCTGGTGCTGACCGCGACCCTGGACCACCGCGCGCAGGTGATCTCGATGGGACACGCGGCGGGTCTGCGCACCTTCACGCTGAAGGAGTTCACCCGGTTGGTGCAAAGGGTCGATCCGCGGACCCTGCCCGACCCCAGGGACGGCGCGCGGCTGACCGAACGCGCCCGCGCACTGGTCCGCTCGGCCGCCGCCCTGCGCGGCTGGCTGCTGGCCGCCTCGCCGGAATCGGACGAGCTGAGGGATCCGTACGGAGCGCCGATCGGCATGTTCCGCAACTGCGGCGAGGAGATATTCGACGCGCTGGACCCGGTGGTGACCGCACTGACCGGCGTGGACCGGTGAGTTGAGCGCCCTCCACTAAAGTTTCGGTGGAGAATTTGTGAAGCCTGCGTGCGCAGGCGATGCAGGTGGCCGGGCGCGGCCGAAAGGCCCAGTCCCGCGCGTGGGGGCGGGCCCGGCGACCGGGGCCGACCTAGGCTGGAGGAATCTCCGCCCGCACCGGCCCCCTCGCCTTCGGCTGGGGGACCCCCCACCCGGGAGCCGCACCATGACGGTCGCCGATGCCCGACAGACCCACTGGCAGGCCGCCGAGGCCCTGCGCGCGGCGGACCCGCTGACCGCCGACCTGCTGTCCGCCGAGGACGAGCGCCGGGCCGAATCCCTGCAACTGCTGGCGGGGGAGAACCTGGCCACCCCCGCGGTGCTGGCGGCGCTGACCGGGCCGCTGATCGACAAGTACGCCGAGGGCTACCCCGGCCGCCGCCACCACACCGGCTGCGCGCCCGCCGACACCGTCGAGCTGCTGGCGATCGACCGGGCCCGCCAGCTGTTCGCCGCCCCGCACGCCAACGTCCAACCCCGGTCCGCGACTTCGGCCGTGCTGGCGGCCTACGCGGCGCTGCTGCGGCCGGGCGACGCGGTGCTGGCGATGTCGCTGGAGCACGGCGGCCACCTGAGCGCCGGCTCGCGGGCCAACTTCTCCGGCCGCTGGTTCCAGTTCCACGGCTACGGGGTGCGCGAGGAGGACGGCCTGATCGACCTCGACCAGGTCCGCCGGCTGGCCCACGAGCACCGCCCCAAGGCGATCGTCGCGGGCGGCATCTCCTACCCCCGGCACCTGGACTGGGCGGCCTTCCGGGAGATCGCCGACGAGGTGGACGCCTACCTGATCGCCACCGCCGGGCAGTCCGCCGGCCTGGTCGCGGCCGGCCTCGCACCCTCCCCGGTGCCGTACGCGGACGTCACCGCGGTGGCCACCCACAAGCTGCTGCGCGGCCCGCGCGGCGGCCTGCTGCTGTGCACCGACGAACTGGCGGACCGGATCGACCGGGCGGTGTTCCCGTTCTGCCAGGGCGGGGCAGCGATGAACGAGGTGGCCGCCAAGGCGGTGGCGCTGGCCCAGGCCGCCACCCCCGAGTTCGCCGGGTACGCCCGCCGGGCCGTGGCGGGAGCACGGGCGCTGGCCGCCGAACTGGCCGCCGCCGGGGCCGCGCCGCTCACCGGCGGCACCGACACCCACCTGGTGACCGCCGAGGTCGGCGGCCTCGGCCTGACCGGCGTGGAGGCCGAACGCCGGTGCGCCGCAGCCGGGTTGATGCTCGGGCGGTGCGCCGTCCCGTACGACCCGGCGCCGCCCACCGAGACCTCCGGGATCCGGCTGGGCACCGGGACGTGCGCCGCCCAGGGGATGGGCGAGAGCGAGCTCGGCGAGGTCGGTGAGCTGCTCGGACGGGTGCTGGCCGGGGCCGAGCCGGCCTCGGTGCGGGGCCGGGTCCGGGAGCTGGCGCGGGCCTTCGCCGGGCGCTGCTGAGCATCCGGTGGCCGTGGAGGCGAACCGCGATGCGGGGGCTGGGCGTCGGAGTCAATAAGGTGTGCACCGTGGCGACGCACCTCGAACCCCGAACCTGCGCGGGAGTACCCTGCGTACTCGTCCGTCGGACCGTGACCCTGGAGGCCAGTGGTGCGTGAGTATCTGCTGGTCCTGTTCGTCTCCGCGGCAGTGACCTACCTGCTGGTGAGCCCCGTGCGGAAGTTCGCGATCGCCGCCGGCGCCATGCCCGCGGTCCGGGCGCGTGACGTGCACCGCGAACCGACCCCGCGGCTCGGCGGCATCGCGATGTTCGGCGGCCTGCTGGCCGGCCTGCTGGCGGCGTCCCAACTCACCAACCTGGGGCGGCTGTTCGTGCAGAGCGCGGACGTGAAGGCGCTGCTGTCCGGGGCCGGGATCATGTTCGTGCTGGGCGTCCTGGACGACAAGTGGGGCGTGGACGCGCTGGTGAAGCTCGGCGGTCAGATGATCGCGGCCGGCGTGATGGTCTGGCAGGGCGTCACGGTGATCTCCATCCCGGTGCCCGGCTACGGCACCGTCACCTTCACCCCCACCCAGGGCATGCTCATCTCGGTCACGCTGGTGGTCGTGATGGTGAACGCGGTGAACTTCATCGACGGCCTGGACGGCCTGGCGGCGGGCATGGTGTGCATCGCCGCGATCGCGTTCTTCCTGTACTCGTACCGGCTCTGGCTGGGCTACGGGATCAACGACGCCGCTCCCGCCGCACTGTTCACCGCGGTGCTGATCGGCATGTGCCTGGGCTTCCTGCCGCACAACCTGCACCCGGCGCGGATCTTCATGGGTGACTCCGGCTCGATGATGCTGGGCCTGATGCTGGCGGTCGCCGCGATCTCCATCACCGGCCGCGTCGACCCCGACCTGATCTCGGCCCGGACCGGCTCGCAGACCATCGCGGTGCACGCCCTGGTGCCGATCTACATCCCGCTGATCCTGCCGCTGACGGTGATCGCGCTGCCGCTGGCGGACCTGCTGCTGGCCGTGGTGCGCCGCACCTGGGCGGGCAAGTCGCCGTTCGCGGCGGACAAGCAGCACCTGCACCACCGGCTGCTGGAGGTCGGGCACTCGCACAGCCGAGCCGTGCTGATCATGTACTTCTGGGCCGCGCTGATCGCCTTCGGCACCGTCGCGGTCTCGATCACCAACACCGGCCGCACGGTGGTCCTCACCATGGCCGGCCTGTGCCTGGTGGGCCTCGCGGTGCTGCTGATGCCGCGCTTCAAGCCGCGCGCCCCGAAGGCCGTCCAGCCGTTCGTGCCGCCCCGCTACCGCAGCAGCGAGCGGGCCGCCGGGCAGGCTCCGGCGACGGCTGAGAAGGCTGAGAAGGCTGAGACGGTCGGGAAGGCTGAGACGGTCGGGAAGGCTGAGACGGTCGGGAAGGCCGGGAAGCTTGCGAAGGCCGGCGTCGGGGAGGCTGTTGAGGACGCTTCCGAGGCGCCCGCGATGGCCGAGCTTTCGGCCGAGGACAAGGCCCTGCTGGGGCGGATCGGAACGGGGGCGACGGCGTCCGGCCGGCGGGAGGAGCGGCAGTCCTGACGCTTCGTCAACTCCCGCTGGACCGTTCGGAGACGCCCGTTCGGCGGCACCTGTGGGCGGATGGTGTGACAGGTGCCACACGTTCATGGTAAAGCTCTCATCAAATAGTTTGTGATACCGTTCACGAGTACCGAGAACCCGCCGAAAGACCTGACATGGAGGACTTCCGTCCCTGGTCGGTCTCCCTCGACAGGCTCCGCCCTCACCGGCGGTCCGCGGCGTGGTTCTCGTCCTTGTACCTCTGCCCCTTGCCACCGACATGCCGCCGGAGCTGCCGACATGCCGTCCCACGACGCCCGGATCCTCCGTGGCGCCGCAATCCCCACTGCGGCCGCCGGAGTGATCGCCATGGCGATCTCCTTCGCCGTTGCCCAGGGGAAGGGCCTGCTCGGCGCCCTGCTGGCGACGGTGGTGGTGATCTGCTTCTTCGGCTTCGGCCAGGTCGCTCTCGACCGGCTGACCCGGAACAATCCGCAGATGCTGATGGCGGCCGCGCTGCTGGTGTACACCACGCAGATCCTGCTGATCGGCATTCTGCTGGCGGTCGCCAAGCACCTCTCGTTCTTCGACCACAAGGTCTTCGGTTTCTCCCTGCTCGGGCTCGCGATCATCTGGACGGCGTTCCAGGTGCGCGGCTGGCTGCGGGCGAAGACCTTCTACGTGGAACCCGACGGCAAGTCGAAATCCGGGCGTCAACCGTGAGCGGGGTGCACCGTCCCTCTCGCGAGGGGGGCGGTGTTTATGCCCTCCTGACGGGCTGCTATCGTCCGTCCCAACGGCGGAGTACGGGAAGCGGCCAGGTCCCTCCGGAAATCGGACGGATCGCCCCCCAGCTCCACGAAGCTTTCGAAGATCCCGCGGCGTGGATGTGCGCCGCCCGGGGTCCGCGAGAAATCCAACTAGTTCCAGTGCCGCATCGTGGCCGCAGGCCACGCCGACACACCGAGGTTGCCGTAACCATGCGTCAGAACGAAGGAGTCTGTGGTGGGTGCTGACGTCCAGCTCGCCTCCGAGGCCGGTTGCCACCTGAACTCCGGCTGCGGCTTCCCGGCCCCCGGCCTGAACGAGTTCGACTTCAAGCCGATCTTTACGGTCGGTGGCGTCGACTTCACCAAGCCGATGCTGCTGTCGATCATCTGCGCCCTCCTGGTGGTCGGCTTCTTCTGGGCCGCGTTCGCCAAGCCGAAGCTGCTTCCGGGCAAGCTCCAGCTGGTCGGCGAGATCGGGTACGACTTCGTCAAGCGGAGCATCGTGCTCGAGACGATCGGCAAAAAGGGCGAGAAGTACGTCCCGATGCTGGTCTCGATGTTCTTCTTCGTGTGGATCATGAACATCATGTCCATCATCCCGTTCGCCCAGTTCCCGGTGATGTCGCGCATCGCGTTCCCGGTCGGGCTCGCGGCGATCGTGTGGATCACCTACATGACGCTGACCTTCAAGAAGCACGGCTTCGTCGGCGGTATGAAGAACCTCTGCTGGCCGTCGGGCATCCCGGGCTGGGTCATGTTCATCCTGGTGCCGATCGAGTTCTTCTCGAACATCTTCGTGCGCCCCTTCACCCTCGCGGTCCGAGCCTTCGCCAACATGTTCGCCGGTCACCTGCTGATCGTCGTCTTCTCGGTGGCCTCGTGGTACCTGCTGAGCCCCAGCATCGGCGCCCTGTACGGCTCGGTGTCCTTCGTGGTGGCCGTTGGTCTGACCGGTTTCGAGCTGCTGGTGCAGTTCCTGCAGGCGTACATCTTCGTGATGCTCGCCAGCAGCTACATCGCCGGTGCCCTGGAAGAGGCGCACTGAGCCCCGCGGCCCCGGCCGCGCCCTGAACTCCCGGTGGCCAACACCCACCGGTATCCCATCCCCGCAAAGGATTAGCTGAGATGTCCGCTCTCGCTGCTGTGTCCGGTTCCGTCGCTTCCATCGGCTACGGCCTCGCCGCGATCGGCCCCGGCATCGGCGTCGGTCTGATCTTCGGTAACGGCGTGCAGGCGATGGCCCGTCAGCCCGAGGCTGCCGGCCTGATCCGCTCCAACATGTTCATCGGCTTCGCCCTGACCGAGGCCCTCGCCCTGATCGGCATCGTCATGCCGTTCGTCTACGGCCAGTGAGCCAGGCGCACCGGTAGTCAATTCCGACGAAAGGTTCTGATATGACCCCCGAGGTTCTCCTCGCGGCTGAAGAGAAGATGAACCCTCTTCTCCCCGCGTGGCCCGAGGTCATCATCGGCCTGCTCTGCTTCTTCATCGTCTTCGGCCTTCTCGGCAAGAAGCTCCTCCCCAGCATCGAGAAGGTGCTGGAGGAGCGCCGCGACGCCATCGAGGGCGGCATGAAGCGCGCGGAGACCGCTCAGGCCGAGGCCCAGGCCCTGCTGGAGCAGTACCGCGCCGAGCTGGCCGAGGCGCGTCACGAGGCCGCTCGGATCACCGAGCACGCCCGTGAGCAGGGCGCTGTCCTGATCGCCGAGATGCGCGAGGAGGGCCAGCGTCAGCGCGAGGCCATCGTCGCCGCCGGCCACGCGCAGATCGACGCCGACAAGAAGCAGGCGACCGCCGCCCTGCGCCAGGACGTGGGCTCGCTGGCCTCCCAGCTGGCCTCCCGCATCGTCGGTGAGTCCCTGGAGGACCACGCCCGCCAGAGCGGTGTCATCGACCGCTTCCTGGACGAGCTTGAGTCCAAGGCCGCCGCTGCCCAGGGTGCGGCCAAGTGATCGGCGCGAGCCGCGAGGCCCTCGCCGCCGGTCGCGAGAACCTCGAGAGCCTGACCGACAACACTTCGGTGGACGCGGCCAAGCTCGCCGAGGAACTCGCCGCCGTCACCGTGCTGCTGGACCGTGAGGTCTCGCTGCGCCGCGTGCTGACCGACCCCTCGCGGTCCGGTCAGGACAAGGCCCAGCTGGTCACCTCGCTGCTGGCCGGTCAGGTCTCCGGCGAGACCGTCGACCTGGTCTCCGGCCTGGTCCGCTCGCGCTGGTCCGGCTCGCGCGACCTGGTCGACGCGGTCGAGCAGTTGACCGCGTACGCCGAGGTCATCGCCGCCGACAAGGCGGGCGCGCTGGACGACGTCGAGGACGAGCTGTTCCGGTTCGGCCGGGTGGTGGCGGGCTCGCACGAGCTGCGCGCCGCGCTGACCGAGCCGAAGGCCGACAAGGCCGCCAAGACGGCGCTGATCCGCAAGCTCCTCGGCGGCAAGGCCAACGCGGGCACCGTCCGCCTGGTCACCAGCCTGGTCACCGTCCCCCGGGGCCGTAGCCTGGAGGGTGGCCTGGAGACCTACTCCAAGCTCGCCGCCTCCCGGCGGGGCCGCGTGGTGGCCCTGGTCACCACCGCCGTGCCGCTGTCGGACCGCCAGAAGGAGCGGCTTGCCGCTGCGCTGGCCGGCCTGCACGGCCGTCCGGTGCACCTGAACATCGACGTGGACCCCGAGGTCCAGGGCGGTGTCCGGGTGCAGATCGGCGACGAGATCATCGACGGCACCGTCGCGAGCCGCCTCGAAGGCGCTCGCCAGGGCCTCGAAGGCTGAGCACCAGCACTATCCGACCCTCGGTCGGGCGTCGGTCCACACCAGGTGGGCCGGCAAAACGTACGGCCGGTTCACCCGACCCGGCCGAGAGTCGAGCACTTGCGGCCCTCAATGGCGGGCCGAGGATCGCAAACTAGGAGAGCAGGGAAGCCTGATGGCGGAGCTTACGATCCGTCCGGAGGAGATCCGGGACGCGCTGGCCGACTTTGTCCAGTCGTACCAGCCGGACGCCGCTTCTGTGGAAGAGGTCGGCACGGTCACTGACGCGGCGGACGGCATCGCCCATGTCGAGGGCCTGCCCTCGGTCATGGCGAACGAGCTGCTGAAGTTCGAGGACGGCACGCTCGGCCTCGCGCTGAACCTCGACACCCGCGAGATCGGTGTCGTCATCCTCGGCGAGTTCGGTGGCATCGAAGAGGGCCAGACCGTGCGCCGCACCGGCGAGGTCCTCTCGGTTCCGGTCGGCGACGGCTACCTCGGCCGTGTCGTGGACCCGCTGGGCAACCCGATCGACGGCCTGGGCGACATCGCCTCCACCGGCCGTCGTGCCCTGGAACTGCAGGCCCCCGGCGTCATGGCCCGTAAGTCGGTCAAGCAGCCGCTGCAGACCGGCATCAAGGCCATCGACGCGATGACCCCGATCGGCCGCGGCCAGCGCCAGCTGATCATTGGTGACCGCCAGACCGGCAAGACCGCCGTCGCCGTTGACACCATCATCAACCAGCGCGACAACTGGCGTTCGGGCGACCCGGAGAAGCAGGTCCGCTGCATCTACGTCGCCGTTGGCCAGAAGGGCTCCACCATCGCGTCCGTCCGCGGCGCCCTGGAGGAGGCCGGCGCGCTGGAGTACACCACCATCGTGGCTGCTCCCGCCTCCGACCCGGCCGGCTTCAAGTACCTCGCCCCGTACACCGGTTCGGCCATCGGCCAGGAGTGGATGTACGACGGCAAGCACGTCCTGATCGTCTTCGACGACCTGTCGAAGCAGGCCGAGGCCTACCGCTCCGTCTCCCTGCTGCTGCGCCGCCCGCCGGGCCGCGAGGCCTACCCGGGTGACGTCTTCTACCTGCACTCCCGCCTGCTGGAGCGCTGCGCCAAGCTGAACGACGCCCTCGGCGGCGGCTCGATGACCGGTCTGCCGATCATCGAGACCAAGGCCAACGACGTCTCGGCGTACATCCCGACCAACGTCATCTCCATCACCGACGGCCAGTGCTTCCTGGAGTCCGACCTGTTCAACGCCGGCATCCGCCCGGCCGTGAACGTCGGTATCTCGGTCTCCCGCGTCGGTGGCTCCGCCCAGATCAAGGCCATGAAGTCGGTCGCCGGCCGCCTGCGCCTGGACCTGGCCCAGTACCGTGAGCTGGAGGCGTTCGCCGCCTTCGGTTCCGACCTGGACGCGGCCTCCAAGGCCCAGCTGGAGCGCGGTGCGCGCATGGTCGAGCTGCTGAAGCAGGGCCAGTACCAGCCGTTCGCGGTCGAGGACCAGGTCGTCTCGATCTGGGCCGGCACCACCGGCAAGCTGGACGACGTTCCGGTCGCGGAGATCCGTCGCTTCGAGCGCGAGTTCCTGGACCACCTGCGTCTGGAGCACAAGGGCATCCTGACCGGCATCGCCGAGACCCAGAAGCTCGAGGACGGCACCATCGACGCGCTGACCGCGGCGATCACCTCGTTCAAGCAGGGTTACACCACGGCGGACGGCAAGCTGCTCTCCGAGCAGGCCTGAGTCCGGTAGCGAGGGAAAGGACGTAACGACCCATGGGAGCACAGCTTCGGGTCTACAAGCGCCGCATCCGCTCCGTCACCGCGACGAAGAAGATCACCAAGGCGATGGAGATGATCTCCGCGTCGCGCATCGTCAAGGCGCAGCGCGCGGTGGCCGCCTCCACCCCGTACGCCGATGAGCTCACCCGTGCGGTGACCGCGGTGGCCACCCGGTCCAACGCGAAGCACCCGCTGACCACCGAGAACCCGAGTGCCTCGCGCGCCGCCGTGCTGCTGATCACGGCGGACCGCGGTCTGGCGGGCGGCTACTCGACCAACGCCATCAAGCAGTCGCTGGCGCTCGCCGCCAAGCTCCGCGAAGAGGGCAAGGAAGTGGTCACGTACATCGTCGGCCGCAAGGGCGTCGGGTACTACGGGTTCCGCAACCTCGCGGTCGCGAACTCGTGGACGGGCTTCTCGGACAAGCCGACCTACGGGGACGCGAAGGCCGTCGCGGCGGACCTCATCGAGGCCTTCACCGCGGAGACCGGTGGCGTGGACGAGCTGCACCTGGTGTCGACCGAGTTCGTGTCGATGCTGACGCAGACCGCCGTGGACGCCCGACTGCTGCCGCTGAAGCTCGACGAGGTCGAGCTCAGCGACAAGTCGCCGGCGAAGAACCAGATCTTCCCGCTGTACGACTTCGAGCCGTCGGCCGAGGGTGTCCTTGACGCCCTGCTGCCGCGGTACGTCGAGAGCCGGATCTACAACGCTCTCCTGCAGTCGGCCGCCTCCGAGCACGCCGCCCGCCGGCGTGCGATGAAGAGCGCGACGGACAATGCCGGCGAGCTCATCAAGTCGCTGACGCGGCTTGCCAACTCGGCCCGTCAGGCCGAGATCACCCAGGAAATCAGCGAGATCGTGGGCGGCGCGAACGCGCTGGCCGACGCTAGCGCGGGGAGCGAATGACTATGACCACCACTGTTGAGACCACGGCGACGGGCCGCGTCGCGCGGGTCATCGGCCCGGTCGTCGACGTGGAGTTCCCCGTCGACGCGATTCCGGACATGTTCAATGCCCTGCACGTCGAGGTGGACAACCCCGACGGCACCGGCAAGAAGACCCTGACCCTCGAGGTTGCCCAGCACCTCGGCGACGGCCTGGTCCGCGGCATCTCGATGCAGCCGACCGACGGCCTGGTCCGCGGCTCGCAGGTCACCGACACCGGTGCGGCGATCTCCGTCCCGGTCGGCCAGATCACCAAGGGCAAGGTCTTCAACGCCCTCGGTGAGGTGCTGAACGTCGACAAGGCCGAGTTCGAGGCCTCCGTCGAGGTCAAGTGGCCGATCCACCGCAAGGCCCCGAACTTCTCCGAGCTCGAGTCGAAGACCGAGATGTTCGAGACCGGCATCAAGGTCATCGACCTGCTCACCCCGTACGTCCAGGGTGGCAAGATCGGTCTGTTCGGTGGTGCCGGTGTCGGCAAGACCGTTCTGATCCAGGAGATGATCTACCGCGTCGCCGAGAACTTCGGTGGTGTGTCGGTGTTCGCCGGTGTCGGTGAGCGCACCCGTGAGGGCAACGACCTCATCGACGAGATGGTCGACTCGGGCGTTCTGGACAAGACCGCGCTGGTCTTCGGCCAGATGGACGAGCCGCCGGGCACCCGTCTGCGCGTCGCGCTCTCCGCGCTGACCATGGCGGAGTACTTCCGCGACGTCGAGAAGCAGGACGTGCTCCTCTTCATCGACAACATCTTCCGGTTCACCCAGGCCGGTTCCGAGGTGTCGACCCTGCTCGGCCGTATGCCCTCCGCGGTGGGTTACCAGCCGAACCTGGCCGACGAGATGGGCCTCCTGCAGGAGCGCATCACCTCGACCCGCGGTCACTCGATCACCTCGATGCAGGCGATCTACGTCCCCGCGGACGACCTGACCGACCCGGCGCCGGCCACCACCTTCGCCCACCTGGACGCGACCACCGTTCTGTCGCGCCCGATCTCGGAGAAGGGCATCTACCCGGCCGTCGACCCGCTGGACTCCACGTCCCGCATCCTCGACCCGCGGTACATCGCGCAGACCCACTACGACACGGCCATCCGTATCAAGGGGATCCTGCAGAAGTACAAGGACCTGCAGGACATCATCGCGATCCTCGGTATCGACGAGCTGTCCGAGGAAGACAAGATCACGGTGCAGCGTGCCCGCCGCATCGAGCGCTTCCTCTCGCAGAACACCTACGTGGCGAAGCAGTTCACCGGTGTCGAGGGTTCGACCGTCCCGCTGTCGGAGACCATCGAGGCCTTCAACGCCATCGCGGACGGCAAGTACGACCACGTCCCGGAGCAGGCCTTCTTCATGTGCGGTGGCATCGACGACCTCGAGCGCAACGCCGCCGAGCTGCTGAAGAAGTAACCGCAGACCGGTCGCACGGCAGACCCAACCGTTGAGGGGTGGTTCCCGGCTCTCGTCGGGGGCCACCCCTCAACGCTGGAAGTGCTGTGATCCCGGTCATTTACGAGCCCTTGGTTTCATTCCGGGGGTGCGTGACCGTTATTCTTACCGAAACTGCCGAGAGCTCAGCCGCCCGTTCGCCCGGGTGGCCGAGCCCCGGCAAGAGCCAAGGAGCCCACGTTGGCTGAGCTGCACGTCGAGCTGGTCGCAGCCGACCGCAAGGTGTGGTCCGGTGCGGCCACCATCGTTGTTGCCCGTACGGCCTCCGGTGACACCGGCATCATGCCGGGTCACACCCCGGTGCTGAGCGTGCTGGAGACCGGTCCGGTCACCATCCGCACCGTCTCCGAGGGCACGATCGTCGCCGCGGTGCACGGTGGCTTCATCTCGTTCGCCGACAACAAGCTGTCGATCCTCGCCGAGATCGCCGAGCTGGCCGACGAGATCGACGTCGCCCGCGCCGAGCGCGCGCTGGAGAACGCCAAGGCCGAGGCCGACTCGCACGCCGAGCGTCGCGCCGAGGTCCGACTGATCGCCGCCGGCGGTCTGAAGGCGCACCACTGAGCCTGGTCTCAGCGACGGTCCCGGGGACGCTTGGAGCGTGTCCTCGGGACTGTCGTATCAGTTGGTAGGAATGGGCGGCCGCGCAAGGCCGTCAACGGGGATGAAGGTTGCGAGGAGGTAGGTGAGCGTGGTCCTCGCCCTTGTGGTGTGCGCGTCGGTAGTGGTCCTCGCCATCGCGGGCCTGGTCGGCTTCGCGGTACGCCGCCGCCTCATCCAGCGGGTGGGCGGCACCTTCGACTGCTCCTACCGCTTGAAAATGCCGGCCGACGCCTCCACGCAGCCGGATCTCGACGAGAACGGCCAGCCCACCTCGGCCCCGGTCCCACAGACCGATGGCAAGGGGTGGGTTTTTGGTATCGGCCGGTACAGCGGCGACTCCATCGAGTGGTTCCGGGTGTTCTCCTACGCGCCCCGGCCGCGACGGGTCCTGCCGCGCACCGAGATCGAGGTGCTGGGCCGCCGCTACCCGCAGGGGCAGGAGGAACTCGCCCTGCTCTCCGGCTCGGTGGTGCTGCGCTGCCTGCACCGGGGCGCGCCGCTGGAGCTCGCGATGAGCGACGACGCGCTGACCGGCTTCCTGGCCTGGCTGGAGGCCGCGCCGCCCGGGCAGAGGGTCAACGTCGCCTGATCCGGCCCTGGTCGGGGCCTGATTTCCGGTCAGGACGGGCGTGACGCGGCTCGCGTCCACCTCCTGAGACGTGCGCGCTAGGCTGCGGGCATGGTGAACCTGACGCGCATCTACACCCGGACCGGGGACGACGGCACGACCGCGCTCGGCGACATGAGCCGGACCACCAAGACCGATCCGCGACTGATCGCGTACGCCGACACCAACGAGGCCAATGCCGCGATCGGCGTGGCGCTGGCCGCCGGGGCGCTGGACGGCGAGCTGGTGACGGTGCTGACCCGGATCCAGAACGACCTGTTCGACGTGGGCGCGGACCTGGCGACGCCGATCGTCGAGAACCCCAAGTACCCGCCGCTGCGGGTCGAGCAGTCCTACATCGACCGGCTGGAGGGGGACTGTGACCGGTTCCTGGCGGACCTGGAGAAGCTGCGCAGCTTCATCCTGCCCGGCGGCACCCCCGGCGCCGCGTACCTGCACCTGGCGTGCACCGTGGTGCGGCGGGCCGAGCGGGCCACCTGGGCGGCGATCGACACGCACGGGGAGAGCGTCAACCCGCTGACCGCGAAGTACCTTAACCGGCTGTCCGACCTGCTGTTCATCCTGGCCCGCATCGCCAACAAGGAGCGCGGCGACGTGCTGTGGGTGCCCGGCGAGAACCGCTGACGCCTGATCACCCGGACTGCCCGGGCCGCTTGGGGAAGACCGTGTAGCTGGCGGCGACGACGAGGTTGATGCCGACCACCAGGGCCATCCGCCGGTACCAGGAATCCAGCGCCGCGGTGCGCGCGGCGTCGTCGACCAGCCACTGGACGGCGGCGACCAGCGCCACCGTGACGGCCGAGGCCAGGAGCGTCAGCAGGAACCCGCTCCACTCGTAACGGGCCCTCGGCGCGCCGTACTTGGGCGCGCCGGGCGGCTTCGGGCCGCCGGCCAGCCGGTGGGCGGCGTGGGCGTCGGCCCAGCGGACCAGGCGGTGGCCGTAGGCGACCGAGAAACCGACGTAGGCGGCGGCCAGGCCGTGCGTCCAGTCGGCGGTGGCGCCGCCGCGCAGGTCGGCGACGGTGGCGCCGAGGATCAGCAGATCGACCACTGGCAGCAGCGCCAGCAGTACCAGGCCGGTGCGGCGCAGGCGCAGCGCGTAGCGGGCCAGCAGTCCGGCCGCCAGCACCACCCAGAAGCCGGCCTCGCCGGCCACGATCAGGGAAACCATGCTTCGATCCTTCCCGCGTGCGGGCGCGCGGTCATCGTCCGGGCAGGGGAGTGGCCTGTCAGCCGTTCGTCGGACGGCGGGTCCTCCGAGCGGTCGTTCCGGCAGGTTGGAAGGAGTGCTGGGATGGGTCGGGTGAGACTCTCCGAACGCGGGCAGGACGCGGCCATCGCCATGGCGGGGCTGCTCGGCGGCCTGCTGCTGATCGCCGTCGGCGCGTACGACCGGCGGCCCGATCCGTCGGCGTGGGTGTCGGTGCTGCCGCTGGTGGCGATGGCCGGGCTGACACTGCTGCGGCGCCGGCGCACCGTGCTGACGGTCAGCGCCGGCGGGGTGGTGCTCGGTCTCGGCCTGTACCTCGGTTCGGTGGTGGCGACGCCGCTGCTGTACACCGACCTGCTGTACGCGGCCGTACTGTACGGTCCGCCCCGGATGAGCAGGGTGCTGTCGCTGACCGGCGGCGCCACCACGCTGGTGCTGTCCGGCCTGGCCTGGCGGTACCTGACGCTCTCCGAGGCGCTGCTGATCGCCGTGTTCTGCGGGCTGATCTTCCTCTCCCCGGTGTGGACGGCCGGTCTGCTGCGCCGACACCGGGAGGTCGCCGAGGCGGAGCGGCTGCGGGCCGAACAGACCGCGCTGCTGGCCGAGTTGGACCGGCGTGGCGCGGTGGGTGCCGAGCGGGCCCGGATGGCCCGCGAGCTGCACGACGTGATCGCCAACCATCTGTCGGCGATCGCCATCCACGCCACCGGCGCGCAGGCGGTGGCGCGTCGTCAGGCCCGCCCGGCGGACGAGCCCTTGGTGGAGGCGCTCGCGGTGATCCGGGAGAACAGCGTGCAGGGCCTCGCCGAGATGCGTCGGATGATCGGCCTGCTGCGCGAGGCCACGCCCGAAGAGCCGTACGCCGCACCGCGGTTGGCGGCCGTGGACGTGCTGCTGGAGCAGGCCGGGGCGGCCGGGCGGTCGGCCGGGCTGCGGTTCGAGGCGGAGCAGCAGGGCGAGGCGGGCGAGCTGCCCGCGCCGGTCGAGCTGGCCGCGTACCGGATCGTCCAGGAGTCGCTGACCAACGCCGTCAAGCACGCCGCGCCCGGCCCCGTCCGGCTGTGCATCCGGTACGGGGAGCGGGAGTTGGAGGTCACCGTGGAGTCCCCGTACCGGGAGGGCGAGGGCCGGGCGGTGCCCGGGGCGAGGGCCGGGCTGGTCGGCATGGGCGAGCGGGCGCAACTGCTCGGCGGCGAGTTCGACGCCGGGCCGGACGGGCGGACGTGGCGGGTCCGGGCGGTGCTGCCGCGGACGGCGAGCGGGGAGCGGCAATGATCCGGGTGCTGGTGGCGGAGGACCAGGCGGCCGTCCGGGCCGCGCTGGTGATGATCTTGCGGGCCGAGGACGACCTCCAGGTGGTCGGCGAGGCAGCCGACGGCGAACAGGCCGTCCGGATGGCGCTGGAACTGCGGCCCGACGTCGTCCTGATGGACGTCCAGATGCCCCGGCTGGACGGCGTCGCCGCGACCCGCCGGGTGGTGGAGGCCGGGGCGGCGCAGGTGCTGGTGCTCACCACCTTCGACCTGGACGAGTACGTGTGGGGCGCGTTGCGGGCCGGCGCCGCCGGGTTCCTGCTCAAGGACCTGGAGGCGGACACCCTGGTCGAGGGCATCCGCACGGTCGCCCGTGGCGACGGCATGCTGGCGCCGTCCGTCACCCGGCGGCTGATCGCCTCCTTCGCCCGGCCGGCGGCCCCGGTGCCGGACACCGGTGCGCTGGACGCGCTGACGCCGAAGGAGCGGGAGGTGTTCGGCTGCCTCGGGGCGGGCCTGTCCAACGCGGAGATCGCGCACCGGCTCGGGACGGTGGAGGCCACCACCAAGACGCACGTCAGCCGGATCCTCGCGAAGCTGGGGCTGCGCAGCCGGGTGCAGGCGGCGATCCTCGCGCAGGAGTGGGGAGTGCCCGTTCCCGGGGAGCGGTGACGGGGGTGGGGCCTGTGTGGCGGAGTTCGGCCGGCGGGGCCTGTGGGGAGGGGTTCTGCGGGGAGGGGCGCAGATCACACCTGTTCCGGTGCAGATCACACTGCCGGAACGCACCACGGAACGCGTGCTCCTACTAGAGTCCGGCGCAGAGCGATGTGGCTCCCGCCGGGCGGTCGGTGCTGCCCGGCACGGGCGGCCCTCGGCATGCCCCCGGGAGGACCAGATGACCGTACGACCAGCTCGCTGGCGGCGCCCCGTACCCTCCGGGTGAGTTTGCTCACGGAGCACCCGCAGACGGGTGATTTGGGCGGCAATCGAGCGTAAGTACCAGGCGTACCTGCGTATATTCCCTCGGACGGGTGAAGTTGAGGGACAGTCCGCCGGGTGACAGCAACCTGCGGAACTGGTCGGCCGTCAGATTCAGGAAGAGCCGGTGCACCACCGGCCCGAAACATGGCGCGGTCGGTCCCTGGGGTGACGGGCGGCAGGCGCAACGCGGCGGACGAACAACGGCACACGGCCGAGGAGGAGGACAGCGTGCGCATCACCGGCGACCACACCGGACTGGCCATCGAAGGGCGGCTCGACGTGCGCAGCGCCGCCGACGCCAAGGCGCGGTTGCACGCCGCGGTGGACGGCGGTGAGGGCGATCTCGTCCTCGACCTCGGCCGGCTGGAATCCTGGGACGCGACCGGACTCGGCGTCATCATGGGCACCCACCGGCGCGCCGGGCGGGCCGGGCGGCGGCTCGTGCTGCGGGAGGTGCCCGTGCAGCTTCAGCGGCTGCTGGTGGCGACCCGGCTGCACCGGATTCTGGCGGTGGAGGGGGCGGGGCAGGAGACGCTGCCCGCGATGGGGTAGCGGCCGGGGGGCGGGAGGTACCCCCACGCGCCCCTGATTTCGCACCCGTCCGCTCGCGCCCGTGACAACCCGGTGTGTTGACCCGGTTCGGTCATGTGGGAAAGTCTCCGGTCAGGTGTCCGAGTGGCGGGGAGCAGTGACGTGGGTCAGCCGAGCGGGGAATTCCGGGGGGACGGGGTACGCCCGCGGGGTGGGGAACTGGTCAGCGGTGAGCGGCTGGTGGTGGTCGGGGGGCCGGAGGGGTCGGAGGCGCGGCGCTGTCCGGACGAGTGGCTGCCGCAGCCGCGGCGGATCCGCGGGTTGGTGCAGGCGCGGCCGGAGTTGGGGCCGTCTGCGGCGGTGGGGCCGCTCGCGCTGGGGGCCGGGCCGGGGGATCTGCCGCTGCTGGACCGTGACGGCGACATCGAGGCCGTGCTCGGGCAGCTCCGGGAGGGCCGTTCGGTGCGGCTGGTCGGGCAGGCCGGTTCGGGCCGTTCCGCGTTGCTCGCGGCGGTCGCCGAGGCGGCGGGAGAGCTGGCGCCGGACGGCGTGGTGCGGCTGAGCGGCTACCGCCGGACGTCCGCCGATCTGTTGCAGGACCTGTTCGCGACGACCCATCAGGCGCCGGACTTCCGTCCCGACCGGGAGCAGTTGGCCGAACTGCTGGCCGGGGTCGCCGCGGTGGTGGTGATCGACGACGTGGAGCCGTCCGGCGAGGAGCTGGAGGAGCTGCTCGCGCTGGCCCCCGAGTGCGCGTTCCTGGTCAGTACCGCGCCGGACGCGCCGCCCTCGCCGCCCGGTTCGCGGTTGCGGGACCACCTGGTGGCGGGCCTGTCCCGGCCGGCGTGTCTGACGCTCGCGGCGCGGCTGGCGGGACGTCAGCTGGACGAGGCCGAGCGGGCCTGGGCGGTGGACCTGTGGTTCGAGTCCGAGGGCCTGCCGCTGCGATTCGTCCGGGCGGCCGCCCTGCTGCGGCAGCGGGATGTCGCGGTGGACGCGCTGGTCGCCGCGCAGGAGGACCGGCGGAGCGTCTTCGGCTTCGCGCAGGAGTACGAACTCCCCAACGATCCGGCCGAGTTGGAGGCCGAGCTGCGGGCCGGGGTGTCGCTGCCGTCGGTCGGGGAGAGCGCCGCGCCGGCCCGGCTGCTGGTGCAGGGCCTGGGCGAACCGGCCCGGCGGGTGCTGCGGCTGGCGCTGGCGCTGGGCGGGGAGTGCCCGACCGCGCCGCACCTGCCCGCGCTGATCGACGTCGGTCTCGGCGAGAGCGCACTGCAGGAGCTGGTGGACAACGGCCTGGCGGTGTCGGTGGGCGGCCACCACCGGCTCACCGAGGGCGTGCTCGCCGCGCTGCTGCCCGAACTGGAGGCCGACACGCACGGGGAGCCCGCCCCGTTCGCCCCCGGCGGGGTCGCGCACGGCGCGGCCGAGCACCTGTCCTGGTGGGTCGGCCACGCCTCGGTGACGACCCGCCAGGTCGCCGCCGAGGCCGAGGTGATCCTCGCGGTGCTGGTGGCCGAACGGAACGCCGACCGCCCCGAACAGGTGCTGCGGCTGGCCCGGGCCGCCGCGCCCGTGCTCGCCCTGTCGCTGCGCTGGGGCGCCTGGGAACGGGCCCTGCAACTCGGCCTGGAGGCCGCCCGGATGCTCGGCGGATCCGCCGAACAGGCGTGGTTCCAGCACGAGTTGGGCGTGTACTCGCTGTGCGTGGGCAACTCGCAGCGGGCCGTCGCCGAACTGGAGGCCGCGCTCGCGCTGCGCGCCGCCGCCGGCGACCAGCGCGGCGGGACGGCCGGCCGGCGGATGCTCGACCTGATCCGGCTGGAGGAGACCGCGGCGCTCACCCCCGGCGCCGGCGACACCCAGCCGGACCGTGGCCGGCGCACCATCCGGGCGATCGCCCAGGTGCCGGCCCGGCTGCGCAAGCGGGCCCCCGCCGGGACCCGGAAGACCGCCCTCGCGGCGGGCGCCGCCGTGATGGCGCTCGGCGTGCTCGGCACCGCGATCGGGGTCGCCGTCAGCAGCGAGGACAGCCCCGCCGGGAAGCAGCCCGGCACCTCCGCGGACGACATCGTTCCGGAGCCGGGCGCCACCACCACCCCCCGGCCCAGCAGCAGCCCGCGGCCGTCGGCGAGCGACAGTGCGACGCCGTCCGACAGCCCGTCGGAGTCGGCCAGCGGCAGCCCGACCACCAGCCACCGGCCGAGCGGCAGCCCGACCAGTGCGAAGCCGAGCACCTCGACGAGTGCCACCAAGTCCTCGTCCTCGCAGACGAGTTCGCCGCCGCAGACCACCAAGCCGTCCAGCTCGGCGTCCAGCTCCGCGCCTCCCAGTTCCTCGTCCAGCCCCACGACCTCGACCTCCCCGGACCCGTCGGGCAGCCCGACGGGCTAGGAATCCAGCCAGGACTCGATGGCCTCCCGGGTCAGGTGGCCGCTCGCGATCAGGTCCGCGTAGGAGGACCAGGCCGGGCAGGCGAGCATGGCGGCGGTGAGGTCGTCGGGGGTGGCGGGGCCGAGGGCCTCGGTGTTGAGGCGGTGGGCCAGGACGAAGTGGGTCCGGCGGTCGGTCAGCCAGGTCTGGGCGGCGGCGAAGCCTTCCTCGGTGTGGACGCGGCGCAGTGGTGCGAGCCAGGCTTCGCACCACCAGGCGGCGCGGTCGGCGTCCGGGACTTCGGCGAAGGTCGGGGCGAGGGCGGCGGCCAGCCGGCGGCGGTGGTCGGCCTCGTCGCCCGCCAGGTGCGGGTACTCGGCGGCGAAGTGGTGCCACTCGGTCTCGGCGGGAACGCTGTCCGGGCCGATCGGCCGCGTGGCGAAGCGGATGTCGGCGGCGGCGAAGATGTCGCGCAGCACCGTGTAGCGCAGGCGGGTGGAGCCGGCCAGCAGGGCGGCGTCGTACACGTCCTTGCCCTGCGGGTAGCTGTCGGTGGCGAGCCACAGGAGCTTCCAGGCGAGCGAGAGTTCGCGTCCGGCGACGTTCAGCACCGCGCCGGGGGCGACCTCCAGGGGCTCGGCGGGGACGGGCAGCTCTTCGTTGAAGACGAAGTCGAGCTGCAGGGTGCCGTCGGGCAGGCCGTCGGCCTCCCAGACGAGCATCAGGCGGCGGCCCGGGGCCCGTTCGTACGTCCAGATGTCCTCGGTGGCGCTCTGTTCGGGCCGGAAGCGGATCGGGCCGGAGGTGGCGGCGACGGCGCGGGTGAGGCTGTCGAACAGGTCGGCGGTGCGCGGGTCGTCGAGCATCCAGTCGGCGGGGGTGACGACGAAGTCCAGGTCGCCGGGTTCGCGGGCCGCGTCGCCGAACCAGGCCTTCAGCACCACGGAGCCGCGCAGCACCAGGTGGCCGGCCCAGCCGGAGGCGGCGACGGCGGCGAGGACGGTGTCCATCGCGGTGCGGCGGGCCGCGTACCAGGCGGCGCAGAGGGCGGGGTCGGTGAAGCGCGGCTCGCCCGCCCGGTAGGCGTTGTCGAACTGCTTCAGGGCGGGGTCGAAGACTGCGGGCTGGGTGGCCCGCGGGTCGTCGATCGCGAGGTGCGTGCTCGGCCAGTCGCGACGGTCCTCGGGCAGCGGGTGGTGGTCGGGCATGGGGCCTCCTCGGTCAGCGGGTGGTCGCGGCGTCGTCGAGCCAGCCGGAGTCCAGTCCGATCGCCGAGTCGTGGACCACATACTCGCGGGTGACCTTCAGCGGCGGGAAACCGGCCGCGGTCAGCGCGGCGGTCAGGCGGTCGAGGCGGGAGCCGGCCGTGGTCAGGCCGAGGCGGTGGCAGCGCTGGGTGACGAAGTACTGGCGGTGGCCGCCGGGTTCGGTGCGGCGGGCGTTCCAGGAGACGTGGGCGTGGTGGCCGCCGGCGGCCCGGACCAGGGCGTCGCGGGGGACGTCCGGTGCCAGCCGGACCTTCACGTGGTGCTCGAAGTAGCAGGCGGCGTCGGCCAGTTCGGCCTCCGCGTCGGTGCCGGGGACGCCCGGGGTCCAGGGGTCGGCCTCGATCTTCACCCGGACCGGGGTGAACCCGGCGGCCCGCAGCCGGGCCGTCTCGGCGGCGGCGCGATGGTGCTGGGCGGCCAGGGTGCCCTCGCTCTGCCAGGACAGCATCGGCTGTGAGGGGTGCCGGCCGCGGGCCAGCAGGATGTGGGTGAACTCCAGACCGTGCGTGTCCGCCCACCCGGCCAGCGCCCCGGCCTCGGCCGGGGCCAGCGTGAGATGGGTCTCGTACCGGCCGACCGGTTCAGCGCTTCGCACGGGCATGCGGGGATCCTGGCAGGCGGGCGCGGGCCGTGGCGCACCGGGGTCGGCCGGGCCCCCGCCGCCGGGTCAGAACAGCTTGAGCTTGTCGTCGTCGATGCCGCGCAGCTCGTCGTAGTCGAGGACGACGCAGCCGATGCCGCGGTCGGTGGCGAGGACGCGGGCCTGCGGCTTGATCTCCTGGGCGGCGAAGATGCCCTTGACGGGGGCGAGCAGCGGGTCGCGGTTGAGCAGGTCGAGGTAGCGGGTGAGCTGCTCGACGCCGTCGATCTCGCCGCGGCGCTTGATCTCGACGGCGACGGTGGCGCCGTCGGAGTCGCGGCAGAGGATGTCGACGGGGCCGATCGCGGTGGGGTACTCGCGGCGGATCAGCTGCCAGCCGGCGCCGAGGACCTCCATCCGGTCGGCGAGCAGCTCCTGCAGGTGGGCCTCGACGCCGTCCTTCACCAGGCCGGGGTCGACGCCGAGCTCGTGGCTGGAGTCGTGGTGGACGTCCTCCAGCGTGATGATCAGCTTCTCGCCGGCCTTGTTGGTGACCGTCCACACACCCTCGCCCTCCTTGAGGGAGCACGGCGGGGACATCCAGTTCAGCGGCTTGTAGGCCCGGTCGTCGGCGTGGATGCTGACGCTCCCGTCGGCCTTCACGATCACCAGGCGCACGGCGGAGGGCAGATGTGCAGCGAGGCGGCCCGCGTAGTCCACGGTGCACTTGGCGATTACAAGACGCATGGGGACAAGCCTACGGCCCGCCGGGAGTGCCCCCGTCCCTGTTCGATTTCGGAGGGGGTGCGGAGAGGGGGCGCGCGATGGGGGAGGTGCGCCGGCGTGCAGTGGGTCGAGGGGGCGCGATTCGCGAGACAGGCGGCTGTCCGGAGGGGGCCCCGGGGGCCGTTTGAAGCGAGTGTCCGCAGAGCGGGTGTGGGGCGGCCGGGAGGGGCGAAACATGGTGACCGCACGGCCACCCGCGGTGAGCCGTGCCAGCTCGGCGTACAGGGTCGGTGCACAACTGATTCCGGCCAATCTCGGCCTCGACGCGGCGATTCGGGCGGCAATCCCCGGATTCTCCAGCCGGGCCCGGGAAGGACTGACACGCTGGTCTGAACCCCCTGGCCAGGACCTCGACGTACGCGGCGTCACCCCCAGCCCGCCGTGCCGTCGGAATCGAACATCGCGCGCGGTTCACCGCACGTCCGTCCAACGCACCCTCAGCACACCGGAACGACCGCCCCGTCGAATCCGCCGGGGCGGACCGCGAGAGGAGAACCCATGTCGCTCGACGTCTCACCGGCCCTGTTGGAGAAGGCCGAACGAGGCGAGGTCGACGAGCGGGAGTTCGTCGACTGTGTCCGCACCTCGCTGCCCTACGCCTGGGACATGATCAGCTCGCTGGTCGCCCAACTCAAGGTCGATGGAACCGACTTCGCCGACAACGAGGTCCCCCCGCCGAGCGAGAAGGAACGCGGACAGCTGCTCCGGGCGATGGCCAGCGATGCCATCCGCGGAGCACTGCAGCGCCACTTCGGCGTCCAGCTGGCCTTCCAGAACTGCCACCGGGTCGCGGTCTTCGCCCCCGGCCCCGACACCGCGGAGCGGCACGCCCGCTTCACCTCGGTCCGCGCCCAACTGCTCAACCAGTCGCCCGAGTTGCGCGACTGCTGAGACCCGACACGCCCGAGCGCGGGTCGCCCCGGACCCAACCGGACGGGGCGGCCCGCGGGCGTGTGCCCGGCGCGGCAGCGGGCCGTGCCTCGGCCGCTGCCGGGCCGTCCGCCTGCGGGCGGGCGGGTGCTCAGCGCAGCTGCGGCAGCACCTCGTCGCCGATCCGGTCCAGGTTGTGCAGCGTCGCCGCGGTGTCCCCAGAACCCTCGGCGAGCAGCGCGAACCGCCGGATCCCGGTGTTCTCCGCCGTCGCCCGCAGCCGGTCCGCGCACTGCCGGGGCGTGCCCACCGCGTGCAGGTCGCACAGCAGCTCGGTGTACGCCCGGGGGTCACGCATCGACCGTTCCCGGCCGTCCACCGTGCGGTGCGCGCCCAACCCGTACGCGAAGAAGTCCGGCATCGCACGCAGCAGGCTGGCCCGGGCCGCGCCCGCCCGGTCGTCGACCTGCACCACGCCCGCCGCGACGTGCTCCCGCTCCACCCGGGACAGGCCCTCCTCGCCGCGCCCGGCGGCCCGCCAGGCCGTCCGGTAGGCGGCCAGCATGTCCCGCTTGTCCTCGTCGCCCGAGTGCATGCCCAGCAGCATCGGCAGGCCCCGCTCGGCGGCCGTCCGCACCCCGGCCGGCGAGGTGCAGGCCATCACCACCGGCGGGCCCGACTGCGGCTGCTGCGCGGGCTCCTGGCGCTGCCTCGGGATCACCGCGGTCGCGGGGGCGGCCCCGTCCAGGCCCAGCCAGCCCGTCAGGTCCGTCCGCCGGGCCGGCTCGGCGGCCCGTGGCACCACCGCCACCTCCGGGAAGTCGAACTGCGGCCCCGAACCGCCCACCCGGGCCCCGCGCAGCCAGCGCAGCAGCAGGTCCAGGCGCTCCGGAAAACCCCGCTCGTACGCCTCCAGGCCGCCGCCGAACACCGCCAGGTCGATCCAAGGCCCGCCGCGGCCCACGCCCAGCGTGAACCGGCCACCGGAGGTCAGGTGCAGCAGTGCCGCCTGCTCGCCCAGCGCGACCGGGTGACGGGTGCTCAGCACGCTGACGGCGGTGCCCACCCCGATCCGCCGGGTGCGGCCCAGCAGCATCCCGGCCAGCGTCGCCGCGTCCGGGCAGACCCCGTACGGCACGAAGTGGTGCTCGGCCAGCCACACCGCGTCCAGACCGACCCGCTCGGCGGCCAGCGCCGCCGAGACGGTCCGCTCCAGCGCCTCGCCGTGGCTCTGCCCCGGGAACTGCGCGGACAGCAGGAAGGCCCCGACCCGGATCGCGTCGGTATCGGCCCCCGGCCCCTGCTCCGGCACCGGCTGCACAGCCGGCACCACCCCTCGGCCGGCCGTTCGCCGCTCGGCGGAGCGGGCATGCGGGCGGGCGGTGGTTTTCGTCATCGGGCGTGCCTCCTCGGTGCGCGCAGGGTTCGCGGGCCCCGCCGTGTCACCACGTGAGTAACCCATGTCATGTGCCAATGGCACGTCGAAACCTCAATTTGCCCAAGAGAAGGGTGGATTACCGTCGAATCGCTGTGGCCGAACGGTGATCCGTGCTAATGGCGCGGAAGGGGCCGCTGTGATGCCTGTGGCCGCTGGGACAGCCCGGCCGCCTGGGGTGGCGCCGACCCGTACCCTTGAGGGACAACGCGCCGGAACGAGGGGTAGTCACGTGTCACCGCGCCGCAACCGGATCCAGAAGTCCGAGGACCGCGAGAGCGCCGCGCCGATGGGCGGTGGGCTGCGTCGGGTGGAGTCGTACCGGGGCGAGGACTGGATCGTGCAGACCGTGGCCGGTACGGCCGGGCGGTACTACCGGTGTCCGGGGTGCGACCAGGAGATTCCGCCCGGGGTCGGGCACGTGGTGGCGTGGCCGGACCACGGCAGCGGGGTGGACGACCGGCGGCACTGGCACCGGGCGTGCTGGGGAGCGCGGGAGCGCCGCGGCTCCAACCTGCAGCGGGGCCGCGGCGCTCCGAGGTACTGACGGGGCCGACGAGGTACTGGCGGCGGGTCAGGCGTCGCGGTGCTTCAGCACCAGGTAGCCGCCGAGCAGGGCGGCGGCCGCCCAGGCCGCGCAGATCAGCAGGCCCGTCCACGGGCCGTAGGGGTGGTCCGAGGTCTGGTAGACCTGGAGCGCCGCCGAGCCCGCCCGGTCGGGGAAGTAGCGGACCACGTTCTCCACCTTGGGGACGATCGCCAGGATCGGTGAGACCAGGAAGAAGAACGGGATCAGGATGCCCAGCGACAGCACCTGGTTGCGCAGCATCATGGTGACCCCGATGGAGAACAGGCAGAGCAGGGTCAGGTAGCAGGCCGCGCCGAACACCGCCCGCAGTACGTGGGGCTGGCCGAGGTCGGTGTTGTACTGGCCGAGGGCCGCCTGCCCGAGGAAGAAGGCGACGAACACCGTCACCAGCGAGACCAGCAGCGCCAGGACGCCCAGTACCAGCGTCTTCGCCCCCATCAGAGTGCCGCGCTGCGGGACGGCGGCCAGCGACACCCGGATCATGCCGCTGGCGTACTCGTTGCCGACCGCCAGCACGCCGAACACGATGATCGCCAGCTCCCCGAGCGCGATCCCGGCGAGCGAGGTGGCGGTGGCGTCGAACGGGCTCCGATTGTGCTCCCTGAACTGGGTGTAGTTGAGCTTGGTCAGCAGCGAGATCGCGAAGCCCATCGCGACCACCACCACGAAGGTGACGACGAGCGTCCACACGGTGGAGCGGATGCTGCGGACCTTGGTCCACTCGGACTGCAGGACAGCGGGGAACGCGGCCATCTCAACTCTCCTTTCCGGCCTGACGGGCCTCCCGGCGGGCGTCCCAGCCGGCGCCCCAGGCGGGCTGTTGCCGCGGGGCCGTCGCGTCGCCGGGGACTTCGGTGCGGTACTCCACGGAATCGGCGGTCATCTGCATGAACGCGTCCTCCAGGGACGCCTGTTGGGGGCTCAGCTCGTGCAGGGTGATGCCGTGCGCGGCGGCCAGGTCGCCGAGGAACGCCGGGTCGCCGTCGGTCACCTCCCAGGCGCCGTCCGGGCCGGGTTCGGCGGTCAGGCCGGCGGCCCGCAGCGCGTCCAGCAGTTGCTCCTGCTGCGGGGTGCGCAGCCGCACCGAGGAACGCGAGTTCTGCTTGATGAACTCGGCCATCGGCAGGTCCGCCAGCAGCCGGCCGCGGCCGATCACCACCAGGTGGTCGGCGGTCAGCGCCATCTCGCCCATCAGGTGCGAGGAGACGAACACCGTGCGGCCCTCGGCGGCCAGCGACTTCATCAGCCGGCGGATCCACACGATGCCCTCGGGATCGAGCCCGTTCACCGGCTCGTCGAACATCAGGATCTTCGGGTCGCCGAGCAGCGCCGAGGCGATGCCCAGGCGCTGGCCCATGCCCAGCGAGAAACCCCGGGCGCGCTTCTTCGCGACGGCGGTCAGGCCGACCAGTTCGAGCACCTCGCCGACCCGCTCGCGCGGGATCCGGTTCGACTGCGCCATCCACAGCAGGTGGTCGTGGGCGGTCCGCCCCGGGTGCGCGCCCTTCGCCTCCAGCAGCGCGCCGATCTCCCGAAGCGGGTCCTGGACGGAGGCGTAACTGCGGCCGTCGATGGTGACCTTGCCGGCGGTGGGCCGGTCCAGGTCGAGGATCATCCGCATGGTGGTGGACTTGCCCGCGCCGTTCGGGCCGAGGAAGCCGGTGACCACGCCCTCCGGGATCCGGAAGCTCAGATCGTCCACGGCCAACGTGTCGCCATAACGCTTCGTCAGGTGGTGCAACTCGATCATGTGCCACTCCTTGGTCTGGGGCCAGGGTAGGACAGAAGTGGATGAATCGGGCGATCGTCGTCCGGGGCGCGGCGCCCGGGGCCTACGGTGGAGCCATGACCTCCCCCAGCGCGCCGGCCGTCCGCGAGAACGGCACCGGCACCCCGCTCGTCCTGCTGCACGCCTTCCCGCTCTCCGCGCGCATGTGGGAAGGACAACTGGAACGCGTACCCGGCCCGGCCGGGGACGATGCGTGGGTGGTCGCACCGGACCAACGCGGCTTCGGGGCCGCGCCGCTGGGGGAGGAGCCGCCGTCGCTGGACACCGCCGCCGACGACCTGGCGCACCTGCTGGACGAGCTCGGCATCGAACAGACCGTGCTCGGCGGCCTGTCCATGGGCGGCTACGTGGCGATGGCCTTCGCCCGCCGCCACCCCGAACGACTGGCCGGCCTGATCCTCGCCGACACCAAGGCCACCCCCGACACCGACGCCGCCCGCGCCAACCGCGAACGCATCGCCACCACCGTCCTCGAACGCGGTAGCGCCGACCTGCTGAACGAGGAGAACACCGCCGAGAACCTGCTCGCCCCCGGCACCGACCCCGAACTCACCAGCGCCGTCCGGCAGATGATCGCCGAGGCCGACCCGGCCGCGGTCGCCTGGGCGCAGCGCGCGATGGCCGCCCGCCCCGACTCGCTGGAGGTGCTGGCCGCGCTGGAGGTGCCCGCCGCCGTCATCGTCGGCGAACTCGACACCGTCACCCCGCTCGACGAGGCCCGGATGATGGCCGACGCCCTGCACGACGCCGAACTGACGGTCATTCCGGCGGTCGGCCACCTGTCCTCGCTGGAGGCCCCCGAGACCTTCAACGCCGCCGTCCGCGCCTTCCTCAAGCGCCTGAAGCAGCACGGCCCCTGACCATGACGGAAGGGCCCGGAGGAGTCGAACTCCTCCGGGCCCTTCCTGGCTGTTCTCAGCGGGCTGCCCCTCACGGGGCCGCCGTCAGCGCGACTGCTGCGCCGGGACGCCCAGCGAGTCGTCGGTCGGCAGCGAAGCCGCGGCGACCGCCGCACCGGTCAGGGTGGCCAGCATCTCGCGGACGTTGGTCAGCTGCGCGTTGATCGAGTCGCGGCGGTTGGTGAGCGCCGCCAGCTCGCGCTCCGACTCGCTGCGGACCCGGTCGGCCTTCGCGTTGGCGTCGGCCACGATGTCCTCGGCCTGGCGCTGCGCGGTCTCGATGGTCTGACGGGAGCGGCGCTCGGCGTCGGTGCGCAGCTTCTCCGCCTCCAGGCGGAGCTGCTCGGCACGGTGCTCGATCTCGGCGAGGCGCTTCTCCGCCTTGGCCTGACGGGCCGCCAGGTCGCGCTCGGACTGCTCCCGGCGCTTGGCCAGGTTGGTCTCGAACTCCAGGGCGGCCTGCGCGGCCTTGGTGCGGGTCTCCTCGAAGAGGGCGTCCGCCTCCTCGCGCTTGTTCTGCGCGTCCTTGTTGGCCTCGGCGCGCAGCTGCGCCGCGTCCGACTTGGCCTTGTCGACGATCCGCAGGCCCTCGTCCTCCGCCTTGGCCTTGCGGTCCTTGGCGTAGTTCTCGGCCTCGGTGCGGACCTGCTGCGCGGCGGCCTCGGCCAGCTCGCGGTGCTGCTCGGCGGCGCGGTGCGCCTCGTCGCGCAGGTCCTTCGCCTCCTCCTCGGCGAGGCGGAGGATCTTCTCGACCCGGGCGCCGAGGCCCGCGTAGGAGGGCTCCGCCTCGGTGACCGCCGCCTGCGCGGTCTGGGTCTCCAGGTGGAGTTCCTCGATGCGCTTCTCCAGCGCGCTGATCCGGGAAAGCGCACTGTCTCGGTCGGCCACCAGCTTGGCGATCCGCTCGTCGACCTGGGCGCGCTCGTACCCACGGCGTACCAGGTCGAAGCCGTGCGGGGAGTGACTGTCGCTCATGGGATTTCTGGGCTTCCTGTCGTCAAACCGCTGAGATGGTTGAGGGAATCCTGACACGGTACCGGAGTGTCAACGACGAAACGCCGTTGGTTGACGGACAATCTCCGCTCAATCGGGTGGCGCGCCCCCGGAGCGATTGCCTCCCGATCGTGGAGAGCCCACCCCGGCACCGGCCTTGGGCCCTCCGTCCTTCTTGTTGCCCCCGTTGCTGTGGGCCACCGGCGCGGGCGCCTCGAACGCCTCCAACGCCGACAGCACGTCCTGGACCCGAGAGATCTCGGTGTTGATGTCCTTGCGGCGGCGCACCAACTCGTCCAACTCCCGCTGGCCCTCGTCGGTCACGCGCTTCGCCTCGGCCTTTGCCTCGGCGAGCAGCCGCTCCGCCTCCTCGGCGGCCAGCCGCAGCTGCTCCTCGGCATCCGAACCGGCCCGCCGGATCCGCTTCTCCGACTCGTCGTCGGCGCGCTTGAGCCGGGACGCGGCCTCGTCGGCAGCCGCCTCCAGCTTCTCCTCGGACTCCATCTCGGCGGCCTTCAGCTTGGCCTCGGCCTTGATGATCAGCGCCTCGGCCCGGGTGGTGGAGTCGGCGAGCTTGTTCTCCGCCTCCTTCAGCAGACCCTCCGCCTTGCGCACCGCCGAGATCCGCACCCGGCCGGCTTCCGCCGACGCCTCCGAGGTCAGCTCGGACGCCCGCGACTCCGCCGCCGCGATCAGCCCCGCCGCCCGCTCCTCGGCCTCCGCGACCTGCGCCTGCGCCTGCTCCTCGGCCTCGGTCAGCTGCTCCTGGGCCGCCGTCACCAGCGCGTCCACCCGCTCGCCGGCGGACTTCATCGCCTGCGCGTTCTCCTTGCGGGCCCGCTCGTGCAGCGCCTCGATCTCGGAGTCGGTGCGCTCGCGCAGCTCCTCCGCCCGGTTGCGGATCGCGGTGGAGTCCCGGCGGGCCTCCTTCAGCAGCGCGTCCGCGTCCGAACGGGCCTTCTCCACCTCGGCCCTGCCCTGCGCCTCGGCGGTCGCGACCAGCCGCTCGGCCTCCTTGCGGGCCGCCGTGACCAGCGCGTCGGCCTGCTCCTCGGCCGCCGCGGCCGCCGCCAGCGCCTCCTGCTGGGCCTGCTCGGCGAGCTGCTCGGCGTCCGCGAACGCCTTCTCCAGCACCGACTTGGCCTGCTCGCGGGTCGCCTTGTCGTACGACTCGGCGGCCTCCCGCAGCTCCGCGTCGAAGGACTCCGCGCGGGACCGGATGTCCGCGTCGAACTCCTCCGCCAGGGTGCGGGTCGCCAGCGCGTACTCCTCGGCGTCCGTACGCAGCGCCGCCGCCCGCTCCTCGGCGTCCGCCAGGGCGGCCGCCGCCAGCTCGTCCGCCTCGGCCAGCGTGCGCTGCGCCCCGGCCTCCGCAGCGGCGCGCTGCTGCTCGGCGAACTCGGCCGCCGAGGTGTGCAGTTCGGCGATCTCGCGGTCGGTGGTGGCGCGCAGCTCGGCGACCTTCTGCGCGGTGGCCTCGCGGAGTTCGGCGGTCTCGATGTCGGCGATGGCGCGCAGCTCGGTGGTCTCGCGCTCGGCAAGGGCGCGGAGTTCGGCGACCTCCTGCTCGGCGGTGGCGCGCAGTTCGGCCGTCTCGCGGTCGGTGGTGGCGCGCAGTTCGCGGTCGTAGGCGGCGGCGCTCTCGCGCAGTTCCTGGTCGAACGCGGCGGCGGCTTCGCGCAGTTCGGTGGTCTCGCGCTCGGCCGTGGCGCGCAGCTCGGCCACCTCGCGGTCGGCGGCGGCCCGCAGCTCGGCCGTCTCCCGCTCCGCCGTGGCACGGAGCTCGGCCGCGTCGCGCGCGGCGGCCTCGCGCAGCTCGGTGGTCTCGCGGTCGGCGAGGGAGCGGAGCTCCGCGACCTCCTGCTCGGCGGCGGCCCGCTGCTTGGCGATCTGCTTGGTCGCGGCCTCGTGCAGGCCCGCCACCGACTGCCGGACCTCGGCGGCCTCCTGCTCGGCCAGCGCGACCAGCTCGGCCGCCTGCGCCTCGGCCTGCGCCCGCAGCTCCTCGGCGGTGCGTTCGGCGATGGCGCGCAGCTCGGTGGTCTCGCGCTCGGCGAGGGCGCGGAGTTCGGCGACCTCCTGCTCGGCGGTGGCGCGGAGTTCGGCCGTCTCGCGGTCGGTGGTGGCGCGCAGTTCGCGGTCGTAGGTGGCGGCGCTCTCGCGCAGTTCCTGGTCGAACGCGGCGGCGGCTTCGCGCAGTTCGGTGGTCTCGCGCTCGGCGAGGGCGCGGAGTTCGGCGGCCTCCTGCTCGGCGGTGGCGCGGAGTTCGGCCGTCTCGCGGTCGGTGGTGGCGCGCAGTTCGCGGTCGTAGGTCTCGGCGTCCGCGCGCAGTTCCTGGTCGAACGCGGCGGCGGCTTCGCGCAGTTCGGTGGTCTCGCGCTCGGCCGTGGCGCGCAGCTCGGCCACCTCGCGGTCGGCGGCGGCCCGCAGCTCGGCCGTCTCCTGCTCCGCCGTGGCGCGCAGCTCGCGGTCGTAGGTCTCGGCGTCCGCGCGCAGTTGTGCGGCCTCGGCCCGATCGGCGGCGGCTTCGGCGGCCAGCGTCTCGGCCTCGGCGTGGGCGGCGGTCAGTTGCTGGTCGGCCTCGGCGCGCACCCGCTGGGCGTCCTGGGCGGCGGCCTTGCGGACGGAGGCGGCCTCGCCGTCGGCGGCCTCGCGGATCGCGGTGGCCTCGGCCAGCTTCTGGGCGGACAGCGCCTGCTCGCGCTCCAGCTCGGCGCGGGCCGCCTCGCGGGCGGCGGCGGCCTCGTCGCGCAGCGCCTGGGCGGCGTCCTCGGCCTGTTCGGCGACCAGGCGGGCGGCGTCCTCGGCCGCGGCGCGCACGAGCCGGCCGGCCTCCTCGGCCTCGGCGCGGTGCTGTTCGGCCCACTGGGTGGCGTCGGCGAGGGTGGCCTCGGCGATGGCGTCGGCCTCGGCGCGGGTGGCCCGGGCGGCGGCCTCGGCCTGCTCGCGGGTCTCGGCGGCGTTGCGCTCGGCGGCGGCGCGCTGCTCCTCGACGGCGGCCTTCGCGGCGGCGAGCAGTTCGTCGCGGGCCTGCGCGGCGGCGGTGGTGAGCTTCTCGGCCTCGGTGCGGGCCCGGGTGAGGGTCTGCTCGGCGCGGCCCTGGATGGCGGCGGCCTGTTCGCGGGTCTCGGTGCGCAGCCGTTCGACTTCTTCGGCGGCGCCGGAGCGCAGCGCGTCCGCGTCGGTCTTGGCGCCCGTGAGCAGTTCCTCGGCCTGCTTGGCGGACTCCTCGATCTGGACGGCGGCCTGCCGGCGGGCCTCGGCGCGGACCCGTTCGGCCTCGGCCTCGGCGGCGGAGCGCTGCTCCTCGGCCTGTTCGCGGGCCTTGGCGGCTTCGGCCTGCATCCGCTCCAGCTGCTCGCGGATCGAGGCGGCGTCCTCCATGGCGGCGTTCTGCGCCTGCTCGACCGCCTCGCGGGCCTGCTCCAGCAGCGTGCTGGCCTCGGACTTGGCGTGCTCGACCAGCCGTTCGGCCTCGGCGGCGGCCTCGCCGCGGGTGTCCTCGGCGTCGCTGGTGGCGCGGGCGAGCACCTCCTCGGCCTGCTTGGCGGCCCGGGCGATGCGCAGCGCGGCTTCCTTGGCGCCCTCGGCGCGGCCGGTCTCGGCGGCTTCGGCGTGCAGGCGTTCGGCTTCGGCGGTGGCCTGTTCGCGCAGCTCGGAGGCCTTGCGTTCGGCGGTGGCCCAGTGCTCGGCGATCTCCTTCTCGGCGTCGGCGCGCAGCTCGTTGGCGACGGATTCGGCGGCGCCGCGCAGGCGTTCGCTCTCCTCGGAGGCGGCGGCCTTGGCGGCGTCGGCCTCGGCCTGGGCGGTGGAGGCGGCGGCCTTGATCAGTTCGGCTTCGCGGGTGGCGGCGGCCACCATCTTGGCGATCTCGGCCTTGGCGGTCTGCGAGCGCTGCTCGCTGGCGGCGGTGCCGTCGGCGACCTTGCGTTCGGCCTCGGCGGCGGCTTCGGCCTGCAGGCGTTCGGCGGCGGCGAGGGCTTCCTCGCGCATCCGGGCGGCCTCGGTGCGGGCCCGTTCGGCCTCGGCGAGGGCCTCGGCGCGCAGCCGCTCTATCTCGGCCTGGGCGCTGACCAGGGCGGCTTCGGCGCGCTCCTGGTCGGCGCGGGCCTGCTGCTTGAGTGCGGTGATCTCGGCTTCGGCGGCGGCGAGCTTCTGCTCGGCGGCGGCGTGCGCCTCGGCCAGTTGCTGCTGGGCGGCGGTGGCGGCGGCGGCGCGTTGTTCCTCGGCCTGGGCGCCGGTCTGCTGGGCCTGCTCGGAGGCGGCACGCAGCAGGCGTTCGGCGTCGGACTGGGCGCGCAGCAGGGCGGCTTCGGCGCGGGCCTGGGCCTCGCCGCGGGCGGCGTCGACGTCGGCGGCGGTCTGCGCGCGGGCCTGGTCGGCGAGGGCGGCGGCCTCGGCGCGGACGGCCGCCATCATCCGGTCGGCCTCGGCGCGGGCCTCCTGGAGCAGGCGCTTGGCCTCCTGCTCGGTTCCGGCGCGGGTCTGCTCCGCCCAGTTGACGTTTTCGTTGACGTGGCGTTCGGCGGCGGCGCGGAACTCGGCGAGTTCCTCCTCCAGCCGGCGGCGCCGGGCGTTGAACTCGGCCTCCAGCTGGGAGGTGCGCTCGGCGGCCTCGGCCATCATCCGCTGGGTCGCGGCCTGGGATTCGCGGTGCTGGCGTTCGGCGTCCGCGCGCAGGGCCTCGGCCTGCATCTCGGCGTTGCGCAGGAGCTGTTCGGCCTGGCCGGAGACGGAGTCGAAGGCACGTGGCTGGGCGAGCTGCCGACGGGCCTCGTGGAGCTTGGCCCGGAGCACCTCCACCTGGTAGGCGAGGTCGTCGGCGTGCTCGATCGTCTTGTCCCGCTCCTTGCGGGCCTTCTCCAGCTCGGCCTCGAACTTGGAGAGGTGATCTTCAACGCGGTCGTAGCCCCGCACTCCGCGGTCCCGCCCATCTCCTGGTCGCGTCCTCGACCGGCTCCGTTCCGCCCCCTGGCCTTGCCGGGGCCGGACCGGGTCGGTCCTTGCCACCGCTCCGCCGTCCGGGTGGACTCCTGAGCGGTCTGTTGCCTCTGGAGAATGGTGACAGATCCGAACGGCGACCGTTCGGCCGTGCCCGCGTCGTGGACTCCCCTGCGGTGCGCGGACCGGAGGTACCTGCGCACCTGGGCATTGTAGTGGGAGCCGTGCCGGGGGGAATGGGGGCGAGGTCCTTTTCGGAAGTTACCGCTCGGTTCGTTACCGCTCCGTCAGGCCCCGTACGGGCGTTGACCGGGCCCCGTACCGGCCCCGTTCGGGGCCCGTACGGCCTGCGGTCAGTGCTCGCCCGGCTCCGCGCCGGTGACCAGCTCGGTCAGCACGCCGCCGCAGTCCTTGGGGTGCAGGAAGGTGATCCGCGAGCCCATCGAGCCGCGCCGGGGCTCCTCGTACAGCACCCGCACGCCCTTGGACCTGATGTCGGCGGCGTCGGCGTCGACGTCTGCCGTGCCGAAGGCGATGTGGTGCACACCCTCGCCGTTCTTGGCCAGCCACTTGGCGACGGTGGAGTCCTCCCGGGTGGGCTCCAGCAGCTGCAGGTAGGAGGCGCCGCCGTCCCCGGTGTCGTTGATCTTCAGCATGGCCTCGCGGACGCCCTGCTCCTCGTTGACCTCGGAGTGGAACACCTCGAAGCCGTAGGTGCTGCGGTAGAACTCGACGGTCCTGTCCAGGTCGAAGCAGGCGATGCCGATGTGGTCGATGCGGGTCAGCACGGGGGCCTCCGAGGGAGTTTGGGGGGTGGCACTCAGTGCAGCGCATGGCGGCGACCGCACGCCAGCAGCACGCCTTGCGAGTCTGCTCACATCGGAGTTTCCCGCGAGGGAACTTCCCGGAACTGGCACGGTGTTCACTGGAAGGTGCCAGTAGCGCTGATCACATCCTCGCGGCGGTGACGCGGCGGTAACGGATCAGTACATTGACCGCATCCCCATACCCTCTGGTCCGACGCGCGAAGGGGCTCGTCCATGACTACTTCTGTGATCGTCGCAGGTGCGCGCACCCCGATGGGCCGCCTGCTCGGCTCGCTCAAGGGATTCTCCGGCGCGGAGCTGGGCGGCTTCGCGATCAAGGCAGCGCTGGAGCGGGCCGGTGTCTCCGGCGAGCAGGTCCAGTACGTGATCATGGGCCAGGTGCTGCAGGCCGGCGTCGGCCAGATGCCGGCCCGGCAGGCCGCCGTGAAGGCCGGCATCCCGATGAGCGTGCCCGCGCTCAGCATCAACAAGGTGTGTCTGTCCGGCCTGGACGCCATCGCGCTGGCCGACCAGCTGATCCGGGCCGGCGAGTTCGACATCGTGGTGGCCGGCGGCCAGGAGTCGATGACCAACGCCCCGCACCTGCTGCCGAAGTCCCGCGAGGGCTTCAAGTACGGCGCGATCGAGATGCTCGACGCGATGGCCCACGACGGCTTGACCGACGCCTACGAGAACATCCCGATGGGCGAGTCCACCGAGAAGCACAACACCCGCCTGGGCATCGGCCGCGAGGTGCAGGACGCCATCGCCGCCGCCTCCCACCAGCGGGCCGCCAAGGCGCAGGCCGACGGCGTGTTCGAGGCCGAGATCGTCCCCGTCGCGATCCCGCAGCGCAAGGGCGACCCGGTGCTGTTCAGCCAGGACGAGGGCATCCGCGCCGACACCACCGCCGAGGGCCTGGCCAAGCTGCGCCCGGCCTTCACCAAGGCCGGCACGATCACGGCCGGCACCTCCTCGCAGATCTCCGACGGTGCCGCCGCCGTCGTGGTGATGAGCAAGGCCAAGGCCGAGGAGCTGGGCCTGAGCTGGATCGCCGAGATCGGCGCGCACGGCAACGTCGCGGGCCCGGACAACTCGCTCCAGTCGCAGCCGTCCAACGCGATCAAGCACGCCCTCGCCAAGGAGGGCCTGGAGGTCGCCGACCTCGACCTGATCGAGATCAACGAGGCGTTCGCCGCCGTCGCCCACCAGTCGATGAAGGACCTGGGCGTCACCGACGAGATCGTCAACGTCAACGGCGGCGCGATCGCGCTCGGCCACCCGATCGGCATGTCCGGCGCCCGCGTGGTGCTGCACCTGGCGCTGGAGCTGCAGCGCCGCGGCGGCGGCGTCGGCGCGGCCGCGCTGTGCGGCGGCGGCGGCCAGGGCGACGCCCTGATCGTCAAGGTCCCCGCGCAGGGCTGACCGACCCTCAAGTCCCCGTGAGGCGGCGCCTGCCGCCTCACGGGGCTCCCGTCTTTGTGCTGCGAGGAGCAACCCGATGGCCGATGTGGCGACGCTGGTCGAGCAGGCCCGGCAGGGCCGCCCCCGGGCGGTGGCCCGGCTGATCACCCTGGTGGAGAACGCCGCCCCCGAGCTGCGCGAGGTGATGGCCGCGCTGGCCCCGTACAGCGGGCGGGCGTACACGGTGGGCCTGACCGGCTCGCCCGGGGTGGGCAAGTCCACCTCCACCTCGGCGCTGGTGACCGCCTACCGCAAGCTCGGCAAGCGGGTCGGGGTGCTCGCCGTCGACCCGTCCTCGCCGTTCTCCGGCGGGGCGCTGCTCGGCGACCGGGTGCGGATGCAGGAGCACGCCACCGACCCGGAGGTGTTCATCCGCTCGATGGCCACCCGCGGCCACCTCGGCGGCCTGTCCTGGGCCGCCCCGCAGGCGCTGCGGGTGCTGGACGGGGCGGGCTGCGACGTGATCCTGGTGGAGACCGTCGGCGTCGGCCAGTCCGAGGTGGAGATCGCCGCGCAGGCCGACACCTCGGTGGTGCTGCTCGCCCCGGGCATGGGCGACGGCATCCAGGCCGCCAAGGCGGGCATCCTGGAGATCGGCGACGTGTTCGTGGTCAACAAGGCCGACCGGGACGGCGCGGACGCCACCGCCCGGGAGCTCAACCACATGCTCGGCCTCGGCGAGTCCCGGCAGCCCGGTGACTGGCGGCCGCCGATCGTGAAGACCGTGGCCGCCCGCGGCGAGGGCGTGGACGAGCTGGTCGAGGCGCTGGAGAAGCACCACGGCTGGCTGGCCGAGACCGGCGAACTCGCCGCCCGCCGCCGGCGCCGGGCCGCCCAGGAGGTCGAGGCGATCACGCTGGCCGCGCTGCGGGCCCGGATCGGCGACCTGCACGGCGACCGCCACCTGGACGCGCTGGCCGGCCAGGTCGCCGACGGCACGCTCGACCCGTACACCGCCGCCGACCGGCTGGTCGCCGAACTGACCGGCTGAGCGGCCCAGGGCCTGTCCGGGCGGTCTTGTCGCCCGGCAAGAGCGGCCGGACAGGCCTTCGTTCAGCTCCGGCCGCGCAGCGCCCGCAGGTGCTCGACGATCGGGGCGAGGGCGGCGTACATCGCGTCCAGCTGCTCGTCGGTGAAGCGATCGATGAAGTGCTCGCGGACGCTGCGCACATGGTCGGGGGCGACCTTGCGCAGCGTCTCCCAGCCGAGGTCGGTCAGGTGCGCGTAGAGGCCGCGGCGGTCGCCGGGGCACTCCTGACGCAGCACCAGGCCGGCCGTCTCCATCCTGGTGATCTGGTGGGAGAGGCGGCTCTTCGACTGGAGGGTGGCGGTGGCCAGGTCGGTCATCCGCATCCGGCGCTCGGGGGACTCGGAGAGCACCACGAGGATCTCGTAGTCGTTGATGGCGAGATTGTGCGCCTGCAGTTCCCGGCTCAGCTGGTGTTCGAGCAGCTTCCCGACCTCCAGGTGGGCGCGCCAGAACCGCTGCTCACGCGCGTCCAGCCAGGGCGCGTCCTCCTCCGCGGGGGAGGCGGGGACCGCCGGCGCTTCGGTCACAGGAGTATCCATGTGGCCGAGTATAGCCGACATTGTTCAATGTTGTACAAATTCACGCTTGGCGAAGCATGTGAGGGCGATGCGCCGTGGCCAGCATTGATACGTACCCGTACCACCACCTTCCCGTCTGGTGGGATTGAAACGGGCATGCTCAATTATTGGGGCGCACTCGGCCGGTGACGGCATGTTAGGCATAATCGCGCCCATGACGACGCGGAGCGCGAACTTCCATTCGATAGCCGACGGCGTGTACGCCTGGCAGCCCCAGCAGCGTGGATGGGGCCTGGCCAACTGCGGGCTGGTCGCCTCCGGTCGCGCCGCACTGTGGATCGACACCCCGTACGACCGCAAGCTCGCCGGCCAGTTCCTGGACCGCACCCGCGCCGTCCTCCCCAAGGGCGTCACCGTCGACCGGATCGTCGTCACCCACGCCAACGGCGACCACATGTGGGGCGCCGGCGTGCTGCCCGACGCCGAACTCATCACCACCCACGAGGCGCTGCACCACATCGCCTACGAGCCGACCCCCGAGCAGCAGCACGGCCTGCTGAAGAACCTCGACCCGGCCAGCGACACCGGCGCCTACCTGCACGAGCACTTCGGCTGCTTCGACTGGAGCGACACCCCGCCGATCCAGCCCGACACCGTCTTCACCGGCGAGCTCGAACTGCGCGTCGGCGACATCCCGGTGCAGGTCAGCAGCCTCCCGCCGGCCCACACCAGCGGCGACCTGATCGTCCACCTGCCCACCCGCTCCACCGTGTTCACCGGCGACATCGTGTTCGGCTCCACCGCCGACCGCCCCGGCGACCACCCCGTGCACTGGGCCGGCCCGCTCGGCAACGTCATCGACGCCGTCGAACGCGTCCTCGCCACCGGCGCCGAGACCATCGTCCCCGGCCACGGCCCGCTGCTCACCCGCTACGACCTGCGCGCGCACGCCGAGTACCTCGGCCACGTCCGCGACCGCGCGCACGCCCTGCACGCCGCCGGCGTCCCGGCCGCCGAAGCCGCGCGCACCGTCATCGACGAACGCCGCTACCCCGAACTCGGCCTGCCCGAGCGGCTGCTGGTCACCATCGCCACCGAATACCGGCACCTCGACGGCAGCGAGCCGCCCGCCATGCTGGAGGTCTTCGGCCGGATGGCCGGCCTCGCCCGGCAGCGCGGCGCCGAAACCGCCGCCAGCACCGTCTGACCCCCGACCCGCGCCCGACACCCCCGAGGACCCGATGGTCGTGATCGTGTACGTCCTGGCCGGCGCCGCCATGGCCGCAGGACCCCTGCTGTGGCTCCTGCGCCGCGCCGCCCGGGACACCCAGGCCGCCGAACGGCGCGCCACCGACGCCGAGACCTCGGCCCGCGCCGCAGACGCCCGCACCGAGGCCGCCGAGCAGCGCGCCCGCGCCGCGGACAGCACCGCCCGCGCCGCCGACACCTCCGCCCGCGCCGCCGAGGCCCGGGCCGAGGCGGCCGAGGAACGCGCCCGCGCCGCCGACACCTCGGCCCGCAGTGCGGACGCCCACCGCACCGTCGCCGAGACCCGGTACGCCGCCGCCGTCCGCGAACTCGGCCACCTCGCGCACGAGCGGCTGCCCGCCGCCACCACCGCGCTCACCCACCCCAGGACGCCCGTCCCCGGGCCGCTCGACACCACCGGCGGCACCGAGGAACTCCACCACGCCCTGGACACCGCGCTCGCCGCCGCCGTCCGCGCCGTGCTCGCCGAACGCGACCGCACCGACGCCGCCGCCCGGGCCGCGCTGCGCGGCGCCGCCTCCAAGATCCAGGCCCTGCTGATCCAGGTCCGCTCGCTGCTGGAGGAGATCCAGCTCAGCGTCGACGACCCGCGGCTGCTGGCGCTCGACTTCCGCAACGAACTGACGCTGCGCCGGGTCCAGTCCCTCGCCGTGCTCTCCGGCGCCTGGCCCGGCATGACCCGGGAGGACTCGCCGCTCGCCGAACTCTGCGTCGGCGCGCAGTCCCGGGTGGCCGGCTACGCCCGCATCGAGATCACCAACCACCTGCGCGAACCCCGCCTCGCGGTGGCCGCCCGGGCCGCCGAACCCGTCGCCATCGCGCTCGCCGAGATCCTCGGCAACGCCACCGCCTACTCCCACCCCGAGACCCGGGTGGTGGTCTCCATCGAACAGGGCAGCTCCGGCGCCCTGGTGGTGGTCGACGACATGGGCGTCGGCATGGAACCCGACCAACTGGAGCGCTCCGGCAACCTGTTGGACGGCCAGGCCGAGGTCCTGCTCACCGAACTCGGCGACCCGCCGCAGGCCGGCTTCGCCGTGATCGGCCTGCTCTGCCGGCAGTTCGGCTTCGGCTGCCGGGTCGAGCCGTCCCCGTACGGCGGCGTGCGCGCCATCCTGCGACTGCCCGCCGACCTGCTCACCCTGACCGACCCGGCCGCCCCGCTCTCCGCGCTCGCCCCCCGCCCGATCACCCAGACCACACCGGTGTTCGACGCGGGCGACGCGCTGCCCACCCGCAAGCGCCGCAGCCCGCGCGTCCCGCAGCAGGACGCGCCGTCCCCCCTGCCGTCCCCGGCGGGCAGCACCCCCGACCGGGCCCGCTCCGCGTGGTCGGCCCTGCAGTCCGGCACCCTCGCCGGCCGCAGCGCCGTCCGCCACCACCCGGGCCCCGACGGACCCGCCGCACCCGAAGGAGTCGAAACCCCGTGACCACCCAGCTCCGCCGCCACACCGAGGACCTCTCCTGGGTACTCACCCCGCTGCTCGACCTGCCCGGCGTGCAGAACGCCGTCATCGCCACCGGGGACGGCCTGGTCACCGGCCACTCCGCCGACCTCGGCCGGGACAACGCCGACCGGGTCGCCGCGATGACCGCCTCGCTGCACGCCGCCGCCCGCGCCTTCACCGTCGCCTTCACCGAGGCCGAGCAGGTCCGGCTCACCCAGACCGTGGTCGAGTCCGACCTCGGCTACGCCGTGGTCACCCCGGCCGGCGCCAACTCCTCGCTCGCCGTGTTCGCCGTCCCCGGCGCCGACCTCGGCACCATCGCCTACCAGATGCAGGTCCAGGTCGCCGCGCTCGCCAGAGCCCTCGCCAGTCCCGCCCGGGAGGCGAGCGGGACATGACCACACCCAGCGGACCGCACCGCCGACTCGTCCCCGCCTACCTCGCCACCCAGGGCCGCGACCTGGCCCCCGGCAAGCACGGCCTGGACCGGCTCAGCATCCTGCACGCCGCCGCCGACCTCCCCACCGGACTCGGCGGCGAACACCGCCAGTTATGGGAACTCGTCCGCCCCGGCGCGCTGACCGTCGCCGAGGCGGCCGCCCACCTCCGGCTCCCGGTCAGCGCGACCGTCTTCATCGTCGCCGACCTGGCCGAGCGCGGCGCCCTCAAGGTGCGCGCGCCGATTCCCTCCGCCCAGCCGGTCAACCGGGACCTCGCCGAAAGGCTCCTCAGTGGACTTCGCGCCCTCAAGTAGCACGGGCAGCAGCCCCGTTTACCTCCCCGCCACCGACCCGATCCTGATGAAACTCATGGTCACCGGGCCGTTCGGGGTCGGGAAGACCACCTTCGTGCGCTCGCTGTCGGAGATCCCGACGCTGCACACCGAGGAGACCATGACCGCCCAGGGCATCCCGGTCGACGACACCGCCCGGATCCCCGGCAAGACCGCCACCACCGTCGCCGTCGACTTCGGACGGCTCACCCTGCCCGGCGGCGACCTGGTCCTCTACCTGTTCGGCACCCCCGGCCAGCGCCGCTTCCTGCCGCTCTGGGAAGACCTCGCCCGCGGCGCCCTCGGCGCGCTGATCCTCGCCGACACCCGCCGCCTCGCCGACGCCTTCGACGCCATGGACCTCATCGAGGAAGCCGGCCTGCCCTACGCGGTCGCCGTCAACCGCTTCCCCGACACCCCGCCGATCGAACTCGACAAGATCCGCGCCGCGCTCGACCTCGACCCGGCCACCCCGCTGATCGAATGCGACGCCCGGGAACGCGCAGGCTGCCTGGACGCCCTGATCGCCCTCACCGAGCACGTCCTGGACCGCCTCCCGCAGGAGACCGCCCCATGACCCGCACCGCCCTCTACGGGCCACAGTTCGCCGCACAGCCGCACGCCCACTACGCCCGGCTGCGCGACCGCGGCCCGCTCGCACCCGTCGAACTCGCCCCCGGCATCGACGCCTGGCTGGTCACCGACTACCACGTCGCCCTGGAAGTCCTCCGCGACACCGACACCTGGACCCGCGACTCGCGCCGCTGGCAGGCCACCCAGCCCGCCGACTCCCCGATCATGCCGATGCTCGGCTGGCGCCCCACCGCACTCTTCAACGACGGCGCCACCCACGCCCGCTACCGGCAGGTCATCACCGACAGCGTCGGCATCATCGAACCCCACCTGCTGCAACGCGACACCACCGCCGTCGCCGAACAGCTCATCGCCGCATTCGTGCACACCGGCAAGGCCGACATCCTCGCCCAGTACGCCTACCGGCTCCCGCTGCTCATCCTCACCTCCTGGTACGGCATCCCCGACCAGGACATCGACCGGATCAGCGCCGCGATCTACCGCTCCTTCGAATCCTCCACCGGCGCCGCCGCCGGGTACGCCGACCTGGTCGAAGTCATCACCGGCCTGGTCGCCGAACGCCGCACCGCACCCCGGCACGACCTGATCTCCGCCTTCATCAACCACCCGGCCCGGCTCGCCGACGACGAGGTCGTCCGGCACATCACCCTGACCCTGATGGCCGGTCACGAACCCACCGCCAACCTCACCGCGAACGCGCTGCTGCGCATGCTCTCCGACGACCGCTACGCCGGCTCCCTGCACAGCGGTGCACTCAGCGCGCACGACGCGGTCAACGAGGTCCTCTGGACCGACCCCCCGCTGTCCAACTTCGCCCCGCACTACACCCGGCGGAACATCGTCTTCCACGGCACCGCGATCGCCCCCGACCAGCCCGTACTGATCTCCTACGCCTCCGCGAACGCGCAGGCCGCACTCCCCGCCTCCGAGAGCGAGTCCCTCGGCGGCTCCTACGCCCACCTCGCGTGGGGCGCCGGCCCCCACCGCTGCCCCGCCCGCCAGCCCGCCGTCCTGATGGCCGTCACCGCCATCGAACACCTCATCAGCCGCCTCACCGACCTCCGCCTGGCCGTCCCCGCGGACCAGATCCTCTGGCGCCAGGGCCCGGTCCACCGGGCACTCGTCTCCCTCCCGGTGGAGTTCACGCCCCTGTAGAGAGGGCAGGCAGGAGGTGCACAACCAGGGGCGCGGGGAGACCTGCGCGAGCGGAGGGGCGCGAAAACAGGGGCGCGGGGAACTGCGCGCAGCGGAAGGCACCCCACCGCGAGATCGCGACGCGGGACAATGACCTGCACTTGATCGCGACCTTGCGGACGTGATGTGCGCTTGTCGCGCAGTTCCCCGCGCCCCTGTTTTCGCGCCCACCTGCGTTCGCACCCACCTGCCTAAAGCCCGAACTGCCGGCCGAGGTCTCGCAGGTTGCCGAGCCCCGGCACGGTCTGTGCGGGTTGCTGGTGCGGGACGCTGCTCTCGCCGACGACGCCCACCGGCTTCTCCGCCATGACCGTCTCGGACGATTGCATCAGCACCTGCCCCGCCCCGATGAACTCGAACTGGTGCTCCTCGCCGCTCGCGCCGCCGATCCCGGTCAGGTGCCGGATCCCGCCGAGGACGCCGTGCAGGTAGCTGTGGTCGTAGTGGTGGCAGGGGGCGGGGCAGTCGGCCCAGCCGACCAGCGCCTGGGGGTCTACCCGGATCGGGGGTTCGACGAAGTGCACGGGCCCGTTGGACGCCGCGACGAACTTCCCGGTGCCGATCAGGGTGAGGAACCCGGGGATGATCGACTGCTTGAGCCGGAGCGTGGGTTCGAAGGCCAGCAGGTTTCCGGACCGGACGGTCAGGTTGCCGTCCTCCAGGTCGTACGAGTTGAGGTCGTAGGCCCGGTCGGCGAGCAGGAGTTTGCCGCGCCCCTCCGCAACCACCCAGTCCGACGCGTGCAGCGGGGAGTTGAAGTTCTGTTCGAGGACTCGGTCGAGTACTCCGCGACCGATCCCGGAGAAGCGCATCTCGCCGTAGTAGGCGATCATCTTGCCCTTCTGGAGGTAGTACGCGCCGTTCAGGTCCACCGAGAAGCAGTACGGGTTGACGTTGTCGTTGACGGGCAGCGTGTACGGGTCCCAGACCTGCGGTCCGTCGCCGCCGGGGGTCTGCCACTGAGGCGGATGGGTCATCAGAGCTTCACCTCGCTGGCCTGCACGTACACCGTGCCGTGTCCGGAGAGTTCGAGTTGGAAGGCCTCGCCGGAGCCGCGGCCGATCATGTCGCGCCAACCGAGCGCGCTGGAGAGCTTGTTGGTGACCTGGCCGCGGTGGGCGACGTAGGCCTGCGGGTCGACGTGGACGGGGAGGCCGGGGGAGATGGGGAGTTCGACGACGCCGCCGTGGGCCATGACGGCGACCGCGCCCTTGCCGCTGAGCTGGGTGGTGAACAGCCCCTGCCCGGTGACCTGGCCGCGGACCACGCCCATCAGGCCGCCCTGCTGTCCCATGAACATGGTGGACTGCTGGAGGCTGCCCTCGAAGGCGAGCAGCCGGTCGGCCTCGACGTACAGGGTGTCGCCGGCCAGGTCGATGACGTGCACGTGGTGGCCGCCGTGGCCGAACATCACGGTGCCGTGGCCCTCGACGGTCATCAGCGGGGTGTCCTCGCCCGCGACCCGGCGGCCGATCATCGACATGACGCCGCCCTGGCCGCCCATCAGGTTGGGCTTGAAGGTGACCTCGCCGGTGTAGCCGAGCATCGCGCCGCGCTGGGACAGGATGCGCTGACCCGGGAACACCTGGGCGGAGACCATCTTGTGGTTGATCAGGGTGAAGGCCATCAGGCGTCGCCTCCGAAGGTCAGGCGCTCGGAGGGCTGGACGTAGACCAGCCCGTCGCCGGTGAACTCGACCTGCATGGCCTCGCCGCCGCCCTCGCCGATCAGCGTGGTCCAGCCGGCGCCGGACTTGAGGGTGCGGTTCAGGTTGCCGGTGTGCGCGATGTACGCGCCCGGGTCGACCCGCAGCGGCAGGCCCTGGGCGACCCGCAGGATGACTGCCGGGCCGTTCGAGGTGACGGCGGCCCAGCCGTGGCCCTCGACCTTGGTGGTGAACAGGCCGTTGCCGCTCGCCATCCCGTTCAGACCGGTGAAGGAGGTGCCGGTGCGCAGGCTCGCCTCGCTGCACAGCAGGTTGTCGGACTCGACGAACAGGGTCTCACCGTTCAGCCGGACCAGATTGATTTCGGTGGCCTTGTCGGCGAAGTAGCAGGTGCCCTGCCCCTTCACCTCCATGACCTCCATGCGTTCGCCGGTGAGCCGGCGGGTGACCATGCCGCGCAGGCCGTCGCCGCCGCCGGTGAGCTTCTTGAAGCCCATCTGCCCGGTGTAGGCGACCATCGAGCCGTTGCGTGCCTTGACGGTGTCCCCGGCGAGATCGACGGCGAGGACCTTGGACCCCTGGAGTCGGAACTGTGCCACGTTCGGGAATGTAGCGGCCCTCACCCCGGTGTGGGGAGAGGGCCGTGCGAGCCGGTACGGAACCCGTACATCGGACGCGTCGTCAGGCGGCCTGCGGCAGCGCCCCGGCGGAGGTCTCCACCTCCAGCAGCGAGGCGGAGTGCCGCTCGGCCTCGAATGCGACGACACCGCCGCGCAGGCCGAACAGCCGCTTGGAGAGCATGATCCAGAGCACCGCGGCGATGTTCAGCAGCAGCGTGCAGATCTTCAACACGCTGACGTGCTCGGTGAGTTCGTAGACCTCCAGCGGCAGGAACGCGGCGGTGGCGACCACGGTCAGGTACTCGGCCCAGCGCTGCCCCCACCACAGGCCGAACGCCTCGACGATCTCGACCAGCGCGTACACCACGAGCGCGATGGCGACGTAGATCAGGGTGTTGTGCCGGTAGTCGAAGGTCTTGCGGATGGTGTCGACGATCGGCGAGTGGTCGAGGTCGTAGTGGAAGTGGTCGGTGACGGGCTTGAAGACGGTCAGGTTCTCGTCGAAGATCCGGCGCACCGCGTCCTGGCTGTTGGAGAACTTCCACACCGCCCAGGCGGCGACCACGATCAGCAGGCCGCGCAGCAGTCGCTCGACGGCCAGGAAGCGCAGGATGAACAGGTCGCGCAGGGCCTTGCCGCGGGGCACCAGCGGCGCTTCGTCGGCCGGGCCGGAGCCGTGCGGCTCGCCGAGCGCGAAGTCGCCGCAGCGCAGGCAGCGCCAGGCGGTGCCGAGCGCGGTGGTGGCGTGCAGCCGCTCGCGCAGGTCGGTCTCGTCGGGCGCGTAGGTGATGTGGCCGCGCCGGGCACAGGTGTGCCGGTCCCAGTCTCGCCTCAGCATGTCGTGCGTCCCCCCGTGGGTCTGCGGGCCTGGCGGTCAGGCCGCGCGCAGCACAGCAGGATAGGGGGTCCGGGGTCGGGAGCGAGGGCGGGTCGGTGATAATAGGCATGGCTTGTGCTCCCGTTCACAAGCCCAGCCGCCCGTGCCCTGTGAGGAATCCCCGTGAAGAGCATCGCCGCCGTCCACCGCCTGCGCCTGGTCTCCGGCCCTGAGGGGCTGTCCTTCATCCTGCTGCTGTGCTGCTCGGTGCTGAAGCGCACCACCAGCTTCGACGCGGTGATGCCGATGGGCCTGATCCACGGCGGACTGTTCATCCTGTACGTGGTGTTCCTGGTCCAGGCGTACCAGGCCCGCCGCTGGGAGCCGAAGCGCGCGTTGCTGATGTTCGTGCTGGCGGTGCTGCCCACCGGCGGCTTCTTCGCCGAGCGGATGCTCGCCAAGGAGGAGCGCGGCGAGCTGGACGCGGCGAAGCCGGCCACTGCCTGACTCCACCACGTGGTGCGCGGCGGTCGGGCCTCTTCGTGGGAGGCCCGGCCGCCGCGAGCTTTTGCGCTACCCGGTGGGGGTCAGTTCACGTTGACGCCGGTCCAGGCCGCCGCCACCGCGTTGTACTGGGTCGAGCCGGAGCCGTACAGGTCGGCGGCGGCGCTCAGGGTCGCGGTGCGCGCGCCCTTGTAGTTGGTGGTGGAGGTCATGTAGACGGTCAGCGCCCGGTACCAGATCTGCTGGGCCTGGGCCCGGCCGATGCCGGTGAGGGTCGCGCCGTTGTAGGTGGGCGAGTTGTAGCTGACGCCGTTGATGGTCTTGGCGCCGCTGCCCTCGGCCAGCAGGTAGAAGAAGTGGTTGGCGACGCCCGAGGAGTAGTGGACGTCCTTGCTGCCGACCGTGGAGGACCAGTAGTCGGCGGACGCGCCGTCCTTGGAGGGCTTGTCCATGTAGCGCAGCGGCGTGCCGTTGCCGTTGATGTTGATCAGCTCGCCGATCAGGTAGTCCGGCACGTCCTTCGACAGGTTGGCGGAGAACTCCACCATGGAGCCGAAGATGTCCGAGGTCGCCTCGTTCAGGCCACCGGACTCGCCCGAGTAGTTCAGGCCGGCGGTGTTGGAGGTGACGCCGTGGCTCATCTCGTGGCCGGAGACGTCCAGCTCGGTCAGCGGGTGGGTGTTGGAGGCACCGTCGCCGTAGGTCATGCAGAAGCAGCTGTCGTCCCAGAAGGCGTTGACGTAGTTGCTGCCGTAGTGGACCCGGCTGTACGCGCCGACACCGTCGTTGCGGATGCCGTTGCGGCCGAAGGTGTTCTTGTAGAAGTCCCAGGTTGCGGCCGCGCCGTACTGGGCGTCCACGGCCGCGGACTCCTTGTTGGAGGCCAGGCCGTTGCCCCAGGAGTTGGTGGTCTTCGAGTAGAGGGTGCCGCTGCCGGAGGTCTTGTTCGCCAGCGTGGTGGTGTACTGGTTGCCGCGGGTGGCGTCCTTCAGCGTGTAGGTGCTGCCGGTCAGCGTGGTGGTCAGCGAGACGTTGCCGACGAAGACGCCGTTGCCGGTGCCGGTCGCGTTGGCGGTCTCGATCTCCTCGTGGGTGGAGAGGACCTCGCCGGTGTTCGCGTCGGTGATCAGCTTCTGGCGGCTCGGGGTGCCGTCGGCCCGCATGCCCTCGACGGTGGTGCGGTAGGCCAGGCGCGGGGCGCCGTCGGCGGCCCAGATCACCAGCTCGGAGCTGCCGGTGGCGCCGGAGACCGAGGTGAGGGCGGACGCGTCGGCGTCCTTGGCGATGCCGACGGTGGACTGCACCGCGCCGGTCGCCTTGCCGGCGGCCTGGGCGGCCGTCAGCTTCGGGCTCAGCGAGGCGGGGGCCAGGCTGCCGGAGACGGCCTTGTCGGAGGAACGGACCTGACCCTTGGCGTCCTGGTGCACGACCAGGTCGCCGCCGAGCACGGGCAGTCCGTCGTAGGTGCGCTCGTAACGGAAGTGGCGGGTGCCGTCGGCGTCGACGATGGCGTCCTTGACCACCAGCTTCTCCTGGGCGCCGAGGCCGAGGGCCTTGGCGGCGGAGGGGGCCTGCCCGGCGGCCAGCGCCAGCAGGTCGCCGCGGCTGTGACCCGCGGCGGCCGGGTTGGGGGCGGCCTGCGCGATCCCGGCGCTCACCTGGATCGCGCCGGCCAGCAGGGCAGAGGCAGAGAGAACGGCTCCGACAGCGAGCTTTCGCTTCACGGTACGGGTTCCTTCCGGATCAACCGCATGCGCGGTCGCACCACGTTCCGGGGCACCGGGGGTCAGTGCCTGCTGGGGCGGATACGGGTGCTGACGTGCAGCTCCGTGCGGTCTGGCGACGTCGCCGGTGGGGTGGGCCGGCGTGTCGAACGGGGCTGGCCAGAAGCATGACAATCGTTCAAATCCGGGAACAGCACCCAGACAACAATTGGCAAACTCTCGCCAGCCCCCCGGCAATGGAACGGTCAGGAAATCGGAGGTTCCGCCGCGAACGATGCGGCGCGGGCTGGGCTTCGGCCGAACTCCGGTACTTTCACTGAATAGTGACGGATTATCCGCTGTTAATCGCGGCTGTACGGTGGTGCTTGTCTGTTTGGCGTGATCCCGCCAATCGGTGGGCCTTGTCCACCATCGTGGACACCTGCTACCCCCGCCCCGAACCGCGGGTACGGTGGGGTCGTGCCCAAGCCCCTCGCCCTCGACTTCGACCCGATCGCCCGCGCCGACGAGCTCTGGACCCGCCGCTGGGGCAAGGTGCCGGCGATGGCGGCGATCACCTCGGTGATGCGCGCCCACCAGATCCTGCTGGCCCGGGTCGACGCGGTGGTCAAGCCCTACGGCCTGACCTTCGCCCGCTACGAGGCCCTGGTACTGCTCACCTTCAGCCGCTCCGGCGAACTGGCACTGTCCAAGATCGGCGAGCGGCTGATGGTGCACCCCACCAGCGTCACCAACACCGTCGACCGCCTGGAGCGCGCCGGACTGGTCGCCCGCCGCCCCAACCCGCTCGACGGCCGTGGCGTCCTCGCGGCCATCACCGAACGCGGCCGCCAGGTCGTCGAGGGCGCCACCCGCGACCTGATGGCCGTCGACTTCGGCCTGGAGGGCTACGGCGAGGACGACTGCCGCGAGGTGTTCGAACTGCTCCGCCCGCTGCGGGTCGCGGCCGGCGACTTCGACCTGCCGCACCAGGAGGGCCCTGGCCGGGAGCGCTCGTAGGGCCGGTTACCCTCGATGGCATGAAGCAGAGTGTGCTCACCCGCTACCGTGCCATGGCCTACATCACCGGCGTCCTGCTGATCCTGCTCACGGTCGGGGTGATCGCCAAGTACGCCCTGGACATGTCGGGCGCCGCGGGCTTCACCACCGCCGTCGGCATCGCGCACGGCTGGCTGTACGTGATCTACCTGGTGCTCGCCTTCGACCTCGGCACCAAGGCCAAGTGGCCGATCGGCAAGCTCGCCTGGGTCCTGCTGGCCGGCACCATCCCCACCGCCGTGTTCTTCGTCGAGCGCAAGGTCAGCCGCGAGGTCGCCCCGCTGATCGCCGCGCCGGAGCCCACCGCCGCCTGACCCGTCGCCGCGCGCACCAGCTCTGCCGGGCGTCCCTCCCCACCGGGAGAGGGGCGCCCTTCGTCTTTCGCTCTCCTGTTCGGAGGACAGGCATCGACAGGTAGTAGGACGTCCGAGTAAATTAGTAGGACATCCAAGTAGTTGTGCCGCCCACCCACCGGGCGGCCGCACGGAGCGGAGTCTCAGCCGATGGACGCCGAGCAGATCGAAGCCGGCCGGCAGCGCTGGCAGCAGCGGTACGACAAGGCGCGCAAGCGCGACGCGGACTTCACCACGCTGAGCGGCGAGACCGTCGAACCCGTCTACGGCCCGCCCGCCGGTCAGGCCGTCGAGGGCTTCGAACGGATCGGCTGGCCCGGCGAATACCCCTACACCCGCGGCCTGCACCCCACCGGCTACCGCGGCCGCGCCTGGACCATCCGCCAGTTCGCCGGCTTCGGCAACGCGCAGCAGACCAACGAGCGCTACCGGATGATCCTCGACGCGGGCGGCGGCGGCCTCTCCGTCGCCTTCGACATGCCGACCCTGATGGGCTACGACTCCGACGACGCCAAGTCGCTCGGCGAGGTCGGCCACTGCGGCGTCGCCATCGACTCCGCCGCCGACATGGAGGTGCTGTTCGCCGGTATCCCGCTCGGCGAGGTCACCACCTCGATGACCATCTCCGGCCCGGCCGTCCCGATCTTCTGCATGTACCTGGTCGCCGCCGAACGCCAGGGCGTCGACCCCGCCGTCCTCAACGGCACCCTGCAGACGGACATCTTCAAGGAGTACATCGCGCAGAAGGAGTGGCTCTTCGCCCCCGAGCCCCACCTGCGCCTGATCGGCGACCTGATGGAGCACTGCGCCAAGGGCATCCCCGCCTACAAGCCGCTCTCCGTCTCCGGCTACCACATCCGCGAAGCCGGGGCCACGGCCGCCCAGGAACTCGCCTACACCCTCGCCGACGGCCTCGCCTACGTCGAACTCGGCCTCTCCCGAGGCCTCGACGTGGACGTCTTCGCCCCCGGCCTGTCCTTCTTCTTCGACGCCCACCTCGACTTCTTCGAGGAGATCGCCAAGTTCCGCGCCGCCCGCCGGATCTGGGCCCGCTGGATGCGTGACCACTTCGGCGCCAAGACCGAGAAGGCGCAGTGGCTGCGCTTCCACACCCAGACCGCCGGCGTCTCGCTCACCGCCCAGCAGCCGTACAACAACGTGGTCCGCACCGCCGTCGAGGCCCTCTCCGCCGTCCTCGGCGGCACCAACTCGCTGCACACCAACGCCCTCGACGAGACCCTCGCCCTCCCCAGCGAGCAGGCCGCCGAGATCGCGCTCCGCACGCAGCAGGTGATCATGGAGGAGACCGGCGTCACCAACGTCGCCGACCCGCTCGGCGGCTCCTGGTACGTCGAGGCGCTCACCGACAAGATCGAGGCGCAGGTCGAGGAGATCTTCCAGCGCATCCTGGACAAGGGCAGCGCCGAGCACCCGATCGGCCCGATGACCTCCGGCATCCTGCGCGGCATCGAGGAGGGCTGGTTCACCGGCGAGATCGCCGAAGCCGCCTTCCGCTACCAGCAGGGCGTCGAGAAGGGCGACAAGCGCGTGGTCGGCGTCAACTGCCATCCCCGCAGCGTCACCCCCGAACTGGAAATTCTCCGCGTCAGCCATGAGGTCGAACGCGAGCAGGTCCGCGTCCTCGCCGACCGCAAGTCGCACCGCGACGAGACCGCCGTCCGGGCCGGCCTCGACGCGATGCTGGCCGCCGCCCGCTCCGGCACCAACATGATCGAACCGATGCTCCAGGCCGTCCGCGCCGAAGCCACCCTCGGCGAGATCTGCCACGCCCTGCGCGACGAGTGGGGCACGTACCGCGAGAACGCCAGCTTCTAGAGCAGACGGGCGCGAACGCAGGCGAGCGTTGTGCTCTCCCTGGTGCGGAGGTCAACGCAGCAGCCCCGGGAAGGGGTTGAGCAGCAGGGTGGTGAAGCGGTGGATCCAGTCCTCGGTGACGGGTTCGCCGCTGACCAGCAGACGGTGTTCGACGGTGCCGGCGATGATGTCGAAGATGATGTCGATCTCCTCGTCGGCGCTGGCCGGGTCCCGGTCGGGATCCATCTCGCCGCGGGCCTGGGCGTTGGCCCGGCCGAGCTGGACGAGCACCTTCTGCGGTTGGACGATCCGTTCCCGGATGCGGCGCCGCAGCTGGAGGTCGCGGGAGCCCTCGGCGAACAGGGCGAGCAGGGCGGCCTGCGTCTCGGGGCGGGTGAGGAGTTCGGCGAAGCGGGCGACCACGGCCTCGATGTCGGCCTGCAGGCTGCCCCGGTCGGCGCATTCCAGCTGGTCGAAGAGGCTGGCGATGGCATCGACGACGAGTTCGCTCTTGGACGGCCAGCGCCGGTAGAGGGTGGTCTTGGCGACGCCGGCGCGCTGGGCGACGTCGCCCATGGTGAGTCCGCCCCAGCCGAGTTCGGCGAGTGCCTCGCGGGTGGCGTCCAGGATGGCCTGGTCGGCGGCGGCGCTGCGGGGGCGGCCCTTGCCGCGGGTGGGCGGCGGGGTGACGGCGGCCGGCGGGTCCGGCTGCTCGGCGGGCTGCCGGGTGGTGGGGGCCACCGCGCCTCCTCAGCGAATTTACTCAGAAGTAACTTGGTGGCCCCACGGTAGCGACCTGCGGCGCTGCCCGATACCCGCCCCGGGTCGGAAAGTGGGACAGCTCACGCTCCCGGAGGGCGGTTGGGGCTTGCGGGGGGAGCCCGTGGGGCAGATACGCTACGACCAGTAGCGAAAGAGCGACAACCCACGCGCCCTGCCCCATGGGATCGGGCGGGCGCGGGGCGCGGATGGGGATCCGCGCCCGAACGGACCGGGCTCCGCCGGGAGAGGCGGGCGTCCCGGTTTCGGCATTTCCGGGCGGATGGCGTCCGGTACCGGCTCCGGCGGGGGAGGATAGAGCCATGCAGTCACGGAATTCGCGTCTCAACAGCTCCGCCCTGCGCGGTGCGGTGGACCTCGCCGCGGTGAAGGCGGCCGGAGAGGCCGCCCAGAAGGCGGAGCAGACCCGGGCCGAGCGGGCCCGGCAGGCGGCGGCGGGCGACGGCCCGGCTCTCGCGGACTACCCCCTGGTGCTGGACGTCACCGAGGACACCTTCGAGTCGGAGGTGGTCCAGCGCTCGGCCGAGGTCCCCGTGGTGGTGGACTTCTGGGCCGAGTGGTGCGGCCCGTGCAAGCAGCTGAGCCCGATCCTGGAGCGCCTCGCCGAGGAGTACGCGGGCCGGATCGTGCTCGCAAAGATCGACGTGGACGCCAACCCGCTGATCGCCCAGCAGTTCGGCATCCAGGGCATTCCGGCCGTGATGGCCGTGGTGGCGGGCCAGCTGGTGCCGCTGTTCCAGGGCGCCGAGAACGAGTCGAACGTCCGCAAGGTGCTCGACCAGCTGATCGCGGTCGCCGAGCAGCGTTTCGGCATCGTCGGCTCCGCTGCCGGCGGCACCGCTGCCGAGGCGGCCCCGCGAGTACCGGCCGACCCGGCGCTGGAGGCCGCGCACGAGGCGCTGGACCGGGGCGACCTGGGCGGCGCGGTGCAGGCGTACCAGAACGTGCTGAGCGACCGGCCCGGCCACGTCGAGGCGAAGCTCGGCCTGGCCCAGGCGCAGCTGCTGCAGCGGGTGGAGAAGCTCGACCCGCAGAAGGTGCGCGCCGAGGCGGCGGCCGACCCGAAGGACGTGCCGGCCCAGCTGCGGGCGGCCGACCTGGACCTGGTCGGCGGGCACGTCGAGGACGCGTTCGGCCGGCTGGTGGCCACCGTGGCGAAGACCTTCGGCGACGACCGGGACGCCGCGCGGCTGCGCCTGCTGGAGCTGTTCGAGGTGATCGGCCCGGAGGACCCGCGCACCGTGGCGGCCCGTCAGGCCCTGGCCCGGGTGCTGTTCTGACGGCACTGGGTGACACGTTCGGTGACCTGCGGTGTCGTCGGTGATTTGACGACTTTCGTGGGTGGTCCAGGCAGGGTTACCAAATCTTGATAACACCCCTCCTTCGTCGCAGTGAGTGACGAAGGAGGGGTGTTTCTTTGGCATTTGCGGGGGTCGCGGCTCCATCAGCCCGGTCTTTTCGTCACTCTGCGCAGTCACGCCTTCGATCCCCTGAGCGAACGCGTTCACTGTTGGATTACCCGTCAGTAACGCACCCCTTGTGCTCCGCCCGGTATTCGAGCACGATCGGCGACGCCCGGTCCCTCCATCGCGAGGGTCCCCACCGGGTGAGGACAGGGGGGTAACCGCAGATCCCACGCGGCGGTTCCTGGCCTCGGCGGTCGCGCAGCCCGCGCGTTCGCACGGTTGTCGCTCGGGGGTGATCGCCGACGCCGTCCCCACGGCATCAGGCGCTCTCCGCTACCGAGGACGTAGCTCTCTCCCATTTCGGGCCGAACCATGTGCGGGACGCACCGGACCGGCCGGAGATGTACGTCCTAGAAGGAGGACTCGCATGTCCACGTCTTACGGCAAGACCCGCTGGAAGCGCTTCGCCCTGGTGATGGTGCCGAGCGTCGCGGCCACCGCCGCGATCGGCGTCTCCCTGGCCAACTCCGCGCTGGCGGCCTCGTTCGCGGTCTCCGGCCAGCAGTTCAAGGTCACCGTCGACCAGCTGCACGGCGAGAACTTCTCGCAGTTCGGCGGCGTCGACATGGAGGCCAACCACACTCCGCACCCGGTCGCCATCTCGGCCTTCGACCACGCGACCCTGCAGAACCTGTGCCAGTCGGTCGTCACCGACCTCGGCCCGCTCGGCAAGTGGACCCTGGTCCTCAAGGCCGGCGACCAGAAGCCGGTCGACGCCCAGCAGCTGCTGATCGACATGAACCAGCTGAACGCCGACGCCGAGTTCCACAGCCTCAACATCGGCCAGGACGCCAGCACCCTGCAGGGTACGGCCATCGACAAGCTGAAGAAGGACGGCGGCACCCTGCCGTCCGGCGCGCAGGGCTTCGCCCAGTCCGCCAAGACCGCGGACCTGTCCAAGGTCCAGCAGACCGCCTGGGCCACCTCGGCGGGTACCTTCACGCTCCCCGGCCTGCACCTGAACATCAACCAGGGCGTCAACGAGTGCTACTAGTCCACGGCTGACGGCTCGTCAGGCGGGCCGGACAGTGGACCCCGGTCCGAGGGGGCGGCAGCGCGCCGCTCCCTCGGGCCGCACCCCGGCATACCCGGGGCCATCCGTATTTCCCCTCGGACCCACCATCGAGGAGTCGCACCATGTCCAGCGCAACCGTCGAGGCCTGGCCCGAGGGCCCGGCCGGCTTGGCCAGCCGAGGTCGGCGAGGGTTCCGCGCCTGGCGGCGCAGCCGGCCGTTCTGGGGCGGCCTGCTGGCCGTGATCGCCGGCATCCCGATCCTGTACTTCCCGTACGCCCACCTCAGCCTGAACGGTCTGACGGTGGCGATGGCCACCACCGCCGGCGCCGGCTCGCTGATGATCGGTGTCCTGATGATGGTGCTCGGCGTGACCGCCTGGTTCCAGCCGATGGTGCGGATCTTCTGCGGGGTGGCGACCACCATCCTGGCGCTGATCTCCATCCCGGTCTCCAACCTGGGCGGCTTCGGCTTCGGCCTGGTCCCCGGCCTGATCGCGGGCGGTCTGCTGGTCTCCTGGGCGCCGCTGCAGCCGCTCCCGGCCGCCGGGACCGCCGGGACCGCCGAGATGGCCGCCACCGAGGACGCCGCGCCGACCGCGCCGCTGCTCGCGCAGGCTGCCGCCGAGCAGCCGCTGGAGTACGGGGCCGCACCGACAACGACAGCGACAGCGGAGGGGGAGCAGCCGTGACGGACTCGGAGAAGCCGGCGGTTCCCGGTCCGCGGCACGCGGTGCCACGCGAGGGTGTGCGGGCCCGGCTGCGCGGGCGGGCGCTGGCGATCGCCGCCGTGCCGACCGCGCTGCTCGTCGGCGCCGCGTACACGCCGACCCTGGCGGTCGCGGCCGACCCGCAGTCCGGCAGCTGCGCGAGCAGCCCGGACACCGTGCTCAAGGAGACGCCCGTCCCGAAGAGCGAGATCAAGGTGCAGCCGGACTCCTCGGTGAGCGAGGCGGCGGCCGTGCAGTCCGGGCAGGCGCCGGTGGGCAGTGCCGCCGCGGTGCCGGCGGTGTTCACCGGCTCGACCGGTGTGCAGTCCGCCGCCTTCGTGACGCCGAACACCGGCAACGCGACCGGCGGCGGGGTGCAGCAGGCCGGCGCGATCGACGACTGGTGGAACCAGCTGACCCATCCGGGCACTGCCGCGAGCGCCGCCCCGTCGGGCGCGCCCTCCGCGCCCGCCGCCCCCAAGCCGCCCGCCTCCCCGAGCCCCTCGGCGACCGGGCAGCCGACCACCGAGGCGCCCGCCACGCCGCAGACCCCGGCCGGGTCCTCGGAGCCGGCCACCGAGGGCTCGAAGGCACCGACGACCAAGGCGCCGACGACCAAGGAGCCGACCACCAAGGCCCCGAAGCCGTCCAGCTCGCCGTCGGACGACCCGAACTGCCTGGTGAGCACCCGGGGGCTGGCGGCGAAGGCCGCGCCCAAGAACCATGTGGTGCCGGACCAGAATTGGGTGCTGCACTCGACCCGGCTGGCGCTGCACGGCTCGGTGTTCAACGGCGTCTACGACGTCACCACGGAGAGCGGCACCAAGCGGGTGCTGAAGTTCACCACCGACAGCGTCGACATCGAGAACCTGGACATGTCGACCATTCAGATCCCGGGCCTGACCTTCCACGTGAAGAGCCGCGAGGGATCGACCTCCACTCTGCGCAACGGCCCGATCACCATGTACGTGGAGAGCCTGTCCGGCCACCTGGCGGCGATCTACGGCCTGCCGATACCGATCGACCTGGGCCTGATCACGCTGACCCCGGACACCCTGCCGAAGTGGCTGTGGGACCTGCTGGGCGCGGTGCCGATCCCGCTGGACCTGACCTTCAGCGACGCCAAGGCGGTGCAGGCCGGCCAGTTCGGCGGGGACCTGAAGATCCCGGGAATGCGCCTGTTCAACGACAAGGCGCCGTACGACGGTTGAGCCGTCGTCACAGTTGTCGCGCGGACGCCCGCAGGGGCGGGACCCGGTCTCCCGGGTCCCGCCCCTGCGGGTTTCGTCGGTGAGGCTCAGTGGCCGCCGCGGGTGCCCAGGTGGTGGACCTGGACCATGTTGGTGGTGCCGGGGACGCCGACCGGCACGCCGGCGGTGACGATCACGGTGTCGCCCTCGGAGAGGCGGCCGAGCTTCTGCAGTTCGCGGTCGACCTGCTCGACCATCGCGTCGGTGGTGGCCACCTGCTCGGTGACGTACGCCTCGACGCCCCAGCTCAGCGAGAGCTGGTTGCGGGTGGCGACGTCCGGGGTGAAGGCGATCACCGGGATCGGCGAGCGGTAGCGGGACAGCCGGCGGGCGGTGTCACCGGACTTGGTGAAGGCGATCAGCGCCTGGCCGTTGAGGAAGTCGCCCAGCTCGCACGCGGCGCGGGCGACCGAGCCGCCCTGGGTGCGCGGCTTGCGGCCCGGGTTGAGCGGCTGGAGGCCCTGCGAGAGCATCTCCTCCTCGGCCTTCTCGGCGATCTTGCTCATGGTCTTGACGGTCTCGACCGGGTACTTGCCGACGCTGGACTCGGCGGACAGCATCACCGCGTCCGCGCCGTCCAGGATCGCGTTGGCGACGTCGGAGACCTCGGCGCGGGTCGGGCGCGAGGCGTGGATCATCGACTCCATCATCTGGGTGGCGACGATCACCGGCTTGGCGTTCCGGCGGGCCAGGGTGACCAGCTGCTTCTGGACCAGCGGCACCTTCTCCAGCGGGTACTCGACCGCCAGGTCGCCGCGGGCCACCATGATCGCGTCGAAGGCGAGGACGATCTCCTCCATCGCCTCGACGGCCTGCGGCTTCTCGATCTTGGCGATGACCGGCACACGAATGCCGACCTCGTCCATGACCTTGTGGACGTCATCGATGTCCGCGGCGTTGCGGACGAAGGACAGCGCGACCATGTCGACGCCCAGCCGCAGGGCGAAGCGCAGGTCCTCCTTGTCCTTCTCGGACAGCGCGGGCACGTTGACCGCCGCGCCGGGCAGGTTGATGCCCTTGTTGTTGGAGAGCACACCGCCCTCGACCACCATGGTCTTCACCCGCGGGCCGTCGACGCTGACGACCTCCAGGGCGATGACGCCGTCGTTGATCAGGATCGGGTCGCCGGGCTTCACGTCGCCGGGCAGGCCCTTGTACGTGGTGCCGCAGATGTGCTGGTCACCGGGGACGTCCTCGGTGGTGATGGTGAACGTGTCGCCGTTGTCAACGGTCACCGGGCCGTTGGCGAAAGTCGCCAGACGGATCTTGGGGCCCTGCAGGTCGGCCAGCACGCCGATGGTGCGGCCGGTGTCCTCCGACACCTGGCGGACGCGGCGGTACCGGTCCTCGTGCTCGGCGTGGGAGCCGTGGCTCATGTTCAGTCGGGCGACGTTCATGCCCGCTTCGACGATGGCCTTCAGCTGTTCGTAGGAGTCCGTGGCAGGACCCAGGGTGCAGACAATTTTCGCTCGGCGCATATCCGTCAGTCTATCCGTTCGTGTTATCGATGCATTCGACTCGAATCGCCAGATATCGCCAACGAACATTCCGAGGGGTGGGATACTGACGGGTAGTCATCCCACGCCGGTCCTACACCTCGTGGACCAGCGCGAACGTCTGCTGGGCGATCTCCAGTTCCTCGTCGGTGGGCACCACGGCGACGCTCACCCGGCCGTAGGACGGCGAGATCGTCCGTGCCCGGCGCGAACGCATCGCGTTCAGCTCCGGATCCACCGAAATACCGAGTTCCTCCAGATTGGCACAGACCGCCGCCCGGACCTCCACGGAGTTCTCCCCGACACCCGCCGTGAATGCCACCGCGTCCACCCGGCCCAGCACCGCGTAGTAGCCGCCCAGGTAGCGCCGGATCCGGTGCACGTACGAGTCGAAGGCCAGCTTGGCGTCCTCGTCCCCGCCCTGGGCGCGGCGCACCACCTCGCGCATGTCGTTGTCGCCGCACATGCCGAGCAGGCCGCTGCGGCGGTTCAGCAGGTCGTCGATCTGATCGATGCTCAGGCCGCCCACCCGGTGCAGGTGGAACACCAGGCCCGGGTCCACGTCGCCGGAGCGGGTGCCCATCACCAGGCCCTCCAGCGGGGTGAGGCCCATCGAGGTCTCCACGCACACGCCGCCGGCCACCGCCGACACCGACGCGCCGTTGCCCAGGTGCAGCACGATCACGTTCAGCTCGGCCGGGTCGCGGCCCAGCAGCCGGGCGGTGGCCCGGGAGACGTACTGGTGCGAGGTGCCGTGGAAGCCGTAGCGGCGCACCCGGTGCTCGTCGGCGGTCCTCCGGTCGATCGCGTACCGGGCCGCGTACTCCGGCAGGGTGGCGTGGAAGGCGGTGTCGAACACCGCGACCTGCGGCAGGTCCGGGCGGATCGCGCGGGCCACCTCGATGCCGGTGATGTTCGCCGGGTTGTGCAGCGGCGCCACCGGGATCAGCCGGCGGATCTCCGCCACCACCGCGTCGTTGATCAGCGTCGGCCGGGTGAACCGCAGCCCGCCGTGCACCACCCGGTGGCCGATCGCCGCCAGCTGGGGCGAGTCCAGGCCCATCAGGTCCGCGGCCAGCTCGTCGGCGACCGCCCGCAGCGCCCCGTCGTGGTCGGCGAACCGGCGCACCTGCTCGCGCGGCTCCCCGATCAGCGGCAGGTGCAGCAGCCGGCCCTCGCTCTCGCCGATCCGCTCCACCAGGCCGGACGCCAGCCGGGCGCCGTCCAGCATGTCGATCAGCTGGTACTTCACCGAGGACGACCCGGCGTTCAGCACCAGGACACGGGTACCGGCGGTCACTGCGCGCCTCCCTCGGCGGACTGGCTCTGGGACTGGATCGCGGTGATCGCAACGGTGTTGACGATGTCCTCGATCAAGGCGCCCCGGGACAGGTCGTTCACCGGCTTGTTCAGGCCCTGCAGCACCGGGCCGACCGCGATCGCGCCCGCCGAGCGCTGCACCGCCTTGTAAGTGTTGTTGCCGGTGTTCAGGTCCGGGAAGACCAGCACGGTGGCCCGGCCCGCCACCGGCGAGCCCGGCAGCTTGGTCGCCGCGACGTGCGCGTCCACCGCCGCGTCGTACTGGATCGGCCCCTCCACCAGCAGGTCCGGGCGCAGCGCGCGGACCAGTTCGGTGGCCTTGCGGACCTTGTCCACGTCCGCGCCGGAGCCCGAGGTGCCGGTCGAGTACGACAGCATCGCCACCCGCGGCTCCACCCCGAACTGGGCGGCCGTCTCCGCCGACTGGATCGCGATGTCGGCCAGCTGCTGGGCGTCCGGGTCCGGGTTGACCGCGCAGTCGCCGTACACCAGCACCTTGTCGGCCAGGCACATGAAGAACACCGAGGAGACGATCGACGCGCCCGGCGAGGTCTTGATCACCTCGAACGCCGGGCGGATGGTCGCCGCCGTCGAGTGCACCGCGCCCGACACCATGCCGTCCGCGATGCCCTCCTGCACCATCAGGGTGCCGAAGTACGAGACGTCGGTGACCACGTCCAGCGCCCGCTCCACCGTCATGCCCTTGTGCGCCCGGACCTTCGCGTACAGCTCGGCGAACTGCTGGCGCAGCGGGCTGGCCGCCGGGTCGACGATCCGCAGCTGCGCGCCGGAGTCGCCGGCCTGCGGGAACTCGATGCCCAGCGCGGCGGCCCGGCGGTGCACCGCCTCCGGCTCGCCCAGCAGGGTCAGGTCGCAGATGTTGCGGCGCAGCAGCACCTCGGCGGCGCGCAGCACCCGCTCCTCGGTGCCCTCCGGCAGCACGATGTGCCGGCGGTCGGCGCGGGCCCGTTCCAGCAGCGCGTGCTCGAACATCATCGGGGTCACCCGCTCGGAGCGGGTCAGCTCGATCCGGCTGGTCAACTCGGCGGTGTCGACGTGCAGTTCGAACAGGCCGAGGGCGATCTCCGCCTTCCGCGGGCTGTCCGGGCCGATCCGGCCCTCCAGGTGGGTGAGCGCCGCGGCCGTCAGCCAGGAGCCCTCCGTCACCTCCGCCACCGGCGTGCCGGGGGCGAGCCGGGAGGCCAGCGCCATCACGTCCGGGCCCGGGTGCTGGCCGAGCGTCAGCAGCACGCCCGCGATCGGCGGGGCGCCCGCCGCGTGCGCGGCCAGTGACCCGATCAGCAGGTCCGCCCGGTCGCCCGGGGTCACCACCAGCGCGCCCTCGGTCAGCGCGTTCAGGAAGGTCGGCAGCATCGCGCCGCCGAACACGAAGCCCCGCACGTCCCGGGCCAGGCCCGCCGCGTCGCCCAGCAGCACCTTGGCGCCGGTCGCCTCCACCAGTTGCGCCACGGTCGGTGCGGCCAGCGCCGGCTCCTCCGGGACGACGTACACCGGCACCGGCAGCTTCTCGGTCAGCGCCCGCTGCACCTGCTGCTTGGCGCCCGGCGCCACCCGGTTGGCGATCATCGCCAGGATCGAGCATCCCAGGTCCCGGTACGCCCGGTGCGCGTTGCGGACCTCCGCGACCACCGTCTGCGGGTCGTCGTGCTGGCCGCCGACCACCGGGAGCACGGCCGCCCCGAACTCGTTCGCCAGCCGCGCGTTGAAGGCCAGCTCGTCCGGGATGTTCGTGCCCGCGTAGTCGGTGCCCAGCACCAGCACCGCCTGGCAGCGCCGCTCCAGCTGGTGGAACCGGTCGACCAGGACGGAGACCAGCTCGTCCTGGCCGCGGGCGGCCTGCAGGGCCGCCGCCTCGTCGTACGTCAGCCCGTACAGCTCGGCGCTCGGCAGGTCCAGCCGGTACCTGCTGCGCAGCAGCTCCACCACGTGGTCGGTGACCGGCGTCCCGCCGTCGGACGCGTGCACCAGCGGGCGGAACACCCCGACCCGGTCCACCTGACGGGTGAGCAGTTCCATGACCCCGAGTTCCACGGCCTGCCGGCCGTCCCCCCGGTCGATCCCGGTCACGTACACGCTGCTCGCCACGGTGGAACTCTCCGTCCGTCTTTCTCAGGCTGCGGTCATCTCGACCATACCTTCGTACGACATTCGGACTGAGCTGCGGTACTGCCGTTCGGGCTGGCCGGGGGGCCGGAGGTCCTCGGTTCCGGCCCCGGCGGGGCGTCAGGAGGAGCGGGCCGGGCGCAGCCAGAGGGTGGCCAGTGGCGGCAGCACCAGTTCGGCCGAGCGCGGCTGGCCGTTCCACTGCGTGGCCTCCGCCTTCACCGGACGGGAGTTGGCGACCCCGCTGCCGCCGTACCGCTCGGCGTCGGTGTTCAGCGCCTCCTCCCACAGCTGCTCGCGGCCCTCCAGCCGGGGCAGGCCGACCCGGAAGCCGTGCCGGACCACGGGGGAGAAGTTGCTGACCGCGACCAGCGGGCTGCCGTCGGAGGCGAACCGGACGAAGGAGAACGCGTTGTCGTCGGCCGCGCCGCCGTCCAGCCAGCGGAAGCCCTCCGGGACGGTGTCCAGCTCGTACAGCGCGGGGGTGGCGCGGTAGACCCGGTTGAGGTCGCCGACCAGGCGCTGCACACCGCGGTGGTCGGCGTGCGCCGCCCACGCCTCGTCGAGCACCCACCACTGCGGGCCGCTCTCGTGCTCCCACTCCGCGCCCTGGGCGAACTCCTGGCCCATGAACAGCAGTTGCTTGCCCGGGTGGGCCCACATGAAGCCCAGGTAGGCGCGGTGGTTGGCGCGCTGCTGCCACCAGTCGCCGGGCATCTTGGAGACCAGCGCCTGCTTGCCGTGCACCACCTCGTCGTGCGAGATCGGCAGGATGTAGTTCTCCGAGTACGCGTACACCATCGAGAAGGTCATCTCGTTGTGGTGGTACCTGCGGTGCACCGGCTCCTTGGACATGTAGACCAGCGAGTCGTGCATCCAGCCCATGTTCCACTTCAGGCCGAAGCCCAGGCCCCCGGAGTCGGTGGGCCGGGTGACGCCGTCCCAGGCGGTGGACTCCTCGGCGACCGTCAGCACGCCCGGGCAGCGCCGGTAGACGGTGGCGTTCATCTCCTGCAGGAAGGACGCCGCGTCCAGGTTCTCCCGGCCGCCGAACTGATTGGGCGACCAGCCGCCGCCCTCGCGGGAGTAGTCCAGGTAGAGCATCGAGGCGACCGCGTCCACCCGCAGGCCGTCCACGTGGAACTCCTCGCACCAGTACACCGCGTTGGCGACCAGGAAGTTGCGGACCTCGGTGCGGCCGTAGTCGAACTCCAGCGTCCCCCAGTCCGGGTGCTCGGCGCGCTGCGGGTCGGCCGGCTCGTACAGCGGCTCGCCGTCGAACCGGGCCAGCGCGAAGTCGTCCTTCGGGAAGTGCGCGGGCACCCAGTCGACCAGCACGCCGATGCCGTGCCGGTGCAGGGTGTCGACCAGGTACCGGAAGTCGTCGGGGGTGCCGAGCCGGGCCGTCGGGGCGTAGAACCCGGACACCTGGTAGCCCCAGGAACCGCCGAACGGGTGCTCCATCACCGGCATGAACTCGACGTGGGTGAAGCCGAGTTCGTTCAGGTAGCCGGGCAGCACCTCGGCGATCTGCCGGTAGGACGTCAGGTCGGGCCGCCAGGAGGCCAGGTGCAGCTCGTACACCGACATCGGGGCGCGGTGGTGGACGGTCTGCGCGCGCGCCGCCATCCACTCCGCGTCCTGCCACTCGTGCCGGGAGACCGTCACCACCGAGGCGGTGTCCGGCGGGCACTGGGCGGCCCGGGCCAGCGGGTCGGCCTTCTCCACCACCCGGCCGGAGCGGGTCAGGATCTGGTACTTGTACTGCGCGCCCTCGCCGAGGCCCGGCACGAACAGCTCCCACACGCCGGACGAGCCCAGCGAGCGCATCGGGTGCGCGGTGCCGCTCCAGTGGTTGAACGAGCCGATCAGCCGCACCCCGACCGCGTTCGGCGCCCACACCGCGAAGGAGGTGCCGGCCACCCCGTCCACGGTGCGCACGTGCGAGCCGAGCGCGTGCCACAGCTGTTCGTGCCGGCCCTCCGAGATCAGGTGCAGGTCCAGTTCGCCGAGCGTCGGGGCGAACCGGTAGCCGTCGTGCTGCTCCAGCGGCCCCCCGCCCGGGTACGTCACCTTCAGCGTGTAGTCCGGGAACCGCTGCCCGGTCAGCAGGCCGGTGAACAACCCGGCCTGCTGGTGGGTCAGTTCGGCCGGGCCGAGGGCGGTCTCCACCACCACCCGCTCGGCGAACGGGCGCAGCACCCGGATCGCGGTGCCCGTCGGCAGCGCGTGGGCGCCCAGCAGGGCGTGCGGGTCGTGGTGCGCGCCGGAGACCAGGCGCTCCACCTCGGCGGGCGGCAACGGCGCCTCCGGCAGGCGCAGCGCCGCGCCCGGGGCGGGCCGGGCGGGCGCCGGACGGGACTTCGCCGGGCGCCCGGCCTTCCCGGAGGCGGCGGCCTTCCCGGAGGCGGCGGCCTTCGGGCTCTTGGCCGCCGCCGTCCCGGGCGTCGCGCCGGACGGTCGTGCGGGCTTCGCCGGGGGCTGCCAGCGGGCCCCCCTGCCGCGCTCGCCGTTCCGGAAGGTGGCCGGGACGGCCGGTTGGCGGTCGGCCGGAAGGGGCGGGTCGAGCGGACCGAGCGGGGTCACGGCGGGGGCCTCCTGGATTCCTGCGAACGGGGTCGGGGTTACTGCCGGGAGAGCGGACCGCCCGGCCGGGGTGCCCGGCCGGGCGGAGGATCAGACGGAGTCGGCCAGCCGGTTGATCGCGGCCAGCGGGATCGGCAGCCAGCTGGGCCGGTGCCGGGCCTCGTACACCACCTCGTACACGGCCTTGTCGATCTCCAGGGCGCGCATCAGCTCCGGGGACGCGGACGGGTCGCAGCCGCCGCCCGCGGTGTAGCCGGCGCAGTACGCGGCCCGGTTGCGGGCCGCCCAGGCGGAGGCCAGCAGGGCCAGCTCCGGGTCCTGGGCGGGGGAGCCGGCCAGCAGGTGGGCGGCCGCGTAGTCGAAGGAGCGCAGCATCGCGGCGACATCCCGCAGCGCGGGCTGCGGCAGACGGCGTTCGGCCAGCGGTTTGGCCGGCTCGCCCTCGAAGTCCAGCAGCACCCAGCCCTGCGGGGTGCGCATCGCCTGGCCGAGGTGCAGGTCGCCGTGGATGCGCTGGACCAGCAGCCCGTCCAGGTGGGCGGCCGTCAGCTGCTGGAAGGCGGAGCGCAGCGCGGAACGGTAGCGCAGCAGGCCGGGGACCGCGGTGACGGCGGAGTCCAGCCGGTCGGCCATCGCACCGGCCAGTTCGGCGATCCGCGGCCGGTCCAGCCGGGTGGTGGGCATCGAGCGGGCCAGCACCCGGTGCACCTCGGCGGTGGCCCGGCCCAGCCGGTGCGCCTCGATCGCGAAGTTGCCGGGCGACGGGTCGCCCTTCAGCCGGGCGACCTGGTCGAGCGCCAGCTCCCAGCCGTCCTCGGCGTCCGGCAGGTAGCGCTGCAGCAGGCCCAGGGTGGCGGGCTCGGAGCGCTCCAGGCGGCACTCGAACCAGGCGGCGACCCGGGGGATGCGGGTCGAGCCGGCCCGGGACAGCGCCAGCGACAGTTCCAGGTCGGGGTTGGTCCCGGGACTGATCCGGCGGAACAGCTTCAGGATGAACGCGGTGTCGTAGATCACCGAGGAGTTGGACTGCTCCGCGGTGGACGCCCGCCCCGGGATGTTGCCCGGCAGGCCCGGGCCCGGGGTGCGGCGGAAGCACAGCGAGCCGAACCGGTCGCCGGTGGCCAGGTGTTCCAGCAGACGGCCGGTCAGCTCCGGGTCGTGCACCGCGTCGTAGAGCGTCGCGCCGTCGTAGGTGCCGCCCGCCAACCGGCCCAGCACCGCCCGATGCCCGACCGCCGCGGGCCGCTCCGAGCGGATGCCCAGCAGCAGCTGGTACACGTCACCGGGGCCGGTGGCCGCCGCCCCGCCGTGCTCCACTCGCAGCAGCAGGTGCAGCAGCGCCGGGTCGCCGACCTGGAGCGGCGTGCCGATCACGGGGGTGAGCGCGGCGATCGGCCGGCCCTTGCCGGCGTACCAGCGCTGGGTGGGAAGCCATTCGGCGATCAGCGGCAGGGCCGCCTGGACCAGCTCGCTGACTCCCGCGGCGGTTCTCCGGACCCCCGGTGCCCGCGTCCCGACCGGCCCGGGGGCGGCGGACGGATCACGGTGCAGGTGGGCTTGAGAACGGGAGGTTTCGGACATGACTCCCTTTCCCCGGAAGCGGGCGACTGCCCGACGGGATCGTGGCCGGGCCCTTCACTCTTCCGGATTTCGACGGCGCGTCGGCGACGGCACGCGAGCCGGGGCCCGGTGTCACGCCTTCGTGTGGATGGCCGTTGGGCTGTTCTCCGTACGCGGTGGTGCGAAGACCTCCGGGGGCGCGCGGAGCGACTCGCGCGCCCGCGGAAGGGGTGTCCCGGAGCGGGGCCGGAGGGATCGCTGGTGCGGGGGCGGGGCGGCCCCCACCGCTACTTCGCGGACGCCTTCGCCGGGGACTGGCGCAGCTGGAACCAGTAGAAGCCGTGGCCGGCCAGCGTCAGCAGGTACGGCCATTCGCCGATGGTGGGGAAGCGCACACCGCCGATCAGCTCGACCGGGTACCGCCCCCCGTACTGCCGCAGGTCCAGTTCGGTCGGCTGCGCGAACCGCGAGAAGTTGTTCACGCACATGACCAGGTCGCCCTCGTACTCGCGCACGAAGGCCAGCACCGCGGGGTTGCTGGAGGGCAGCTCGGTGTAGCTGCCGAGGCCGAACGCGGGGTTGAGCTTGCGGATCTCGATCATGCGACGCGTCCAGTGCAGCAGCGAACTCGAACTGCTTTGCTGCGCTTCGACGTTGGTCACCTGATAGCCGTACACCGGGTCCATGATGGGCGGCAGACTGAGCCTGCCCGGGTCGGCGGAGGAGAAACCCGCATTGCGGTCCGGCGTCCACTGCATCGGGGTGCGTACGCCGTCCCGGTCGCCGAGCCAGATGTTGTCGCCCATGCCGATCTCGTCGCCGTAGTACAGCACCGGGCTGCCCGGCAGCGAGAGCAGCAGCGCGGTGAACAGCTCGACCTGGTTGCGGTCGTTCTCCAGCAGCGGGGAGAGCCGGCGGCGGATGCCCACGTTGGCCCGCATCCGCGGGTCCTTCGCGTACTCCGCGTACATGTAGTCGCGCTCCTCGTCGGTGACCATCTCCAGGGTCAACTCGTCGTGGTTGCGCAGGAAGATGCCCCACTGGCAGCCCGAGGGGATCTCCGGGGTCTTCGCCAGGATCTCGGAGACCGGGTGGCGGGACTCCCGGCGGACGGCCATGAAGATCCGCGGCATCACCGGGAAGTGGAACGCCATGTGGCACTCGTCGCCGCCGGAGCCGAAGTCGCCGAAGTAGTCGACCACGTCCTCCGGCCACTGGTTGGCCTCCGCCAGCAGCACGGTGTCCGGGTAGTTGGCGTCGATCTCCTTGCGGACCCGGCGCAGGAAGTCGTGGGTCTCCGGCAGGTTCTCGCAGTTGGTGCCCTCGCGGGCGTACAGGTACGGCACCGCGTCCAGCCGGAAACCGTCGATGCCGAGGTCCAGCCAGAACCGCAGCGCCGCCATCACCTCCTCCTGCACCCGCGGATTGTCGTAGTTCAGATCCGGCTGGTGGCTGAAGAAGCGGTGCCAGTAGTACTGCTTGCGGACCGGGTCGTACGTCCAGTTCGAGCTCTCGGTGTCGACGAAGATGATCCGGGCGTCCGGGTACTGCTTGTCGTCGTCGGCCCACATGTAGAAGTCGCCGTACGGGCCCTCCGGGTCGCTGCGGGAGGCCTGGAACCACGCGTGCTGGTCGCTGGTGTGGTTCACCACGAAGTCGATGATCACCCGCATGCCGCGGGCGTGCGCGGCGTCGACGAACTCCACGAAGTCGGCCAGGTTGCCGAACTCGGGGAGCACCGACTGGTAGTCCGAGACGTCGTAACCGCCGTCCCGCAGAGGGGAGTTCATGAACGGGGGGAGCCAGAGGCAGTCCACACCCAGCCACTGGAGGTAGTCGAGCCGCGAGGTGAGCCCCTTGAGGTCGCCGACTCCGTCGCCGTTGCTGTCCTGGAACGAACGCACCAGGACCTCGTAGAAGACCGCGCGTTTGAACCACTCGGGGTCGCGGTCCCGGGCGGGCGTGTCGGCGAAGGTGTCGGGGACGGGCTCGTTCACTGTCACTGCGGGTTCCTCCGAACCGTGAGGAGGTGGGCCGGCCCGGAAGAGGGATCGAGCCGGACGTAGTTGTGACGGCCCCAGGCGTACGTCGCGCCGGTCAGCTCGTCGTGCACCGTCAGCGGCCCCGGCACGTCGAGCGTGACGGTGGCCTCCTGGACGTGGTGCGGGTCCAGGTTGACCACGCAGATCACCTGGTCCTCCAGGCCGTCCTCGGTGACGGCGCACTTGGAGAACGCGATGATCCGCTCGTTGTCGACGGGGTGGAAGCGCAGGTCCCGCAGCTGCTGGAGCGCGGGATGCCGGCGGCGCAGCCGGTTCAGGGCGGTCAGCAGCGGCGCGAGGGAGTCCTGCCGGGTCCAGTCGCGCGGCCGCAGCTCGTACTTCTCCGAGTGCAGGTACTCCTCCGAGCCGGGCTTCGCGGGCTCGTTCTCGTACAGCTCGAAGCCCGCGTAGATCCCGAAGGTCGGCGACAGCGTCGCGGCCAGCACCGCGCGCACCGCGAAGGCCGCCGGGCCCCCCTGCTGGAGGTACTCCGACAGGATGTCCGGGGTGTTGGCGAAGAAGTTCGGCCGCATCCAGGCGGCGGCCTCGCCGGTCAGCCCGGTCAGGTACTCCGTCAGCTCGGCCTTGGAGTTGCGCCAGGTGAAGTACGTGTAGGACTGGTGGAAGCCGATCTTGCCCAGGGTGTGCATCATCGCCGGGCGGGTGAACGCCTCCGCCAGGAACAGCACGTCCGGGTCGGTGCGGGCGATGTCCGAGAGCACCTTCTCCCAGAAGTTCACCGGCTTGGTGTGCGGGTTGTCGACGCGGAAGATCCGCACCCCGTGGCCCATCCAGAACCGCAGGATCCGCACCGTCTCGCGGACGATCCCGTCGAAGTCCTGGTCGAAGTTGACGGGGTAGATGTCCTGGTACTTCTTCGGCGGGTTCTCGGCGTACGCGATGGTGCCGTCCGCGCGGTGGCTGAACCACTCCGGGTGCTTGTGCACCCACGGGTGGTCCGGCGAGCACTGGAGCGCGAAGTCCAGCGCCACCTCCAGGCCCAGCGCGCCGGCCTCCGCGACGAAGTGGTCGAAGTCCTCCAGGGTGCCGAGGTCCGGGTGGACGGCGTCGTGCCCGCCCTCCGGGGAGCCGATCGCCCAGGGCGAACCGACGTCCTGCGGAGCGGCCTCCAGGGTGTTGTCCGGGCCCTTGCGGTGGGCCCGGCCGATCGGGTGGATCGGCGGCAGGTACACCACGTCGAAGCCCATCGCGGCCACCGCGGGCAGCCGCTCGGCGGCCGTCCGGAAGGTGCCGGAGACCGGCGCCTCCACGCCGTTCGGGTCCACCACCGCGCCCTCCGAGCGCGGGAAGAACTCGTACCAGGAGCCGAACAGCGCCCGCTTGCGGTCCACCTGGAGCGGCTGCGGACGGGTCGCCGAGAGCAGCTCGCGCAGCGGGAAGCGGGCCAGCAGCGCCGTCACCTCCGGCACCAGCGCCGCCGCGTAGCGGCTCAGCGGCGGCAGGCCGGAGTCGCGCAGCGCGTCCACCGCGGCCAGCACCTGGGCCCGGCCCTCCTTCTTCGGCACCCCGGCCGCCGCCCGCTCCAGCAACTGGGCGCCCTCCTCCAGCACCAGCGCGGTGTCGATCCCGGCCGGGAGCTTCACCGCCGCGTGCTTGCGCCAGGTCGCCACCGGGTCGCCCCACGCCTCCACCAGGTACGACCAGCGGCCCGGCGCGGTCGGCGTGACGTACGCGCCCCAGCGGTCGCTGCCCTCGGACAGCTCGCGCATCGGCGTCCACGGACCGGAGCGGCCGCGCGGGTCGCGCAGCACCACGTTGGCCCCCACCGCGTCGTGGCCCTCGCGGAACACCGTGGCGGAGACCAGGAAGCGCTCGCCCTCCACGGCCTTGGCCGGACGCCGGCCGGCGTCGACGAGCGGGGTCACGTCAAGCACGGGGATGCGGCCGATCACGGTGTCGCTCTCTGTCCTGGTGCGGGTGGGACGGGTTGGGGATTTGCGCGGGGACGACGTGGTGCCAGTGGCAGGCGCAGTGGATGCGGTGGCGGCGGTGGCCGATGGGGCGCCGGTGGGCGGGGCCGCGACGGACCTGACGGTGGTGGTCCGTTTCGACGCGGCCTTGCGCGGGCTGCCGGTCCGTTTCGCGGGCGGTGCGCCCGCCCGCTTGCGGGCCGCCCCGGTGCGCGGGGCCGGTACCGGGGGTTCCCCGGTCGACGGTCCGTCAGGGGTGTGGTCCGTCGGTACCGTGGACTGGTCCCGCGTGTCGCCGTGCATGCCAAGCTCCTGCCCGAGATCGGCGGCAGCTCTGCCCGGCGGGCGACGCCGGGAGAGTACCGGGAGGACTGCTGGGTGAGGAAGGACGCGCGGCCGGAGCCGGCCCCGCGCCGACGGACCCGGCCACCCCGCCCGCCGACCGCCGCAGCGGGACCCGCCGCGGCGAACGTGCGTGATCCCGGCGCGCGTCGCTCGGTGCGCGCCCCCGCGTGACCCAGCCCACCGGAAAACGACCGGCCGGGGAACGAGGACACGCGAAGACACGCCTACTGGGGCCGAATGGGCTAAGGGAAGTGAGGGCACGTCAAAACCGGACCTGCACCGGCCGGATGCAGCGGGGGACGACCGTCCGATCGTGCACCAGCGGCACCCACGACCTTGTTGCATCCTCGCACCGCGGGCAAGAGCTACGGGCGGGTAGGCGCGCGGTTTCAGCCGGTATGCAACGGTGAAACAGGCACCCGCAACACCTCCGATCCCAGGAGTTCACACCCGACGGCGCATGTTTTACCTGCTTGCGCCCGCCGCGCGCCCTGATTTGCCACCACGCGCCCGGAACGATCTCAACGCTGCTCCGAACGGGTGTGGCGCCCGCACGTTGACGCCCAGTCAGGCGAAAGGTCGGGACTACCCTTCAAGCCGTGAAGGCAATCCGCAGGTTCACCGTCCGCACCGTCCTGCCCGAACAACTGCAGCCACTGCACGAGCTCGCGCTGAACCTCCGCTGGTCCTGGCACCCCGAGACCAGGGAGCTGTTCCGCTCCGTCGACCCGGACGTCTGGGCCGCCGTCGGAGAAGACCCGGTCCGGCTGCTCGGCGAAGTCCCCGCGGCCCGGCTCGCCGCCCTCGCCGGCGACCGGCGGTTCCTGCGCCGGCTCGGCGACCTCGCCGACGACCTGCGCGACTACCTCACCGGCCCGCGCTGGTACCAGTCCGCGAACGACCCCGGGAGCGAGCTCCCCGCCGGCGTCGCCTACTTCTCGCCCGAGTACGGCATCGCCGCCGCCCTCCCGCAGTACTCCGGCGGCCTCGGCATCCTGGCCGGAGACCACCTCAAGGCCGCCTCCGACCTCGGCGTCCCGGTCATCGGCGTCGGACTCTTCTACCGGCACGGCTACTTCCGGCAGTCGCTCAGCCGGGACGGCTGGCAGCAGGAGCGCTACCCCCTGCTCGATCCCGACGCGCTCGCCGTCACCCTGCTCCGCGAACCCGACGGCACCCCCTGCCGGATCGACCTCGCACTGCCCGGCGGCCGCACCCTCGCCGCCCAGATCTGGCGCGCCCAGGTCGGCCGAGTCCCGCTGCTGCTGCTCGACTCCGACATCGAGGCCAACAACCCCGCCGAACGCAACGTCACCGACCGCCTCTACGGCGGCGGCAGCGAACACCGGCTGCTGCAGGAAATACTGCTCGGCATCGGCGGCGTCCGCGCCGTCCGCACCTACGCCCGGCTCACCGGCCACCCCGAACCCGAGGTGTTCCACACCAACGAGGGCCACGCCGGCTTCCTCGGCCTGGAACGGATCGCCGAACTCACCACCGAACACCCCGGCCTCGGCTTCGCCGACGCGCTGGAGGCCGTCCGGGCCGGCACCGTGTTCACCACCCACACACCCGTCCCCGCCGGCATCGACCGCTTCGACCGGGACCTGATCGCCCGCCACTTCGGCGGCGACGCCGCACTGCCCGGCGTCCCCGTCGACCAGGTGCTCGCACTCGGCGCCGAGAGCTGGGCCGGCGGCGACCCCAAACTCTTCAACATGGCCGCCATGGGCCTGCGGCTCGCCCAGCGCGCCAACGGCGTCTCCACCCTGCACGGCGCCGTCAGCCGGGAGATGTTCCGCGGCCTGTGGCCCGGCTTCGACGCACCCGAAGTCCCGATCACCTCGATCACCAACGGCGTCCACGCCCCCACCTGGATCGACCCCGCCGTGGTCCGGCTCGGCGCCACCGAGATCGGCCAGGAACGCGCCGACGAAGCCATGGCCGTCGGCACCGCCGGCCAGTGGACCGGCCTGGAGCGGATCGGCAACGCCGAAGTCTGGAAACTGCGCCGCACCTTGCGCGCCCAACTCGTCGACGAGGCCCGCCGACGGCTCCGCGCCTCCTGGCAGCAGCGCGGCGCCGGCGACGCCGAACTCGGCTGGACCGGCACCGTGCTCGACCCCGACGTCCTCACCATCGGCTTCGCCCGGCGCGTCCCGTCCTACAAGCGGCTCACCCTGATGCTGCGCGACCCCGCCCGGCTGCGCGCGATGCTGCTGCACCCCGAACGGCCCGTGCAGATCGTCGTCGCCGGCAAGGCACACCCCGCCGACGACGGCGGCAAGCGCCTCATCCAGCAACTCGTCGCCTTCGCCGACGACCCCGCGGTGCGGCACCGGATCGTCTTCCTGCCCGACTACGACATGGCGATGGCCAAAGCCCTCTACCCCGGCTGCGACGTCTGGCTGAACAACCCGCTGCGCCCGCTGGAAGCCTGCGGCACCTCCGGAATGAAGGCCGCGCTGAACGGCTGCCTCAACCTGTCCATCCTCGACGGCTGGTGGGACGAGTGGTACGACGGCCAGAACGGCTGGGCCATCCCCACCGCCGACGGCGGCACCGGCGAGGGCGTACTCGACCCGGAGAGCCGGGAGGCCGAACGGCGCGACGACATCGAGGCCGCCGCGCTCTACGACCTGATCGAGCACCAGGTCGCCGCCCGCTACTACGACCGCGGCGCGGACGGGCTGCCGCACCGGTGGATCTCGATGGTGCGGCACACGCTGGTCACCCTGGGGCCCAAGGTGCTCGCCGGCCGGATGGTGCGCGAGTACGTGGAGCGGCTCTATGTTCCGGCGGCGGAGGCGCGACGGGGGCTGGCCGGTCCGGCTTTCGACTACGCCGGTGCGAAAGCCCTTGCGGGCTGGAAGGCGAAGGTCCGGGACGCGTGGCCCTCGGTGCGGGTGGAGCACGTCGAGGCGGACGGGGTCGGTGAGGCGCAGGAGTTGGGCGCCACGCTCGCGCTCCGGGTGCAGGTGGCGCTCGGGCGGCTCGGGCCGGAGGACGTCGAGGTGCAGGTGGTCTCCGGGCGGGTGGACGAGAGTGACCGGATCTCCGAGGCGACGACGCTGGCGTTGAAGCCGGCCGGGGGAGGGACGGATCTGGACGGGCGGCTGCGGTACGAGGGGCGAATGGAGCTGTCGCGGACTGGGCCGTTCGGGTACACGGTGCGAGTGCTTCCCGCGCATTCGCGGCTTGCGTCGATCGCGGAGCTGGGGCTGCTGGCGGTGCCGGTGGAGCTGGGGGGACTGGAGGCGGGGGTGCTCAGGTAGGCGCTTTCAGGGGCCGGGGAAGCGAAGGGTCGAGTCGGTCGGCGCTCAAAGAAGGGGACCCGAAACTACGGGACCTTTTCGCGCCCTGTTGGTCCTCCGCAGACTCGGCCCCGCCGTTCCCCGAGCCCCTGGTTTCGCACCCCCGGGTCCCTGGTTTCAGGACCGCCAGGAGTGCCAGAGGCGGGCGTACGGGCCGTCGGTCGTGACGAGCTTTTCGTGGGGGCCGAGGTCGGTGAGGTGGCCCTGGGTGAGGACGGCCACGCGGTCTGCGTCGTGGGCGGTGTGGAGGCGGTGGGCGATGGCGATGACGGTGCGGCCGGTGAGGGTGGCGGCGAGGGCGCGTTCGGTGTTGCGGGCGGCGGTGGGGTCGAGGAGGGCGGTGGCCTCGTCGAGGATCAGGGTGTGCGGGTCGGCCAGGATGACGCGGGCGAGGGCGAGTTGTTGGGCCTGGGCGCCGTCGAGGCGGTTCGTGGGGCCGAGGTCGGTGTCCAGGCCCTCGGGCAGGTCGTGGTGCCAGCCGACGGCGTCGAGTGCGGCGGTGAGGGTGGGGTCGTCGGCGTCGGGGGCGGCGATCCGCAGGTTGTCGCGGAGGGTGCCGAGGAAGACGTGGTGCTCCTGGGTGACCAGGACGACCTGACGGCGCAGCCTTTCGGGGGAGAGGTCGGCGAGCGGGACGCCGCCGACGGTGATGGTGCCGCTGCGGGGCCGGTCGATGCCGGCCAGGAGGCGGCCGAGGGTGGTCTTGCCGGAGCCGGACGGGCCGACCACGGCGAGGCGTTCGCCGGGGCGCAGGTCGAGGTCGAGGCCGTGCAGCACGTCGGGCCCGTCCGGGTAGGCGTAGCGGACGTCGGTGACCCGGATCCGGTCGTCGGCGGGTTCGCGGTCGGCGGCCGGGGCGGGCGCCGGGGTGGCGGCGAGGCCTTCGACGCGGGCGTACGCGGCGGTGCTGCTCTGCACGGATTCGAGCAGCACGACGATGGTGTCGAGGGGTTCTTCGAGGCGTCGCAGGTACAGGACGGCGGAGACGGCGGCGCCGAGGGTGACGGTGTGGTGGGCGACCAGCAGGGCGCCGAGCGGGAGGACCAGGACGACGGGGAGGGTGTACGAGAGGTTGATGACGGCGAAGAAGCGCAGCCGCAGGTGCAGGGTGCGCAACCGGGCGCGGTTGGCGGTGTCGATGGCGTGGCGGCCGGCGTCGAGGCGCTGCTGCTGGAGGCCGAGGGCGTCGATGGTGCGGGCGCCGTTCGCGGTGGCGGAGAGGGTCTCGGCGAGGGCGGCGTTGGCGGCCCGGTCGGCGAGGTAGGCGGCGCGGGCGCGGCGCAGGTACCAGCGGGCGCCGAGGGCGATGCCGACGACGCCGAGCAGGCCGCAACTGCCCAGCAGGGGGCTGACGGTGAGGATCGCGCCGAGGATGAACAGGGCCTGGGCGGCGGCCACGAAGAGTTCGGGGGCGGCGTCCCGGAGGGTCTCGCCGACGGCGGTGGCGTCGGTGGTGCCGCGGGAGGTGAGGTCGCCGGTGCCGGCCCGTTCGGCGGTGGCGGCGGGCAGGGCGAGGACCCGGTCGAGGAGCTGTTCGCGGACCCGGGCGGCGGCCCGTTCGCCGAATCGGTGCGCCAGGTAGCGGGCCTGGCGGTTCATCAGGATCTGGACGGTGGCGCAGCCGAGCAGCAGGAGGCCGAGGCGGTCGATGTCGCCGGTGGTGGCGCCGTTGGTGACCCGGTCGATGATCCGGCCGAGCAGCCAGGGCCCGGCCAGGCCGAGCAGGGCGGCGAGGCCGTTGAGGGCGAGGACGGCGGCGAACGCCCGCCCGTCCTCGCGGACCAGCCGGGTGGCGGCGTGGCGGACCTGGCGGGCGGTGGCGATCGGCAGGGTGCTCATTCGGCCAGCTCGGTGGGGGAGTTGGGTCCGCGGGTGACCAGGGAGCGGTAGCCGGGCCGGGTGCGGAGCAGTTCGCGGTGGGTGCCGCTGGCGGCGACCTTGCCGTCCACCAGGTAGTGGACGGTGTCGGCCTGGTCGAGCAGCAGTGGGGAGGTGCTGGTGAGGGCGGTGGTGCGGCCGGTGCGGGCGGCGCGCAGTCCGGTGGCGATCGCGGCCTCGGTGTGGGCGTCCACCGCGGAGGTCGGCTCGACGGCCAGCAGGACGTCCGGTTCGGCGGTCAACGCGCGTGCGAGGCGCAGGCGTTGGCGTTGTCCGCCGGACAGGTTGCGGCCGTCGGCGGCGATCGGGGCGTCGAGTCGGCCGCCCAGGGAGCCGAGCAGGTCGAGGGCGGCGGCGGACTCCAGGGCGGCCAGCAGGGTGTCGTCGGGGGCGTCGGTGCGGCCGCGGACGGTTTCGCGCAGGGTGCCGGCGAACAGCGTCGCCTCGTTCTCGGCGAGGGTGATCCGGGCCCGGACGTCGGCCAGGGGCAGGTCGGCGAGCAGGGTGTCGCCCCAGGTGGCGGTGGTGGCGGGAGCGAGCCGGGCGAGGCGTTCGGCGACGGCGGCGGTGTCGGCGGGGCGGGCGGCGGCGAGCACCGTCAGCTCGCCCGGGGCGAGTCGGACGCCGGACTCGTGGTCGATCAACTCTGCGGTGGGGGCGGGGAGTTGGTCGGTGGCTCGGTCCGGGTCCGGGGTCAGGTGGAGGAAGTCGGTGACCCGGCGGGCGCAGACCAGGGCGCGGCCGATGTCCTGGCTGTTCTCGATCAGGAAGTACACCGGGGCGACCAGCACTGCGGCGTACGCGAACACCGCCGTCAGCTGGCCGGGTGTCAGGTCGCCTTCGACGGTGAGGCGGGCGCCGAGCCAGGTGACGGCGGCGAGCAGCAGCACCGGCAGGCCGCCGCCGAGTGCCTGGATCCAGCTGACGGCCGCGCCGACCCGGTAGCCCTCGGCGCGCAGCGCCCGGGAGTCGGCCCGGTAGCGGGCCGCGTACACGTCCTTGCCGCCCAGGCCGTTCAGCACCCGCAGGCCGCCCGCCAGGTCCTCGAACCGGACGGTCAGGCGGCCCTGGTGGTCGCGGAAGCGGCTCTCGGCGGCCTGTTGACGGGCCATCAGCGGGCGGAGGGTCAGGGCGAGGAGGGGCAGTCCGAGCAGGACGACCAGGGCCAGCAGCGGGGAGAGGGTGAACAGGATCGCGGCGGTCGTCAGGTAGCAGATCACCGCGCCCACGCCGGGCCCGATGAAGGTGAGCGCCATGGCGATCCGGGACACGTCGGAGATGCCGATGGTGACCACCTCGCCGGCCGAGACCTGGCGGGGCAGCGCCGCGCCGAGCCGGACGCTGTGCCGCAGCACCACGGCGATGGTGCGGAAGGACGCGTCGTTGCGGACCATCGTCATGGTGCGGTGCCGGCACCAGGCCAGCACGAGGTTCAGCAGGCCGAAGCCGAGCATCGCCGCCGACCAGCCGAGCACCACCCCCGTCCGGCCCGGGCGCAGGCCGTCGTCCACGGCGCGGGAGAGCAGGTACGGCTGGACGGTCAGTCCGAGCATCCAGGCGGTGCCGTAGAAGGTGCCCGCCAGCGAGCGGCGGCGCTGGCTGCGGACCAGCCACCACAGGAAGCGGAGCGGGCTGCGGGCGTCTGGGGGGCCGGCTCGGCCGGCGGTCGGGTCGTCCACGGACCGAGGCTAGCGGCGGTGCCAGGAGCGGGTCGATCGATTTCCGGTGCGGCTGGGGGCAGCGACGGGGACCGGGAACGGCGGGACCTTCTGCCCCGGCTGATCGCCGGCGGACTCGGTCCCGCCGTTCCCCGGACTCCCCGAAGGCACCTCTACACCAGGCTGTCCTTCCAGGTCTGGTGGAGCGTCGCGAAGCGGCCTTCGCCGGCGATCAGGGCGGCCGGGGTGCCGTCCTCGACGATGCGGCCCTGGTCCATGACGAGGACGCGGTCGGCGATTTCGACGGTGGAGAGGCGGTGGGCGATGATCACGGCGGTGCGGCCGGCCAGGACGGTCCGCATGGCGTGCTGGACGGCCTGTTCGCCGGGGACGTCGAGGGAGGAGGTGGCCTCGTCGAGGATGAGGACGGCGGGGTCGGCGAGCAGGGCGCGGGCGAAGGCGACCAGTTGGCGTTGGCCGGCGGAGATACGGCCGCCGCGCTTGCGGACGTCGGTGTCGTAGCCGTCGGGGAGGGCGGTGATGAACTCGTGGGCGCCGATCGCGCGGGCCGCGGCCTCGATCTCGGCCCGGGTGGCGTCCGGCTTGCCGACCGCGATGTTCTCGGCGACCGTGCCGGAGAACAGGAAGGACTCCTGGGTGACCATCACGACGGCGGACCGCAGGTCGGCGGTGGTGAGGTCGCGGAGGTCGACGCCGTCGAGGGTGACGGCGCCGGCGGTGGGGTCGTAGAAGCGGGCGAGCAGCTTGGCCAGGGTGGACTTGCCGGCGCCGGTCGCGCCGACCACGGCGGTGGTCCGGCCGGCGGGGAGGACGAGATCGAACTCGGGCAGCACCTCCTTGCCGTTGGCGTAGGCGAACCGGGTCTCGCGGAAGGCGACTTCGCGGCCCTTGCCGGTGGCGGCGGGCAGCGGGGAGGGTTCGGCGGGTTCGGGGACGGAGGGCTCGTGGGCGAGCAGGCCGGCCATCTTCTCCAGGGCGGCGGCGGCCGACTGGTAGCTGTTCAGGAACATCGCCAGCTGGTCGATCGGGTCGTAGAGGCGGCGCAGGTACAGCACGAAGGCGGTGAGGACGCCGAGTTCGAGGCTGCCGTCGCTGACCAGCAGCGCGCCGAGGACGACCACGGCGGTGATCCAGGTGTTGGCGGTGATCCGGGACAGGAAGACGTACCGGGCCATCTCCAGCAGGCCGTCCGCGGTGGCGGTGGCGGACTGCTGGTTGACGGTGTCGAACGCCTTGTTGTTGGCCCGTTCGCGGCGGAACGCCTGGACCGGGCGGATGCCGTTCATGGTTTCGGTGAAGCGGACGATCAGCGCGGCCACCGCGGTGCGGGAGCGGCGGTAGACCTGCTGGGAGCGGCGCCGGAAGGACCGGATGATCAGGTACATCGGCAGGAAGGACACCAGCGCGGCGAGGCCCAGGCGCCAGTCCATCAGGATCAGCACCACGGTGATGTAGCCGACCGACAGGCAGACCATCAGGAGTTCCTGGAGGCCCTCGGCGAGCAGTTCGCGCAGGGTGTCCACGTCGCTGGTGGCGCGGGAGATGATCCGGCCGGAGGTGTAGCGCTCGTGGAAGTCCAGGCTGAGCCGCTGCGCGTGCTTGAAGATCCGGCCGCGCAGGTCCAGCAGGATGTCCTGGTTGATCCGGGCCGCGAGCCGGATGAAGGAACGTTGCAGCAGGGTGGCGACCAGCGCGCAGGCCAGGTAGGCGGCGGTGACGGCGATCAGCGGGCCGGAGTCGTGGTCGCGCAGCGCGGGGATGCCGCGGTCGATGGCGTAGGCGACCAGGAGGGGTCCGGCCTGCAGGGCGGCCTGCTGGAGCAGGACGGCGAGCACGGCGACGGCGATCCGGCGGCGGTGCGGGGCGAGCAGTGAGCCGAGCAGGGCGCGGGGGGCGCCGGGCGGGACGGGGATGTCCTGGTCGTCGGCGGCCGTGGGAACCAGGTCGTCCTCTTCGACGGCGGGTTCGGCGACGGCGGTGGTCATCGGGCCAGCGCCCCTTCCAGTTCGGATTCGCCGGACATCAGGGCCCGGTAGGCGGGACAGGACTCCAGGAGTTCCTGGTGGGTGCCGACGGCGGTGATCCGCCCGTCGGCGAGCAGCGCGACCCGGTCGGCCAGCAGCACGGTGGACGGGCGGTGCGCGACGACCAGCGCGGTGGTGTCCGCGAGGACCCGCCGCAGGGCGCGTTCCACCAGTGCCTCGGTGTGCACGTCGAGCGCGGACAGCGGGTCGTCGAGGACCAGGAAGCGGGGTTCGCCGACCACGGCGCGGGCCAGCGCGAGGCGCTGGCGCTGGCCGCCGGACAGGCTCAGGCCCTGCTCGCCGACCTCGGTGTCCAGGCCCTCGGGGAGCCGGTCGACGAAGCCGGCCTGCGCGGTGTCGAGGGCGCGGGCGAGCTGTTCCGGGTCGGCGTTCGGGGCGCCCATCAGCACGTTCTCCCGGACGGTGGCGGAGAACAGGGTGGGCTCCTCGAAGGCGACGGCGACCTCGCGGCGCAGCTCCTCGCGCGGCAGGTCGCGGATGTCGGTGCCGTCCAGCGTGATCGACCCGGCGGTGGGCTCGTACAGGCGGGGGAGCAGCGCGGTGAGGGTGGTCTTGCCGCTGCCGGTGGCGCCGACCAGGGCGAGCGTCTCGCCGGGGCGGATGTGCAGGTCGATGCCGGCCAGAAGGTCGGGGGTGCCCGCCGGGGCGTCGGGGTAGCGGAAGCGGACGCCGGTGAAGCGGATGCCGCGGTCGTCCGACGGGGTGTCACCGGACGGGGGGTCGGCGGGCTCCGGTTCGTCCATCACCTCGAAGTAGCGGTTGGTGGCGCTGGCGGCCTCGGCGGCGAAGCCGAGCAGCCAGCCGATCGACTCGACCGGCCAGCGCAGGGCGAGCGCGGTGGAGAGGAAGGCGACCAGGGTGCCGGCCGAGAGTTCGTCGTGGGCGACCAGCACGACGCCGGTGGCGAGGGCGCCGCCGAGGGCGAGTTCGGGCAGGCCGACGATGACCGCCCACAGGTCGCCCAGCAGCCCGGCCTTGCGGAGTTCGGTGTCGCGCAGGGCGGCGCTGTGGCCGCGGAACTCCTCGGCCATGGTGCGGTGCCGGCCGAAGGCCTTGAGGATGCGGATGCCGAGCACCGACTCCTCGAGCACGGTCGCGAGGTCGCCGTTCTGGTCCTGGGCGAGCCGGGAGGCGGCCGAGTACCCGGCCTCGAAGCGGCGGGTGTAGATCATCAGCGGGATCGCCGGGATCAGGGTGATCAGGGCGAGCCGCCAGTCCAGCGCGAACATCAGCGCGGTGCCGGTCAGGAAGACGGTGGAGTTGACCACCAGGAAGACCAGCGGGAAGGCCAGGAACAGCCGCATCACGAACAGGTCCGAGGTGGCCCGGGAGAGCAGCTGCCCGGACGGCCAGCGGTCGTGGAAGGAGATCGGCAGCCGCTGGAGCTTGGCGAACAGGTCGCCGCGCATCCTGGCCTCCACCTTGGCCAGCGGGCGGGCCACGATGATCCGGCGGATGCCGAACAGGCCGGCCTCGGCGAAGCCGAGCAGCAGCAGGGCGAGGGCGAGCGGCCACAGCCCGGCCAGGTCGTGGTGGGCGACCGGCCCGTCCACGATCTTGCGCAGCACGATCGGCACGGCCAGCACGCTGAGCGAGGCGAGCCCGGCGGCGGCCATCGAGCCGAAGATCCGCCAGCGGGCCTCGCGGGCGTACGGCCACAGGCGCAGCAGGGACCGCACCGGCGATCGGGGAACCGATGCGGGTGAACTTTCGGTGTGGTCCGTTGACGGAGTGTTCGAATCCGCGGGGGTGGGCGGAGCGGGGTTCTGGTTCTCGGCCATCGGCGAGAGGGTAGGCGCTGCCACCGACATTTCTCATCCGGTTTTTTGCCCCTGTCGGCGAGATCCGGCCAGGCCGGACGGGGCGTCAGCCCTGTTCACGGCGCTCCCCATTGCGCCGTTCGGGTCGCTCGGGGCGCCGCGCGCCGCTGCTGGGAGCCCCCTGGCGCAAGGGGCGCACAACCCTCGGGGCCCGGCGTGATGGGGCGCACTTCGGCCAACGGCACACCACGAGCGCCTCCTTGCAGGCCCCCCGGCACCGCGGTGTCTGATCTGGGCCGAAGTGATCGCCGTGGATCACCGGAGCAGCCAGGAGACCCGCATGTCGGTCGAGACCGAGCACGCCCCCGAAGTCCAGGCCCCGGCCCAGCAGAGCCTGAGCACCGCGGCGGCGCGCAACCTCGCCACCACGACCAAGTCCAAGCCGCAGATGCAGGAGATCAGCTCACGCTGGCTGCTGCGCAAGCTGCCCTGGGTCCACGTCTCGGCCGGCACCTACCGGGTCAACCGGCGGCTCTCCTACGCCGTCGGCCGCGGCCGGGTGTCCTTCGTGCAGACCGGCCGGGAGGTCAAGGTGGCGGCGCCCACCCTGCGCGAAGTCCCGGCGCTGCGCGGCTTCGCGGACCACGCGGTACTGAACGAGCTCGCCGGGCGCTTCGTCCAGCGCGGCTTCAGCGCCGGCGAGGTCCTGGTTCAGCAGGGCACCCCGATCAACGAGGTGTTCGTGATCGCGCACGGCAAGGTCGAGCGGATCGGCACCGGCAAGTACGGCGACGACACCGTGCTCGCCGTGCACGCCGACGGCGACCACCTCGGCGACGAGGCGCTCAACCTCCCCGACGGGCGCTGGCCGTACACCGTGAAGGCCGCCACCGCCGGCACCGCCATGTCGCTGCCCTGGCCGGCCTTCCAGGAGATCGTGGACCGCTCCCCGGCCCTCCAGGCACAGATCGCGCTCTTCCTCGCCGGGCAGGCCGCCGAACAGAACGAGCACGGCGAGGCCGAGATCGGCATGTCGGCCGGCCACCACGGCGAGTACGGCCTGCCCACCGCCTTCGTGGACTACGAACTCGGCCCCCGCGAATACGAGTTGAGCGTCGCCCAGACGGTCCTTCGGGTGCACAGCCGGGTCGCCGACCTCTACAACAAGCCGATGGACCAGACCCAGGAGCAGCTCCAGCTGACCATCGAGGCGCTGCGCGAGCGCCAGGAACACGAGATCGTCAACAACCCCGACTTCGGGTTGCTCTCCAACTGCGCCTTCGACCAGCGGATCCAGACCCACTCCGGCGCACCCACCCCCGACGATCTGGACGAGCTGCTCGCGATGCGCCGCGACACCGACTACCTGTTCGCGCACCCGAAGGCGATCGCCGCGTTCGGCCGCGAGGCCAACCGGCGCGGCGTCTACTTCTCCACCGCCGAGGTGCACGGCCACCGGGTGCCCGCCTGGCGCGGCGTCCCGCTGCTGCCCTGCGGCAAGATCCCGGTCCGCGGCGGCACCACCTCGATCCTCGCGATGCGCACCGGCGAGCACAACCAGGGCGTGGTCGGCCTCACCCAGGTCGGCATCCCCGACGAGGTCGAGCCCGGCCTGAACGTCCGCTTCATGGGCATCGACGAGAAGGCCGTCGTCAACTACCTGGTCTCGACGTACTACTCCGCCGCGATTCTGGTCCCCGACGCGCTGGGCGTGCTGGAGAACGTCGAGGTCGACCACCCCCGGTCCTGACCGCCCCACGCCGAAAGACGACCCCGACATGCCCTCACTGCTCACCCGGACGCTCGCCCCGCACGGCACCCACGAGCTGGCGGCGCTGGTCTCCGCCATCCTCACCCACCCCGAGCGCCCCGCCCCCGGCCGGCTCACCTGGCACGCCCCCGGCCCCACCGGCCTCGGCACCAGCGGCCTGCTGACGCACCGCCCGACCGTCCCCCACCGGGCTACCGGCGACATCGTCCGGGACGCCCCCGCCGCCCGGCCGATCACCAACGGCAAAGCCCCCGCGCTGTACTGCCCGCCCGCGATGCGCGACGACCCGGCGCTCGGCGACCTGGTCAACGAGCGGCTGATCGAGTGGGCCGAGCGGATCGGCATCTACCCCGGCCGCACCGACATGCTGCGCAAGGCCAACTTCGGCCGGCTGATGATGCTCGCCCACCCCGAGACCGACGACCCCGACCGGCTGCTCGCCGCCGCCAAGTGCGGCCTGGCCGAATGGTCGGTGGACGACCACGTGGTGGACGGCGAGGTCGAGGAACCCCGGCACGAGGTGATCGGCCAGCGCCTGGCGATCTGCCACTCCGTCATCGACCAGGCCCAACTGCCGCTGCGCTACGCCCCCCAGCTGGAGGAGAACGTCCAGCGCGACCCGGTCGCCATGGCGCTCCGCTCCGCCCTCGGCGACCTGGCCGCGTACGCCAGCTGGAACCAGGTCCGGCGGCTGCGGCACGAGCTGGCGATCATGTTCGTGGCGTACGGCCAGGAAGGCATGTGGCACACCACCGGGCACCGCCCGCCGGTGTGGGAGTACCTGATGCACCGGCACGAGAACTCCTTCATCCCGTGCATGGTGCTGGTCGACGCGATCGCCGGCTACGAGGTGCCGCAGGCCGAGTTCGCCGACCCCGCCGTGCGCCGCACCTTCAACCTGGCCGGCACCGCCACCGTGCTGATGAACGACCTGTACTCGATGGGCAAGGAAGACCCCAGCGACTTCAGCCTGCCGATGCTGATCGCCACCGAGGAGGGCTGCTCGCTGGAGGAGGCCGTCCAGCAGAGCGTGGCGATCCACGACGAACTGATGCACACCTTCGAGGCCGAGGCCTCCGCCCTCGCCCTGACCGGCTCGCCCGAGCTGCGCCGCTTCCTGGCCGGCACCTGGGCCTGGGTCGGCGGCAACCGCGAGTGGCATGCGGGCAGCGCCCGCTACCAGACCGACTGACCATCGTCCACCGCCAGTTGAGGAGCACGCCGTACATGACCACCACCGTCCCGAGCGCCACCAACGTGCTGCGCACCGCGTTCCAGAAGTCGGTCGCCAACTACTGGAACCTGGAGAAGGACCCGGTCAACATCAAGCTCGGTGAGGTCGACGGCCTCTACCACCACCACTACGGCCTCGGCCCGGTCGACCCGTCGGTGTTCGAGGGCCCGGACCAGACCCGCGACGAGCGCATGATCAAGGAGATGCACCGGCTGGAGACCGCCCAGGCGGACGTGCTGCTCGACCACCTCGGCGACATCGCGCCCACCGACGCGCTGCTGGACGCCGGTTCCGGCCGCGGCGGCACCAGCATCATGGCCAACCTGCGGTTCGGCTGCGAGGTGGACGGCGTCTCCATCTCCGAGCAGCAGGTGGCGTTCGCCAACGGGCAGGCGCACGAGCGCGGCATCGCCGACCGGGTCCGCTTCCACTTCCGCAACATGCTGGACACCGGCTTCCAGACCGCCTCCCGCCGGGCGATCTGGACCAACGAGACCACCATGTACGTGGACCTGTTCGAGGCGTTCGGCGAGTTCTCCCGGCTGCTCGCCCCCGGCGGCCGCTACGTCTGCATCACCGGCTGCTCCAACGACGTGATGGGCCTGCGCTCGAAGGCCGTCAGTCGGATCGACGAGCACTACATCTGCAACATCCACCCGCGCAGCCAGTACTTCAAGGCGCTGGCCGCCAACAACCTGGTGCCGATCAGCGTGGTCGACCTGACCGCCGACACCATCCCGTACTGGGAGCTGCGCGCGCAGTCCTCGGTGGCCACCGGCATCGAGGACCCGTTCCTGACGGCGTACAAGGAAGGCAGCTTCCACTACCTGATGATCGTCGCCGACCGGGTCTGACGGCCGGTCGAACGGGAGGCCCGGGCCGGCGCCCGGGCCTCCCGTCATGCCGTCATGCCGTGAGCAGCACGGTCGAGCGGGCGGTCAGGGTGATCCCGGTGACCGGCTCCGGCGCCGGCGCGCCGGCCAGGGCGGTGTCGATCAGCGGGCGGTGCGGGCCGGGCAGGGTGAAGTGCCGCGGCTCGGGGCCGGCGTTGAGCAGCAGCAGGAAGTCCGCGTCGTGCACCGCCCGGCCCTGCTGGTCGCGCTCGGCCATCGCGGTGCCGGACAGCCGCAGGGCCAGCGCGTGGCCCGGGGCGAACCAGTCCGCCTCGGTCATCTCCCGCCCGTCCGGGGTGAACCAGCTCAGGTCGCGCGGCCCGTCGGGCCCGGCCGGGCGGCCGGAGAAGAACGCCCGCTGCCGCAGCACCGGGTGGGCGCGGCGCAGCCGGATCAGCCGGGCCGTCAGCTCGGCCAGCGAGCGCCACCCCGGGTCGTCCAGCAGCGACCAGTCCAGCCAGCCGGTCTCGTTGTCCTGGCAGTACGCGTTGTTGTTGCCGTGCTGGGTGCGGCCGAGTTCGTCGCCCGCCGTCAGCATCGGTACGCCGCTGGACAGCAGCAGGGTGGTCAGCAGGTTGCGCAGTTGACGCACCCGCAGCTCGCGGATCGCCGGGTCGTCGGTGTCGCCCTCCGCGCCGTGGTTCCAGGACCGGTTGTCGTCGGTGCCGTCCCGGTTGTCCTCGCCGTTGGCCAGGTTGTGCTTGCGGTCGTAGGAGACCAGATCGCGCAGGGTGAAACCGTCGTGCGAGGTCACGTAGTTGACGGAGGCGTAGGGGCGCCGGCCGCCGCGCTGGTACAGGTCGGAGGAGCCGGCGATCCGGGTGGCCAGCTCGCGCACGTCCGGCCGGGCGCCGCGCCAGAAGTCGCGCACGGTGTCCCGGTAGCGGTCGTTCCACTCGCCCCACAGCGGAGGGAAGCCGCCCAGCTGGTAGCCGCCCGGGCCGACGTCCCACGGCTCGGCGATCAGCTTGACCCGGCTGAGCAGCGGGTCCTGCGACACGGCGGCCAGGAACGGGTGCTCCATCTCCACCGCATCGCTGCCGCGGGCCAGCGCCGCCGCCAGGTCGAAGCGGAAGCCGTCCACGCCCATCTCCGCGACCCAGTAGCGCAGCGAGTCGGTGATCAGCCGGATCACCTGCGGGCGGCGGGTGTCCAGGGTGTTGCCGCAGCCGGTGTAGTCGGCGTAGCCGCGGCGGGAGCGGTCCAGCCGGTAGTAGCCGGCGTTGTCGATGCCGCGGAAGGACAGCGCCGGGCCCATCACGCCCGACTCGGCGGTGTGGTTGTACACCACGTCGAGGATCACCTCGATGCCCGCCGCGTGCAGCGCCCGCACCATCCGCTTGAACTCGCCGACCTGCTGGCCCCGGCTGCCGGAGGACGAGTAGCCCGCGTGCGGGGCGAAGAAGCCGAGCGTGTTGTAGCCCCAGTAGTTGACCAGGCCGCGCTGCTGGAGGTGGTCCTCGCTGACGTGATGGTGGACCGGCAGCAGCTCCACCGCCGTCACCCCCAGCCCGGTCAGGTGCGCGATCGCCGCCGGGTGGGCCAGGCCCGCGTAGGTGCCGCGCAGCCCGGGCGGGATGTCGGGGTGGCGCTTGGTGAAGCCGCGCACGTGCAGCTCGTACAGCACCGTCTCGGCCCACGGCGTCTTCGGGCGCTGGTCGTCGTACCAGTCGTCGGCGTCGTGCACCACCACCGCCCTGGGCACGTACGGCGCCGAGTCCCGGTCGTCCCGGACGGTGTCCGCGACGTCCCGCTCCGGCCAGTGGCGGACGGCCGAGCTCACCGCGTCGTGCGTGACGCAGCCGCCGTCGATGGCGCGGGCGTACGGGTCGAGCAGCAGCTTCGCCGGGTTGTGCCGGGCGCCCGTCCACGGGTCCCACCGGCCGTGCACCCGGAAGCCGTAGCGGGTGCCGGGCAGCACGCCCGGCAGGTAGCCGTGCCAGGTCTGGTACGTCTGCTCGGTCAGCCGGTGCCGGCTCTCCTGGCCGCGGTCGTCGAACAGGCACAGCTCGACCGCCTCCGCGCCCGGCGCCCAGAGCGCGAAGTTGGTGCCCCGGCCGCCCTCGCCGTCGGTGCGGAACCGGGCGCCCAGCGGCTGCCAGCTGCCCGGCCAGGGCGGCGCCGGGGCGGGCCGGGGCGCCGAACCGTTCGGCCGGGCGGCCGGTCGTGCCTCCCGGGACGTGCCCGCACCCCGCTCCTGCCACGCTGTCATGGCGACCCTCCCAGCCATCCGGGGGCTCGTCCCCGTTCTTCCGGTTGTTCCCTGTGCGACGCCGCCCGTCACCCCGGGTCGGAATGTGTGACGCACCGTGATCAATCCTGTGCCCGGCGCGGCCCGGTGGGGAAACCATCCGATCGTGTCCGGGGAGTGCGATCGGTCGTTGTGCCCGGCGGGTGGTTTCGCACGACAGCGGGAGGACGGCATGCACGCCGCGGTACGGCGCTGGGCCCGGCGGGCGGCCGTGGCCGGACTGGTCCTGCTGACCGGCTGCTCCGGCGTGTTCGGCTGGGACGACGCCGGACCGCCGTCCCGCGCCCGGCTCACCATCGGCCCCGCCGACGGCGCGCAGGACGTCGCGCTGGACGGCGCGGTCAAGGTGACGGTCGCCCAGGGCCGCCTGCTGGACGTCAGGCTGACCGACGACAAGGGCGCCCGGGTGCCCGGCACGCTCAGCGACGACGCCACCGGCTGGACGCCCGATGCCCGGCTCACCGGCGCCACCGCCTACAGCCTGGACGCCACAGCCGAGGACGCCGACGGGCTGCGCGCCGTCCAGCGCGTCCGGTTCGCCACGGTGCCGCCCGACCGCACCGTCGTCGCCTTCTTCACCCCCGAGGACGGCTCCACCGTCGGCGTCGGCATGCCCGTGTCGCTGCGCTTCTCCCGCCCGGTCGAGAACCGGTCCGCCGTGGAACGGGCCGTCTCCGTCACCGCCGAGCCGCCGCAGGAGATCGCCGGGCACTGGTTCGGCGACCAGCGCCTCGACTTCCGCCCGCACGCCTTCTGGCCGCCCGGCACCAGAGTCACCCTGGGGCTGCGGCTCAAGGACGTGGAGGCCGCGCCCGGCTACCTCGGCACCCAGAACAAGGACGTCCACTTCACCGTCGGCCGCGCGCTGATCGCCACCGTCGACCTGGACCGGCACACCATGACGGTCCGCCAGGACGGACGCCTGCTGCGCACCCTGGAGGTCAGCGGCGGCAGCCCCGAGCACTCCACCTACCTGGGCACCATGGTGGTCTCCGAGCGCTTCGAGGTGACCAGGATGAACTCGCAGACCGTCGGCCTCGGCGACGAGTACGACATCAAGGACGTCCCGCACGCGCTGCGGCTCACCACCTCCGGCACCTTCGTGCACGGCAACTACTGGACCGACCGCGGGGTGTTCGGGGCCGCCAACACCAGCCACGGCTGCATCGGCCTGGCCGACACCAGCGACGGCGACGCCGGCACCCCGGCCGGCTGGCTCTACCAGCACACCCTGGTCGGTGACGTGGTGGAGGTGCGCGGCTCGCACGGCGACCGGGTCTCGCCCGACAACGGCCTGAACGGCTGGAACCTGCCGTGGTCGCAGTGGACGGTCGGGCGGTCGGCCGCAGTTCACTGAACCGGCACCCGGCTCCCTCGGAAGATTCACTCAGCTTCGCCGGTTATCCTGACCCGCGCGCGCCCGACACGGTCGGGAACGCGGTGGGCTGTGCATACCGGAGGGGAGCAGCGCGGTGAAGGCGGTTCAGAAGGCCGAGGCCGGAATAGTCGGGGGCGGGCGGCGGGCGCGCCGGGCCGCGACGGCCGTGCTGGTGGGTGGTGTCCTGCTGCTCGGTACGGCCTGCAGCAGCGGCGGCGGTTCGGGCGACGCCAAGGGCGGTAGCGGCGGCGGTTCCTCGTCCTCCTCGGACGCGGCGCCGAAGGTGTCGACCGCTCAGCTGACGGTCACGCCGGCCGACGGCGCGAACGACGTGGCGCCCAAGGACGGCCTCCAGGTGACGGTGGCCAGCGGCAAGCTGACCACGGTCGCGGTGACCGACAAGAACGGAAAGGCGGTGTCCGGCGAGATCGCCGCCGACGGCCTGAGCTGGAAGCCCACCGAGCAGCTGACGGTCGGCACCACGTACACGGTGAACGCGCAGGCGACCGACTCGGCCGGCCTGGTGGCCGCCTCCACCACCACCTTCACCACGCTGACGCCGGCCAAGAAGGTCGCCACCAACGACAACATCGCCGACAACGGCCAGTACGGCGTCGGCATGATCGTCTCGGTGAACTTCAGCAAGGCCGTCAAGAACAAGGACGCCGTGCTGGCCGGCATCACCGTCGAGGGCTCGGACGGCACGGTGGCCAAGGGCCACTGGTTCGGCAACTCCCGGCTGGACTTCCGGCCGGAGAAGTACTGGAAGCCCGGCACCAAGGTGACGGTGAAGTACCGGCTGAAGAACGTCGAGATCGCGCCCGACATGTACGGCGACGTGGACAAGGACGAGCCGTTCACCATCGGCCGCTACCAGGTCTCGACGGTGGACGCCGCGACCCACATGATGACGGTCTCGCGGGGCGGCAACGACAACCAGACCATTCCGATCACGGCGGGCGACGACCAGAACCCGTCCTGGAACGGCACCATGGTGATCGCCACCAAGGAGAAGGTCACCCGGATGAACTCCGCCACGGTGTCCAACATCAAGGGCAAGGAGTACGACGTCCCGGACGTGCCGCACGCGATGCGGCTGACCACCTCCGGCACCTATGTGCACGGCAACTACTGGGGCGACGCGTTCGGCAAGTCGAACGCCAGCCACGGCTGCGTGGGCCTCGCCGACGCCAAGGGCGGCAGCGACAGTTCGAGCGCCGGCAAGTACTTCAACTCGTCGATGGTCGGCGACGTGGTCAAGATCGTGAACTCCAAGAACGGCAAGACGGTCGCCGGGGACAACGGTCTGAGCGGCTGGACCATCCCGTGGAGCCAGTGGTAACCCGCGCCGGTCGATCGGCAGTGACGGCCCGGTGATCTTTTGATCGCCGGGCCGTCGGCCGTTCGTGACCGTACCGGGACACTTGGCGCGCAACGTTTTCCGTGTTCGACCCGTCATATCAACCGAAAGACCTGTCAGCCGACAGGCAGGGTGTTGGGGAGAGCAGGAACGTGAAGGCTATACGCGGGGGTTACGCGGTGGGGGCGCTCGCAGGTGCCCTGGTGCTGATGGCCACGGCCGGCTGCAGCACAAACCCGGCCAAGGCCGACAGCCCCGCGGCGGCGGCCAGTTCGGCCAAGCCGACCGTGTCGGCCGCGACCATCGCCATCGAACCCGCCAACAACGCCACCGACGTCAAGACCACCGGCGCGGTCAAGGTCGCGGCCACCGGCGGCAAGCTGACCTCCGTCAAGGTCACCGGCCCCGACGGGGTCGAGGTGCCCGGCGCGCTCACCTCCGACGGCACCGGCTGGGCGCCGTCCGGCAACCTCAAGATATCCACCGCCTACACGGTGGACGCGCTCGCCGAGGACTCCCAGGGCGTGGTCGCCAACGCGCGTTCCACCTTCTCCACCCTCACCCCCGAGAAGGACGCCGGCGTCAGCGACAACATCGCCGACAACGAGCAGTACGGCGTCGGCATGATCGTCTCGGTCCGGTTCAACCGGGCGGTGAAGAACAAGGACGCGGTGCTGGCCGGCATCACCTTCGAGGCCAACGACGGCACCGTGGTCAAGGGCCACTGGTTCAACGACAAGCGGCTGGACTTCCGCCCCGAGAAGTACTGGAACCCCAACACCAAGGTCACCGTCCACTACAAGCTCAAGGACGTGGAGACCGCGCCCGGCGTGTACGGCGGCGTCGACAAGGACGAGCCGTTCACCATCGGCCGCTCCCAGATCTCCACCGCCGACGTCAACACCCACCGCATGACGGTCGTCCGCGACGGCCAGCAGACCGACTCCATCCCGTTCACCGCCGGCAAGCCCGGCTACGAGACCTGGAGCGGCTCCATGGTGGTCGAGGGCATGGAGGGCACCACCCGGATGACCTCCGCCGGCGTCACCAAGGCAGGATCCGGCGACGAATACGATCTGGTGGTTCCGCATGCCATCAGGTTGACCGACACCGGCACCTACGTGCACGGAAACTACTGGGGCGCGGGCGTCATCGGCCGCTCCAACGGCAGCCACGGCTGCATCGGCCTGACCGACACCCAGGGCGGCAGCGCGAGCAGCCCCGCGGGCAAGTTCTACGCCTCCACGCTGGTCGGCGACGTGATCACGGTGGTCAACTCCAAGGGCGCGGTGGTCGACCCGGTCAACGGGCTCGGCGGCTGGAACCTCAACTGGTCGCAGTGGTGATCGTCGGGCGCCTGTTCGGTTGCTGACGGCATATGCCAAATGTGCGGTGATCGTTTGCTCATTGTCCGTACGCGGCTGCCCACGTTCCGCAATGATGGGCGCCATGGCGGGATGGGGCGAAGCGGAACAGGCATCACTTCCATTGGTCGACACCCGCGGTGACGGCTCGTCAGGAGCCGGCACCGCGGTCGTGCTCGCCGAACTGGAACGGATGACCGCGGACGAGATGGAGCACGCCTTCCTGGGCGTGCTCCGCGATGCCGACGTCGCGGAAGAGGTGCGACTGCCCTCCCGGCCGGAGTCGGCCGGGGTCGCGCGGCGGCTGGTGCTCTCGGTCTTACAGTCCTGGAAGCTCCACCATCTGCTGGAAGTCGGGGAGCTGCTCACCGGGGAACTGGTCGCCAACGCCGTGCGACATGCCGGCGGGCGAATGATCGGACTCAAACTGATCAGGCGGCCCGGCTGGCTGCGGATCGAAGTCCGGGACTCCTCGCGGGCGATGCCCTGCTTGATACTCGCCCCCGAGATCGGCTACCAGAACGGCCACGGCCTACAAGTGGTCAACGAACTCGCCGACCGCTGGGGAGCGGACCTGCTGCCACGCGGCAAGGGCGTCTGGTTCGAGGTGCGGACCCGAGTCTGACCCTTTTTGCTCGGACTTTTTTGGAAAACGATGCGGGGCCCCTGTCCGCGGTTGTTCGCGGTCCGGGGCCCCTGCGCGTCATCCGGCAGCCAAGGGGGTGCGTGCCGCCGGATGGAAGTGGCCGGGCTGTAACGCCCTGCACGCATAACTATCGCACGCCGCGACCCTAAAAACAAGTCGAAACCAAGGCCGATCCTTAGCTAAACCTTAGGATCTCAGGCCACCTCTAAATCATCTCATAATCCGGACGCGCACCAACAGCCTCCAGAGGTCCCCCGAACCGGGACCTTCTAGCTATGGCCGAACCCCCGGACCGACGCGAAGCCCCTGCGGGGAGCTTCTGGTGGTGTCGGGGAAGTGCTGCCGGGCGACCCGCGAGCGATCACCGAGAAGGCCGGGGCCCCCTGCGGGAGCCTCCGGCGGCTGGGCTGGGGTGGTGGGGGTCAGCACTCGATGACGTTGACGGCGAGGCCGCCGCGGGAGGTTTCCTTGTACTTGATCTTCATGTCGGCGCCGGTCTCCTTCATGGTCTTGATGGCCTTGTCGAGGGAGACGTGGTGGCGGCCGTCGCCGCGGAGGGCCATGCGGGCGGCGGTGACGGCTTTGACGGAGGCCATGCCGTTGCGTTCGATGCAGGGGATCTGGACGAGGCCGCCGACGGGGTCGCAGGTGAGGCCGAGGTTGTGCTCGATGCCGATTTCGGCGGCGTTCTCGACCTGTTCGGGGGTGCCGCCGAGGACGTCGGCGAGGCCGCCCGCGGCCATGGAGCAGGCGGAGCCGACTTCGCCCTGGCAGCCGACCTCGGCGCCGGAGATGGAGGCGTTCTCCTTGAAGAGCATGCCGATGGCGCCTGCGGCGAGGAGGAAGCGGACGATGCCGTCCTCGTCGGCGCCAGGGATGAAGTTCAGGTAGTAGTGCAGAACGGCGGGGATGATGCCGGCGGCGCCGTTGGTGGGGGCGGTGACGACGCGGCGGCCGGAGGCGTTCTCCTCGTTGACGGCCATCGCGTAGAGGGTGACCCATTCCATCGCGTTGCCGGGGCCGATGCCCTCCGCGCGCATGGCGCGGGCGGCGGACGCGGCGCGGCGGCGGACCTTGAGGCCGCCCGGGAGGATGCCCTCGCGGGACATGCCGGCGGCCACGCACTCCTTCATGACGTCCCAGATTTCGAGCAGCCCGGCCCGGATCTCGGCCTCGGTGCGCCAGGCCTTCTCGTTCTCCAGCATCAGGCCGGAGATGGACAGGCCGGTCTCCCGGGTCAGGCGGAGCAGTTCCTCGCCGGTGCGGAAGGGGTGGCGCAGCACGGTGTCGTCGGGCTTGACCCGGGCCTGGCCGATCGCGTCCTCGTCGACCACGAAGCCGCCGCCGACGGAGTAGTAGGTCTTTTCGAGGAGCACCTCCCCGGCCGCGTCGTAGGCCCACAGGGCCATGCCGTTGGCGTGGTAGGGCAGGGCCTTGCGGCGGTGCAGGATCAGCTGGGTGTCGGGGTCGAAGGCGATCTCGTGGCGGCCCAGCAGGTTGAGCCGCTTGGCGGCGCGGATCCGTTCGACGTCGAGGTCGGCCTGGTCGACGTCGACGGTGCGGGGGGAGTTGTTCTCCAGGCCGAGCAGGACGGCCTTGGGGGTGCCGTGGCCGTGGCCGGTGGCGCCGAGGGAGCCGTACAGCTCGGCGCGGAGCGAGGCGACCTGGTCGAGGTGTCCTTCGGAGGCGAGCCGGCGGGCGAACATCCGGGCGGCGCGCATCGGGCCGACGGTGTGCGAGGAGGACGGTCCGATGCCGATGGAGAAGAGGTCGAAGACGCTGATGGCCACGGGGTGACGTCCTTGTCTGGTCTCGTGGAGTGGTTCGTCCGGTGGGACGGGGACTGCGCATGGAACGGGGCACCGCGCGCACGTCTTCCAGTGTGCGTGGTGCCCCGGGGGTTCCGGGCGACCGCCAGGTGTCGGTGGCCGCGAGGAAGGGTTACAGCTCGGGGTACAGCGGGTGCTTCGCGGCGAGCGCGGTGACCCGGGCCTTCAGCGACTCGGCCTTGGCGGCGTCGAAGCCGGGCTTGAGGGTCTCCGCGATGACGTCGGCGACCTCGCGGAAGTCCTCGGCGTCGAAGCCGCGGGTGGCCAGCGCCGGGGTGCCGATGCGCAGACCCGAGGTGACCATCGGCGGGCGCGGGTCGTTCGGGACGGCGTTGCGGTTGACGGTGATGCCGACCTCGTGCAGGCGGTCCTCGGCGTCCTGGCCGTTGAGCTCGCTGTTGCGCAGGTCGACCAGCACCAGGTGCACGTCGGTGCCGCCGGACAGGACGGAGACGCCGGAGGCGGTCACGTCCTCCTGGAGCAGGCGCTCGGCGAGGATCTTCGCGCCTTCCAGGGTACGGCGCTGACGGTCCTTGAACTCGTCGGTGGCCGCGACCTTGAAGGCCACCGCCTTGCCGGCGATGACGTGCTCCAGCGGGCCGCCCTGCTGGCCGGGGAAGACCGCGGAGTTGATCTTCTTGGCGAACTCGGCCTTGGACAGGATGACGCCGCCGCGCGGGCCGCCCAGGGTCTTGTGGGTGGTGGTGGTGACCACGTCCGCGTACGGCACCGGGGAGGGGTGCAGGCCCGCGGCGACCAGGCCGGCGAAGTGCGCCATGTCGACCATCAGCAGGGCGCCGACCTCGTCCGCGATGCGGCGGAACTCGGCGAAGTCCAGCTGACGCGGGTAGGCGGACCAGCCGGCGATGATCAGCTTGGGCTGGTGCTCCTTGGCGAGGCGCTCGACCTCGGCCATGTCGACCTGGCCGGTCTTCTCGTCCACGTGGTAGGCGGCCACGTTGTAGAGCTTGCCGGAGAAGTTGATCTTCATGCCGTGGGTCAGGTGACCGCCGTGGGCCAGGTTCAGGCCCAGGATGGTGTCGCCCGGCTGGATCAGCGCGAACATCGCCGCGGCGTTCGCCTGCGCGCCGGAGTGCGGCTGCACGTTGGCGTGCTCGGCGCCGAACAGCTCCTTGACCCGGTCGATGGCGAGCTGCTCGACCACGTCGACGTGCTCGCAGCCGCCGTAGTAACGGCGGCCGGGGTAGCCCTCGGCGTACTTGTTGGTGAGCACCGAGCCCTGGGCCTCCATGACCGCCACCGGGGCGAAGTTCTCGGAGGCGATCATTTCCAGGGTGGTCTGCTGGCGGTGCAGCTCGGCGTCGACCGCGGCGGCGATCTCCGGGTCGAGCGCGTGGAGGGACTGGTTGAGAACCGTCATAGGGGAGATCTCCCGGTCAGGCGCCGATGAAGGCGGTGTAGCCGTCGGCGTCGAGCAGCTCGTCGGTCGCCTCGACCCGGACCTTGAACAGCCAACCGCCCTCGAAGGGCTCCGAGTTGACCAGGGCCGGGTCGTCGATGACCTCCTGGTTGACCTCGGTGACCTCGCCGGTGGCGGGGGAGAAGAGGTCGCTGACCGACTTGGTGGACTCGAGCTCGCCACAGGTCTCACCGGCGGTGACGGTGTCACCCACCGCGGGGAGCTGGACGTAGACGATGTCGCCGAGGGCGTCGGCCGCGTGCGCGGTGATGCCGACCGTCGACACCCCGTCCACGGCGGCGGTCAGCCACTCGTGCTCCTTGGTGTACTGCAGGTGCGTGGGGTTGCTCATGACGTCATTCTCCAGGATCGCAAGAGGGGAGGGCGCGGCCGTCCGCTGGGCGGACGAACCGGAAAAATCTGCTCGGACAGCAGGTGAAGGGCTGATCGAAGGTCAGCGGGCGCGCTTGTAGAACGGCAGCGCGACGACCTGGACGGGCTCGGCCTTGCCACGCACGTCCACCGCGACGGTGGTGCCCGGCTCGGCGTGCGCGGCGTCCACGTACGCGATGGCGATCGGCTTGCCCAGGGTCGGGGACGGCGAGCCGGAGGTGATCCGGCCGATCACGGCGCCCTCGGCGTCCACCACGGAGTACTCGGCGCGCGGGACGCGGCGGCCCTCGGAGACCAGGCCGACCAGCTTGCGCGGCGGGTTGGCCTCGGCTGCGGCCGAGGCCTCCTCCAGCGCCTTGCGGCCGACGAACTCGCCGCCGTTGGTGGTCTTGTCGAAGCGCACCACCCGGCCGAGGCCGGCGTCGAACGGGGTCAGCTCGGTGGACAGCTCGTGCCCGTACAGCGGCATGCCGGCCTCCAGGCGCAGCGTGTCGCGGCAGGACAGGCCGCAAGGGACCAGGCCCTCGGCGGTGCCGGCCTCGGTCAGCGCCGTCCACAGGTGCTCGGCGTCGGCGGGGGCGCAGAAGATCTCGAAGCCGTCCTCGCCGGTGTAGCCGGTACGGGCCAGCCAGACCTGACGGTCGGCCACGGTGGCGGGCAGCAGCGCGTAGTACTTGAGGCCGGGCAGGTCGGCGTCGGTGAGCTTGGCCAGGATGCCGTTGGCCTCCGGGCCCTGGACGGCGAGCAGCGCGTAGGCGTCGCGGTCGTCGCGGACGGTGGCGTCGAAGCCGGCCGCGCGCTCGGTCAGGGCGTCCAGCACCACCTGGGCGTTGGAGGCGTTGGCGACCACCAGGTACTCGTCGTCCGCGGTGCGGTAGACGATCAGGTCGTCCAGGATGCCGCCGTCCTCGCGGCAGATCATGGTGTAGCGGGCGCGCAGCACGCCGAGCGCGGAGATGAAGCCGACCAGCGCGTGGTCGAGCAGTTCGCCGGCCTGCGGGCCGGAGACGGTGATCTCGCCCATGTGCGACAGGTCGAACAGGCCGGCCTTGGTGCGGACCGCGAGGTGCTCCTCGCGCTCGCTGCCGTAGCGCAGCGGCATGTCCCAGCCCGCGAAGTCGGTCATGGTGGCGCCGAGCGAGCGGTGCAGCGCGTCGAGCGCGGTCAGGCGGAGGGACACGGCAGGACTCCCGGGATCTGGAAACGGGCAGGCTGGGGCGAACCTCCCCGTCTGTCGTCGAACCTGAGAGCTTCACCGCCATCCGAAAGGATGGCGGTTTGCACCGTGGGTGGGCGCACGGCGCGGCCGTGTCCACTTTCCAGATCTGCCTCGCCCGGGCGGTAAGGGGGCCTGAGAGATTCCGGGGAGGACTTGCTCCTTCGGCGCCGGTCGCGACCGGATGACGGTCGTTCCGGCTCTCCCGCGCGGGTTCGAGCGGCCGGTATGAAGTTTGGGCGGGCCCATCATGGCATGCCGGGGCCCGCTGGTGGGAGTGGGGTTCGACCGCGATCGCCGCGGGGCACTCGTGCGCGCCGCTAACCTGAACACAACCGTGAGTGTGGAGGGGCGAGATGGGGTTCCCGCTGGGTCAGGTTCCGGAAGGCGGGAGCTGGCCGGCCAACGAGCTGGAGCAGGTGCTGATGGCGGCCCTGGGCGACCCGGGGGCGACACCCAGGGTGATCGAGGTGCTGGCCCGCAGCCAGGTGTGGATTCCGCTGCCGGCCGGTGCCGACCCGCAGTCCGGCGAGCTCGACCTGCCGACCCTCGAACTCGCGGGCGCGCCCTACGTGCCGGTGTACAGCTCGCAGGAGCTGTACCTGCAGCACGCGCCGGGCATCCCGTTCGCGATCGCCCCGATGTGGGAGTTCGCCCGGGGCCTGCCGCTGGGCATCGGCATCGCGGTCAACCCCGAGGCGCCGGTGGGCATCCCGGTGCCGCCGGAGGGGGTGGGGGAGCTGCGGCGCGGGCCGCGCGGCGAGCAGTGGGAGGCGCAGGGCGTCACCGAGGGCGCGCGGGTGGCGCTCAAGGAACCCGAGCCGCACCAGGAGCCGTTCGCCTTCCTGGCCGCCGCGACCGGCGAACTCGCCGCCCTGCCCGGTGTGTTGACGGCCCGGCGGGCGCTGGCCCGGGTGGAGGGCGAGTCGACCCTGCTGTACATCGGCGTCCAGCTGGACCCGGCGGCCCCCGCCGACCCCGGTGACGTCAACCTGGCGCTCGGCCGGGCGCTCGGAACCGCGGCGCCGAGTTGGGGCGTCCACCTGGTGCTGCTCGACCTGGTCGCCGACCCGGTGGTGGACTGGCTGCTGGGGCGGGTACAGCCCTTCTACGTCAGACCGTGAATCCACCGGATGTCCGGGACGGCGGCATGACGGCTGTCGGGCGCGCCCCATAGGGTTGCTCCGGCACACCGCCGCGCGGTGGACGGGCGGACGAGGGAAGTCGAGAAAGAGGCGACGACGTGACGGGAGCAGCCGGCGATCCGGGCGCGATCGAGCGCGCCCTCGCAGCGGTCGCACCGGAGCGCTGGGAGGCGTACGAGGGGTTGTTGCGCGCTCTCGCGAGCGGGCAGGTCTGGATGCTGCTGTGGCACGGCAGCCCGGGCAGCCCGGACGCCCAGTACGGGAACATGGACGTCGGCGGGCACGGCTACGCGCCCTGTGTGACCTCCCCGGGGCAGCTGGCGGCCAGTGGCTGGGCGCGCGGCCACGAGGTGGTGTCCGGGCCGGAGATCGCCGGCTCCCTGTACCGCTCCCGCTGGGGCCTGTGGCTGGACCCGCACCGCCCCGGCGGCGGCATCGGCGTGCCGTGGGCCGACCTGCGGCGGATCGCCGTCGGCCTGGACCGGCTGCCGGCCGGGCCGCTGCGGATCTCCGAACCGACCGGCCAGGCACCGCAGTTCTTCGCCGTGCTGGAACAACAGGCCGCCGAGGTGCGCCCGTTGCGCTCGCTGCGCCGGGCCTGGGTGCAACCGGTGCTGGGCGAGCCGTACTTGGCGATCGGACTGGATCTCTACGACACCTCGCCGCAGGCCGTGGAGGCGGCCAGGGCGCTGGTGCAGCGGGCCGCCGCGCACGCCCCCGAGGGGCCGGCCGTCTCGACCGTGATGATGGCCGACGAGTTCGACCCGGTGGCGATGTGGCTGCGGGCCAACGCCCGCCCGTTCTTCGACCGGCAGGGCCCGCCGCAGGCCTACTCCACCGGTTTCGGTTACGCAGCGCAACCGCCGGCCGGGCCCGCGCCGGGCTGGCCGCAGCCCCAGTGGCCGGGCTATCCGGGCCGCTGACCGCACCCCGGCGGAACGCCTGAAGACCCCCGTACGAACCTTCCCCCGAAGGTCGGCGGGGGTTTTCCGCTGTTGCGCGCTCTACGCGTGCCACCAACGGCGCCACCTGGCGTTTCCCCGCCACTGGCGGGGTGTCGTCAGTGTGCCCCTTGACGTGCGAGTGACAGCTGTGTGAAGAGCGATATGCCAGCGCAACGAATGTGCATGCGAGCAGATCACGGTTAGGCATCCTTCGCCATGGGGGTCTTCCGTCCGGCACATCCAATGACGGAGAGTGCTGCCCAATGCGGAGCGCGAGACGATCCTCACGAAGGTGAACGTGCCGCCGCCACAGCATGAACCGCACGATGCGCATCTCCGTGCGGCAGCACCATGCGCGCCGGGGCACTCCGCCCGGCGTCGAACGGCACCACCCGCAACGCCCTGCTTGCCAAACGCACTTCTGCACCGCCGCATCGGCACCCGGCACCACCGCAACCGCTCTGCCTTCCGCACCAAACGCGACTCCGTGGGCCGGCCACCGTCGGCGAGGGGAACGAACTGACTCATGACCACACCCACCGAGACCTCGGGTCCGCCGGCCGGCGCGCAGCCTGACGGCGCGTCAACTTCCGAGCCGGCCAAGAAGATCGAGGGTCGCTCGCCGGGCCGGATCGCCTGGGACCGCCTCAAGCGCGACAAGATCGCGCTGGCCGGCGGTGTCGTGGTGATCCTGCTGGTGCTCGCGGCGATCTTCGCGCCGGTGCTGAGCTCGATGTTCGGCCACCCGCCGAACGAACCGCACCCGGACCAGATCAACCCCGACCTCGGCCTGCCCAAGGGCGCGTTCGGCGGCATCAGCAGCGACTTCCTGCTGGGTGTCGACCCGACGTTCGGCCGCGACGTGTTCTCCCGGATCCTCTTCGGTGCGCAGATCTCGATGCTGGTGGCGCTCGGCGCCGCCGTGCTGTCGGTCTGCATCGGTGTGGTCATGGGCGTCATGGCCGGCTACTTCGGCGGCTGGGTGGACGCGTTCATCAGCCGCGTCATGGACATCCTGCTGGCCTTCCCGCAGCTGCTGTTCAGCATCGCGCTGGTGTCGGTGATGCCCACCTCGGCGTTCGGCATCCCGGACCAGTGGCTGCGGCCGCTCATTCTGGTCTTCGTCATCGGCTTCTTCGGCTGGCCGTACATCGGGCGCATCGTCCGAGGCCAGGCCATGTCCCTGCGCGAACGGGAGTTCGTGGACGCGGCCCGCAGCCTCGGCGCCGGCCGCACCCACATCCTGTTCCGCGAACTCCTGCCCAACCTGGTGGCGCCGATCCTGGTCTACGCGACCCTGATCATCCCCACCAACATCCTCAACGAGGCGGCGCTCAGCTTCCTCGGGGCCGGTGTCCGCCCGCCCACCGCTTCCTGGGGGCAGATGCTCTCCGACGCGGTCCGGATCTACGAGGCGGACCCCATGTACATGGTCGTTCCCGGCCTCGCCATCTTCATCACCGTGCTCGCCTTCAACCTCTTCGGTGACGGCCTGCGCGACGCGCTCGACCCCAAGGGCAACTGAGCCCGCGACTCTGGAGGTTTCCAACCCATGAAGCGAAACAGGACGCTCGCGGTCGCCGCCCTCGCGGCCACCCTCGCGCTCACCGCCACTGCCTGCGGCGGCAGCAAGGACAGCGGCGACGAGAGCAGCAACAAGGGCGGCGCGGGCTTCAACGCGGCCGTCGACAAGGTGGTGAACGCGTCCGACAAGAAGGGCGGCACCCTCAACATGTGGACCACCACCGACGTGGACTCGCTCGACCCCGGTCGCGCGTACTACGCCTCGGTGTGGAACTTCGAGCGCTTCTACGCCCGCACCCTGCTCGCCTTCGACGGCAAGCCGGGCAAGGAGGGCCTGAAGCTGGTCCCCGACCTGGCCGCCGCCCAGCCGGAGATCTCTGCGGACGCCAAGACCTACACCTTCAAGCTGAAGCCGGGTCTGAAGTTCGAGGACGGCTCGGTCATCACCTCGAAGGACATCAAGTACGGCATCGAGCGCATCTTCGCGCAGGACGTCATCTCCGGCGGCCCGACCTACCTGATCAACGAGCTGGACCAGGGCCAGAACTACAAGGGCCCCTACACCGACTCGGACCCGAACAAGCTCGGCCTGAAGACCGTCCTGACCCCGGACGACAACACCATCGTCTTCAACCTGGCCAAGCCCAACTCGGACTTCCCGTACCTGCTGGCCATGGGCTCCGCCGCCCCGGTCCCGCAGAAGCTGGACACCGGCGCCCAGTACGGCCAGAAGCCGGTCTCCTCCGGCCCGTACAAGTTCAAGTCGGCCGAGCCGGGCAAGCTCTACGAGCTGGTCCGCAACGAGAACTGGGACCCGGCCTCCGACCCGTTCCGCAAGGCGCTGCCGGACGTCGTCAAGCTGACCGTCACCACCAACGCCGACGACATGGACGCGCAGCTGCTGGCGAACACCGCCGACCTCGACTGGGCCCAGACCGGCCTGTCGCAGGCCGCGCAGGTCAAGGTGCTGCAGGACCAGGCGCTGAAGGCCAACACCGACGACCCGTACAACGGCTTCATCCGCTACGTCAGCCTCGCCCCGTCGGTCGCCCCGTTCGACAACCAGCACTGCCGCAACGCGGTGCTGTACGCGGCCGACACCACCGCCCTGCAGACCGCCCGCGGCGGCTCGGTGGCCGGCTCGATCTACGGCTCGATGCTGCCCCCGAACATCCTCGGCTCGGACGACTACGACCCGTACAAGCTGACCCAGGGCAAGCCGAACATCGAGAAGGCCAAGGAAGAGCTGAAGGCCTGCGGCAAGCCGGAAGGCTTCAAGACCAACATCGCGGTGCGCGGCAACAAGCCGAAGGAGGTCAACTCCGCGGTGGCGCTGCAGACCGCCCTCAAGGCCGTCAACATCGACGTCACGGTCCAGCAGTACGACGGCAAGCTGATCGCCTCCGAGATCGGCGCGCCCGACGTGGTCAAGTCCAAGGGCTACGGCCTGATCGTGATGGGCTGGGGCGCCGACTTCCCGACCGGCTCCGGCTACATGCAGCCGCTGATGGACGGCCGCTTCATCCCGAGCAACGGCAACAGCAACTACTCCGAGATCAACGACCCGGAGATCAACGGCTGGTTCGACCAGGCCGCGCAGCAGACCGACCCGGCCAAGGCCGCCGAGCTGTACAAGAAGATCAACCACAAGGTGATCGACGGCGGCTACTACCTGCCGATCGTCGCCGACAAGGCCCTGAACTGGCGCAACCCGCGCCTGACCAACGTCTACATCTCCGACGCGTTCGGCGAGGTGGACTTCCAGGCCCTCGGCGTCTCCGACGGCAAGTGACCTGACCTTCTCCCTTTAGTTCGCACCGCTAGTCCGAAGGGCAGGTGAAGGCCCTGCCCGGTCCGGCCGGAACAGTCCCCCACCGGGGACGTCCGGCCGGACCGTGGCAGGGCCGACCGCAGTGCTCGTGTATCTCTTCAGGCGACTGATCAACGTCGTCCTCATGCTGCTGGTGGTCGCTGCGGTGACCTTCGGCATCTTCTTCATGGTGCCCAAGCTCACCGGAACCGACCCCGCGCTGCTCTACGTGGGCAAGATCGCGGACAAGGTGGCCGTCGAGGGTATCCGCCACAAGATGGGCCTCGACAAGTCGATCGTCGAACAGTTCTGGCTCTTCCTGAAGGGCATCGTCGTCGGCCGCGACTACAACGCCGGCACCGACGTGACCCACTGCTACGCCCCCTGCCTGGGCTACTCGTTCAAGACCGAGCGGGCGGTCTGGCCGCTGCTGCTCAACCGGGTCGGCGTGGACGCTTCGCTGGCCGTCGGTGCCTCGATCCTGTGGCTGGTGTTCGGCACCGCCACCGGCGTCATCTCCGCGCTGCGCCGGGGCACCCCGCTGGACCGCATCAGCATGTCCGTCGCGCTGGCCGGCGTCTCGCTGCCGATGTACTTCACCGGCATGGTCGCGCTCGCGGTCTTCGTCGGACAGCTCGGCTGGTTCCCGCGCAAGTACACGGACTTCACGGTCGATCCGGTGGCCTGGTTCCAGGGGCTGGTACTGCCCTGGATCACCCTGGCCTTCCTGTTCGCGGCGACCTACGCCCGACTCAGTCGCGCCACCCTGCTGGACGTGCTCGGCGAGGACTACATCCGCACCGCGCGCGCCAAGGGCCTCAAGGAGCCGGTGGTCATCGGCAAGCACGCCCTGCGTTCCACGCTGACGCCGATCCTGACCATCTTCGGCATGGACCTCGGCGGTCTGCTCGGCGGCGCGGTGCTCACCGAGTCCACCTTCAACCTGCGCGGGCTCGGCTACGAGGCGGTCCAGTCGATCGCCTCCAGCGACCTACCGGTGATCATGGGTGTGACGCTCTTCGCCGCGTTCTTCATCGTGATGGCCAATCTCCTGGTTGACCTGCTGTACGCCGTCGTCGATCCCCGGGTGAAGCTGGCATGAGCAACAACGACAAGCCCCTCCAGGCTGACAAGCCCTTTCTGTCCGTCCGCGACCTGAAGGTGCACTTCCCGACCGACGACGGACTGGTCAAGTCCGTCAACGGCCTGAGCTTCGACCTGGAGCGCGGGAAGACCCTGGGCATCGTCGGCGAGTCCGGCTCCGGAAAGTCCGTCACCTCGCTGTCGATCATGGGCCTGCACCGCACCGGCAGCAAGCGCGGCGCCCCGCAGATCTCCGGCGAAATCTGGCTGGACGGCGAGGAGTTGGTCTCGGCCAACCCGGACCAGGTGCGCAAGCTCCGCGGCCAGAAGATGGCGATGATCTTCCAGGACCCGCTGACCGCGATGCACCCGTACTACACGGTCGGCGCCCAGATCATCGAGGGCTACCGGGCCCACCACCCCGGCACCTCCAAGAAGGTCGCCCGCACCCGGGCCATCGAGATGCTCGACCGGGTCGGCATCCCGCAGCCCGACAAGCGGGTCGACAACTACCCGCACGAGTTCTCCGGCGGTATGCGCCAGCGCGCCATGATCGCCATGGCCCTGGTCAACGACCCCTCGCTGCTGATCGCCGACGAGCCGACCACCGCCCTGGACGTCACCGTCCAGGCGCAGATCCTCGACCTGATCCGGGACCTGCAGAAGGAGTTCGGCTCCGCCGTCATCATCATCACGCACGACCTGGGCGTGGTCGCCGAGATCGCCGACGACATCCTGGTCATGTACGGCGGCAAGCCCGTCGAGCGCGGCCCCGCCGCCACCATCTTCGAATCCCCCGAGCACCCCTACACCTGGGGCCTGCTCGGCTCGATGCCCCGACTCGACCGGGAGCTCCAGGACCGGCTGATCCCGGTCAAGGGCACCCCGCCGAGCCTGATCAACGTGCCGTCCGGCTGCGCGTTCCACCCGCGCTGCCCGTACGCCGAGCTCACCGGCGGCCGCTCCACCAGCGAGGTGCCCGTGCTCGCCGAGGCCGCGCCCCGGCACTTCGCCGCCTGCCACCTGCCGATCGCCGAACGCCACCGGATCTTCACCGAAGAGATCGCGCCCCGGCTGTGAGCACGTACCACCCACTTGGAGACAACCGATGACGGACAGCCAGACGGCGGCCCCGCAGGCCGCGAAGGTGCCCGCCCAGGCACCCGGCCCGGACCGTGAACCCCTGCTGCGGGTCACCGGACTGACCCGGCACTTCCCGGTCACCAAGGGCCTGCTGAAGCGTCAGGTCGGCGCCGTGCGCGCCGTCGACGGCATCGACTTCGAGGTCATGGCCGGCGAGACGCTCGGCGTGGTCGGCGAGTCCGGCTGCGGCAAGTCCACCATGGGACGCCTGGTCACCCGACTCGACGAACCCACCGGCGGGAAGATCGAGTTCGAGGGCGCCGACATCACCCACCTGGGAGTCTCGGCGATGCGGCCCTACCGCCGCGACATCCAGATGATCTTCCAGGACCCGTACTCCTCGCTGAACCCCCGGCACACCATCGGCACCATCGTCGGTGCGCCGTTCCGGCTCCAGAACGTCCAGACCGAGCACGGCGTCAAGAAGGCCGTCCAGGACCTGCTGGAACTGTGCGGACTCAGCCCCGAGCACTACAACCGCTACCCGCACGAGTTCTCCGGCGGCCAGCGCCAGCGCATCGGCATCGCCCGCGCGCTCGCCCTGCGCCCGAAGATGATCGTCGCGGACGAGCCGGTCTCCGCCCTGGACGTCTCCATCCAGGCCCAGGTGGTCAACCTGCTGGACGACCTCCAGCAGGAACTCGGCCTGACCTACCTGATCATCGCGCACGACCTCTCGGTGGTCCGGCACGTCTCCGACCGGGTCGCCGTGATGTACCTCGGCAAGGTGGTGGAGATCGCCGACCGCGACTCCCTGTACGCCAAGCCGATGCACCCCTACACCAACGCCCTGATGTCCGCGGTGCCGGTCCCCGACCCGCGGCGCAAGGAGCGCCGCGAGCGGATCCTGCTCACCGGTGACGTCCCGTCGCCGCTCAACCCGCCGTCGGGCTGCCGCTTCCGCACCCGGTGCTGGAAGGCGCAGGACATCTGCGCGAGCCAGGAACCGCCGCTCAGCGCCGCGCGGGCCGGGCATCAGGTGGCCTGCCACTTCCCGGAGAACGCCGAGTAGTTCGCCGAACCGAGGTCCGTCCTGGGAGGGGGTTCCCTCCTGGGGCGGACCTTGCCGTTTCAGCGGATGGTTCCTCGCGCAGTTCTCCCCCCAGCCCAGCGGGCTGGAAGGTGCCCCCACGCGCCCCTGGCGGGGCACGGGGAGGGGGCGCTGACAGTGGCGGGTGGGACAGTGGTGGGCATGCTTGATATCGCGGTGGAGGACAACTCCGGCAGGGTCGGGGTGCGGGTGTCGGAGGACGAACTCCTCGACACGGTGCGGGACATGGGGGAGTGGCCGGACTCCTTCGTGGTGCTGCAGCGGGTGCCGGACCTGCCGCACACATATGCGCAGGCGTGCCCGGAGAACGGGGCGTGGACGGTGGAGCACCGGGCGGGGAGCCCCGCGCGGCACTACGGGGCGCGGGTGGACGACCTGGAGCAGGTCGCCGCGCTGCTGCTCGGGTGGGCGCGGGAGGACGAGGGCTGGGACGCCGGGGTGGCGTGGGAGCGGATCGAGTTCGACGTTCCGGAGCCCGCACCGCTGGAGCTGTCCGCGCAGGACGAGCGGACCCTGGTCGAGGCGGTGCGCGTTCTGCTCGCGGGCGGGTACGCGACCCGTGCGCAGGTGGCCGATTTCGCGGCGGAGTGCCTGGTGGACGGCGGCTCCCGGCCGGTGACGAAGGAGCAGGCGAAGCAGCTGGCCGACCGGATGTGGCTGGAGCGGGTCGCCGAGCAGCGGGCGTGGGTGGGGGAGACGGATCCGGAGCGGGTGGCGCGGGCGTTCGCCGCGCTGGAAGCGGCCGGCATCACGGCCCGGGAGAACTTCACCTGCTGCCGCAACTGCGGCCACGAGGAGATCGGTGCCGAGGCGGCGGAGGGTTCCCGAGGCTTCGTCTACTTCCACTCCCAGGGCACCGAGGGCGCGGCGTCCGGCCAGGACCTGTGGCTGCTGTACGGCGGCTGGGACGGCTCGCCGGACACCACGGCGGCGGTCGGCCGGGAGGTCGTCGCGGCACTGGAGGACCGCGGCCTGGAGGTGCGCTGGGACGGCAGCCCGGACGAGGCGATCCGGGTCACCGGACTGGACTGGCGGCGCCGGCTGGTCGGGTAGTCCGAGCCGGGCAGGCTTTCCTTCGTCCGGCGCAGTGGGGGGCGTGAGCTGTTGCCCGGGGAGTGGGGGTGCCTTGAGCTGGACCGGAATGTTCCGGCTCCCGTGCGAGGGGTAGGTCCACCATGCTGTCGGCGCGCAGTCTGTTCCAGGAGATCCACGACGACGACCGGGCGTTCCGGCTGTTCTGTTCGATCGCGGCCAAGGGGGAGGACCAGGGCGGTTGGGAGAACGGCCGGATCGCCCGGCTGGTACCCGACCAGGAGCTGGCGCCGAAGGTGGCCCGGCACGGCGCGGACGAGGACAAGCACGGGCGGATCTTCAAGGCGCTGCTGCACAAGCGGGGTCTGGAGCCGGCCGAGGTCCCGGACGAGACCGACTACACGATGATCCTGGAACGGCAGGGCATCGGGTTGGCGCACTCCCGGCTGCGCCGGGACGAGCCCTTGGACGAGCAGGACGTGATCACCTACCTGGCGCACAGCCGGGTGACCGAGCAGCGGGCGTCCGAGCAGATGCGGATGCTGAAGCGGATCTTCGGCGACCACCCCGAGGTGGGCCGGGCGGTGCGGATGATCTCCAACGACGAGGACAACCATCTGGCGTTCTGCCACGAGGAGTTGCTGCGGCTCGCGTACCACGGGCACGGCCGGTCGATCCTGGACATCCTGCAGGACACCGCGCGGGCGGAGATCCGCACCTACCGGGACGTCAGCCTGGCGGTGATGGCGCACATGGGGGAGCTGCTGCGCTGGCCGAGGGCGAAGTCGGCGGCGCTGGCCGCGGGCATCCACGCGGTGTACGGGTACGAACGGGCGGGCGGGTGGCGGCGGATGACGACACTGCGGATGCCCGCCAAGCTGAACGCGCTGGGCGGGCCGGCGCCGCACGAGTCGTTCGTCTGACCGCCCGGCGACCGGAGCCGGAAGGTCGGCGTGGACACTGACCACGTGACATCCGAGATCTTCCCGCACGACGTCCAGCAGATCCTCGACCTGGTGGGCATCTTCGTTTTCGCACTGTCCGGCGGCCTGATGGCGGTCCGCAAGAACATGGACATCTTCGGCATCTGTGTGCTGGCCGAGGCCACCGCACTCGGCGGCGGCGTGCTGCGGGACTTGATGATCGGGGCGCTGCCGGTGGCCGCGTTCACCAACGCCGGCTATTTCGCGACCCCGCTGGTGGCGGGGGTGGTGGTGTTCTTCCTGCACCCGGAGGTGGAGCGGATCACCCGGGCGGTGATGGTGCTGGACGCGGCGGGCCTCGGCCTGTTCGCCGTCACCGGCACGATCAAGGCGCACGACCACGGCCTGGGCGCCGTCTCCTCGGTGGCCTGCGGGATGCTGACCGCGGCGGGCGGCGGCGTGGTGCGTGACGTGCTGGCGATGGAGCCGCCCTCGCTGCTGCGCTGGGACCGGGAGATCTACGCGGTGCCGGCGCTGGTCGGCGCGGCGATCACGGCGGTCCTGATCGGCGTGGACCAGCTCACCCCGGCGAGCGCCGCGCTGGCGGCGGTGGCGGCGTTCACCATGCGGATGCTGGCGCTCAGGTACGGGTGGCGGGCACCTCGGGCCTGGCACCGCAACGGTTCCCGGGCCGGCGAGGAGTGAGGCTCAGGTGCGGGCGGCGCGCACCTCGTGCTTGGCGCCGCAGCGGTTCTCGCACCAGCGCGGAGTGGGGGAGCCGCCGTACGCCAGCGAGATCGCCTCGACCGTGCAGAGCAGTTCCGGCAGCAGTTTGCTGAGTTCGACGACCGAGGCGATCTGCACGGGGGCGGAGATCGAGCAGGCGGCGATCGCGGTGCCCTCGGTGCCGGCGATCGGGGCGGCGATGCAGTTCACGGACGCGTGGTACTCGGCCTGGTCGACCGCCCAGCCGCGCCGCTGCACCTCGGCCAGTTCGGTGCGCAGCTCGTCCGGGCCGCCGGTCGACTGCGGGGTGCGGGCCGGGAGCTCCGTCTCGGCGAGGAAGGCGGCGAGCCGGTCGGTGGGCAGGTCGGCCAGCAGGACCTTGCCCGCCGCGGTGGCCGCCGCCGGGGCGCGCCGGCCGATCCGGCTGTCCTCGCCGAGCCAGCTGCGGCCCGGGTCCGGGTACTTGGCGTCCACCTTGTCCAGGTAGAGCACCTCGTCGCCCTCCAGCACCGACAGGTGGACGGTGTGCCCGTAGCGCTCGTTGAGCACCGCCAGGTACGGGGCGGCGACCTGGCGGATGTCGATGCCCTCCAGGGCCTGGTGGGCGAGTGCGAACAGGCGGCCGCCGAGCCGGTAGCGGTGGTCGGACTGCCGGGTGACGAAGCCGTGCTCCTGCAGGGTGCGCAGCAGCCGCAGGGCGGTGGACTTGTGCACGCCGATCCGGGACGCGGCCTGCTCCAGCGAGGCCGGGCCCTCGCCGAGCGAGGCCAGGATGGTCAGCGCACGGTCGACCGTCTGGGACACGGCCCTCCCCCTCTCACAGCGGCGTGGCCGGAACGCTAACGGCGCGTTGCAGAGGGTGCAATGGCCAAATCGTGACCTCTGGGCCGCCTACACTGGACCCGCTATGGCTTACCTCGACCACGCCGCCACCACCCCGATGCTTCCCGAGGCGATCGCCGCGATGACGGCGCAGTTCGGGGCCGTCGGCAACGCGTCCTCCCTGCACACCGCCGGGCGGCGGGCCCGCCGGGTGATCGAGGAGTCCCGGGAGTCGCTGGGCGAGTCCTTGGGCGCGCGGCCCAGCGAGATCGTGCTCACCGCAGGCGGGACCGAGTCCGACAACCTGGCGGTCAAGGGCCTGTACTGGGCCCGGCTGGCCGCCGACCCGGTCCGCCGCCGGGTGCTGAGCAGCCCGGTCGAGCACCACGCGGTGCTGGACGCGGTGCACTGGCTGGCCGAGCACGAGGGCGCCGAGGTCGAGTACCTGCCGGTGGACGAGGTCGGCCGGGTGCGCCCGGAGGCGCTGCGCGAGGCGATCGGGCGGGCGCCGGAGACGGTCGCGCTGGTCACCGTGATGTGGGCCAACAACGAGGTCGGAACCGTTCAGCCGATCCGCGAACTCGCCGCCGTCGCCGCCGAGTTCGGCATCCCGATGCATGCGGACGCGGTGCAGGCGCTGGGCCAGGTCCCGGTGTCCTTCGCCGATTCCGGGCTGACGGCGCTCACCGTCACCAGCCACAAGATCGGCGGGCCGTACGGGGTCGGCGCGCTGCTGCTGTCGCGCTCCGCCACCCCCGTTCCGCTGCTGCACGGCGGCGGCCAGGAGCGGGACGTCCGCTCCGGGACGCTGGACGTGCCCGGTGCGGCCGGGTTCGCGGTGGCGGCCGCGCTCGCCGTCGAGCGGCAGCCCGAGTACGCGGCGGGCGTCGGCATGCTGCGCGACGACCTGCTCGCGGTGGTCCGGGCGGCCGCGCCCGAGGCGCTGCTGAACGGCGACCCCGACCCGGCGGGCCGGCTGCCCGCCAACGCGCACTTCTCCTTCCCCGGCTGCGAGGGCGACGCGCTGCTGATGCTGCTGGACGCGGCCGGTGTGGAGTGCTCGACCGGTTCGGCCTGCTCGGCGGGCGTTCCGCAGCCCAGTCACGTGCTGCTGGCGATGGGCGTGGACGCCGAACTCGCCCGCGCCTCGCTGCGGTTCTCGCTCGGTCACACCTCCACCCGGGCGGATGTGGAGGCGCTGGCCGCCGCGCTGCCCGGCGCGGTGGAGCGGGCCCGCCGGGCCGGACTGGTGCGGGCCGGCCGCTGACCGGGTTCGTTCGGTAGCGGAACCATCTGCTGTCGGACGTCTTCTGAGGGGATGGACGCACCCCTGCCCGAGCGCACCGTCCGCGACCTCACCGGGCTGCTGCTCGCCGCGTTCCTGCTGGCCACCGCACTACCCGCGCGGACCGCTGCTGTCCCGGCCGCTGCCGAGCCGCCCGTCCTGGTGCCGAACTGTCCGTCCGGGGCCGGGCCGGCCGTCGGAGCCCGGAACGAACTGGCCGTCCGACGCCCGCCCGGCCCCCGTTAGGCTGGACTCCTTATGACTGACTTCCCCGGCGCCCCGACCACCCCGTCCACCGGCCGCCTGCGCGTGCTCGCCGCGATGTCCGGCGGCGTCGACTCCGCCGTCGCCGCCGCCCGGGCCGTCGAAGCCGGCCACGAGGTGACCGGCGTCCACCTGGCGCTCGCCAGCAACCCGCAGTCCTTCCGCACCGGCGCGCGCGGCTGCTGCACCCTGGAGGACTCCCGGGACGCCCGCCGCGCCGCCGACGTGATCGGCATCCCGTTCTACGTCTGGGACTTGGCGGAGCGCTTCCGCGAGGACGTGATCGAGGACTTCGTCGCCGAGTACGCCGCCGGGCGCACCCCCAACCCGTGCCTGCGCTGCAACGAGAAGATCAAGTTCGCGGCCCTGCTCGACAAGGCGATCGCCCTCGGCTTCGACGCCGTCTGCACCGGCCACTACGCCCGGATCGTCGACCTGCCCGACGGCACCCGCGAGCTGCACCGGGCCGTGGACGGCGCCAAGGACCAGTCGTACGTGCTCGGCGTGCTGGACGCCGAGCAGCTCGCCCACTCGCTGTTCCCGCTCGGTGACACCACCAAGGACGTCATCCGCGAGGAGGCCGAGCGGCGCGGCCTCGCCGTCGCCAAGAAGCCCGACAGCCACGACATCTGCTTCATCACCGACGGCGACACCCAGGGCTTCCTCGCCGAACGCCTCGGCACGGCTCCCGGCGACATCCTCGACACCGACGGCACCAAGCTCGGCGAGCACGACGGCGCGTACGGCTTCACCATCGGCCAGCGCAAGGGCCTGCGCCTCGGCCGCCCCGCCGCCGACGGCAAGCCGCGCTACGTCCTGGACATCTCGCCGGTCAACAACACCGTCACCGTCGGCCCCGCCAGCGGCCTCGACGTGCACGCCCTCACCGCCATCCGCCCCCGCTGGTGCGGCACCCCGGCGAGCGGCGAAGGCCGCTACACCGCGCAGCTGCGCGCCCACGGCGAAGAAGTCCCGGTGACGGCCGTCCTGACCGACGAGCAGCTCCACGTCCGCCTCGACACCCCCGCCCGCGGCATCGCCCCCGGCCAGGCCGTGGTGCTGTACGACGGCACCCGGGTGGTCGGCTCGGCCACCATCGCGAGCACCGAGCGGGCCGTCGAGGTCTAGTCGAGGTCCAGGGGCCGAGGTCCGGGGACTGCCCGGCTGCGGCCGGTCGTTGCCGGGTTGACCCGGGCGTGGCGGGCGGTGATAGGACTGGTCGCACTATGAACATCACGGTCTTCTGTTCGGCGAACCTGCTCGATGCCAAGTACACCGCCCCGGCGGGGGAGTTCGCCCGGCTGCTCGGGGCGGCCGGGCACACGCTGGTGTGGGGCGGGTCGCACACCGGGCTGATGGGGCTGCTGGCCGACGAGGTGCAGGAGGCCGGGGGACGGCTGGTCGGGGTGTCGGTGGAGTTCCTGCGGCACAAGGCGTACGAGGGCGCCGACGAGCTGGTGGTGATGCCCGATCTGGCCACCCGGAAGGCCGAGTTGCTGGCGCGCGGGGACGCACTGGTGGTGCTGGTCGGCGGCCTCGGGACGCTGGACGAGGTCACCGAGGTGCTGGAGCTGAAGAAGCACGGGCAGCACGACAAGCCGGTGGTGTTCCTCGACACCGAGGGGTTCTACGCCGGGCTGCGGACGCAGCTCGAACGGATGGACAGCGAAGGGTTCCTGCCGCGTCCGCTCGCCGAGCTGGTGAGTTTCGCGCAGACTCCCGCCGAAGCCCTCGCCCACGCCACCGTCCAGCAGAACTGAGGAATCCCATGGGTGCCCACCTGATCACCGGCGCCGGCTCCGGCATCGGGGCCGCCGTCGCCGACAAGCTCACCGCCCGCGGCGAGGAGGTCTGGCTGCTCGCCCGGGACGCCCGCCGCGCCGCCCAGCTGCGCGAGCGCTACCCCGAGGCGCGGACCCTGGTCGGCGACCTCGACGACCCCGCCAAGCTGTCCTGGGCGTTCGGCCACCAGGCGCTGCCCGTCGAACTCGACTCGCTGCTGCACATCGCCGGCGTGGTCGAACTCGGCACCGTCGCCGAGACCCCGGTCAAGGCGTGGCAGCAGCAGCTGAACGTCAACGCCGTCGCGCCCGCCGAGATCACCCGCCTGCTGCTCCCCTCGCTGCGGCTGGCACGCGGGCACGTGGTCTTCGTCAACTCCGGTGCGGGGCTGCGCGCCGCCCCGACCTGGGGCTCGTACGCGGCCAGCAAGTTCGCGGTCCGGGCGGTCGCCGACGCGCTGCGGCAGGAGGAGCACGCCAACGGGGTCCGGGTCACCACCGTGTACCCCGGGCGGACCGCCACCGCGATGCAGGTCAAGGTGCACCAGCAGGAGGGCAAGGAGTACGACCCCTCGAAGTGGATCGCGCCGGAGTCGGTCGCCACCGCGATCCTCGCCGCGCTCGACCTGCCGCGCGACGCGGAGATCACCGAGATCACGGTGCGCCCCGGCCAGTAAGTAGCCGGGGGCCCGCGCCTGCGGTCCACTGGAGGGACGGGGGCTGCGCTCGCGGCTCCGGCAGGTGAGGAGGGCGCGCATGCCGCTGGCCCGGGTGAACGGCGTCGGCCTCTACTACGAGCTGGCGGGGAGCGGCGATCCGCTGGTGCTGGTCCACGGATCCTGGAGCGACCACGCCACCTGGGCGTCCGTGGTGCCCGTGCTGGCCGAGCGGTACCGCGTCCTGGTCTACGACCGGCGGGGGCACAGCCGCAGCGAACGCCCCGCCGGGCAGGGGTCCCGGGCCGAGGACGAGCAGGATCTGGCCGCGCTGGTGGAGACGTTCGGCCTGGCGCCGGCGCATGTCGTGGGCAGCTCCTTCGGTGCCTCGGCGGCGCTGGGCCTGGCCGCGCGGCGCCCCGAACTGTTCCGCAGCCTGGTGGCGCACGAGCCCCCGCTGATGGGGATCGTGGCGCAGGACCGGGACCTCGGGCCGCTGATGCGGGCCATGGGGGAGAGACTCGGGTCCGTGCACGCGCACCTGCGCGCGGGCGAGGACCTCGCGGGCGCGAAGCAGTTCATCGACGAGGTCGCCCTCGGCCCGGGCACCTGGGACGAGTTCCCGGACCGGCTCCGGGACGTCCTGCTCTTCAACGCCCCCACCTTCCTCGACGAACTGGGCGATCCCGGCTGGTCGTTCCTCGATCTCGCCGGGCTGTCCGGCTACCTGGGCCCCGCCCTGCTGACCAACGGCACCGAGAGCCCGCCGTGGTTCGCGGCCATCATCGCCAAGCTCGCCGAGGCCCTGCCCCGGGCCGAGATCGGAACCCTGGAGGGCGCCGGCCACGTCCCGCACGTCTCGCACCCCGCGGAGTACCTGCGCAGCCTGACCGGCTTCCTCGGCGACGCCTGACGCCCGGGCTGCGTAGGCTCTGTCCCGTGACTGACGTGGACGTTTTCGGGAAGCTGGCCGGGGCCGCGACCGGGGTGGGGTCGATGCCCGGCGGGGATGTGCGGGAGATGACCCGCGGCGTGATGGCGGAGCTGGAGCAGCTGCCGCACCTGCCGGAGCTGCCCGGGCGGGGGCCCGGGGCGGACATGATCGGGCGCGGGGCGGGCCTGCTGACCGAGCTGTTCGTGCAGACCGAGCCGAGCGGCTGGCGGTTCACCGACCACCCGGGGCGGGACACCAAGCGGGCCCGGTCCTGGCTGGGCGAGGACCTGGACGCGCTGGAGGAGTACACCCAGGGCTACGAAGGGCTGCTGAAGATCCAGGCGGTCGGGCCGTGGACGCTGGCCGGGTCGATCGAGCTGCGGCACGGCGAGAAGGCGCTCAGCGACCCCGGTGCCTGCCGGGACGTCGCGGCGTCGCTGACCGAGGGGCTGCGCCGGCACCTGGAGGACGTCCGCCGCCGGGTGCCGGGCGCGACGGTGGTGCTGCAGCTGGACGAGCCGCTGCTGCCCGCCGTGCTGGCCGGGTCGGTGAAGACCGCCAGCGGCTTCCAGCGGCTGCGCGCGATCGACCGCCAACTCGCCGAGCAGGCGCTGCGCGAGGTGATCCGGGGCGTGGAAACGCCGGTGCTGGTGCACAGTTGCGCGCCGAAGGTGCCGATCCCGCTGCTGCGCCGGGCCGGTGTGGCCGGGATCAGCCTCGACTTCGGACTCCTGACCGAGCGTGACGACGACGACCTGGGCGAGGCGATCGAGGGCGGGACGCTGATCCTCGCCGGTGTGGTGCCCTCCACTGACACCGCTGCGGTTCAATCAAAAGCAGTGTCAGACCCGGCCGGTAGTGTCCAGGGTGTCAGGACGTTGTGGCGCAGGCTCGGGTTGGCCCCGGAGCTCCTGGGCCGCCGGGTGGTGGTGACGCCGACGTGCGGGCTGGCGGGGGCGTCCCCGGCGTATGCCCGGCGGGCGTTGGCGCAGACCGTGAAGGCGGCGCGGAGCCTGGTGGACAACCCGGAGTGACGAGCGAGGAGGGCCCGGTGGCGGCTGCTGTGGAGGGCTGGGAGGAGATCCCGGCGGAGGTGCGGACCCGGCACGCCGAACTGGCGACCGAGATCGAGGAACACCGGGCCCGGTACTACGAGTTGGACGCGCCGACCATCAGCGACGCCGAATTCGACGCACTGATGCGCGAGTTGGAGGCGCTGGAGGCCGAGCACCCGGCGCTGGTGACGCCCGACTCGCCGACCCAGAAGGTCGGCGGCGCGCCCACCGTGCTGTTCGCGCCGGTCGAGCACCGGGAGCGGCTGCTCAGCCTCGACAACGCGATGGACGCCGAAGAGTTGGCCGCCTGGGCCGAGCGGGTCGCCACCGAACTGTCCGGCATCGACTACCACTACCTGTGCGAGCTGAAGGTGGACGGGCTGGCCGTCAACCTGACGTACGAGAACGGGGTGCTGGTGCAGGCCGCGACCCGCGGCGACGGCCGGGTCGGGGAGGACATCACCGCCAACGTCCGCACCATCAAGGAGATCCCGCACCGCCTGCACGGCGACAACATCCCCGCGCTGGTCGAGATCCGCGGCGAGGTGTACTTCCCCACCGAGGACTTCGACGCGCTGAACGCCTCCTTCGCCGAGGAGAACGAGCGCCGCCGGCAGGAGAACGAGGAGCGTGCCAAGGAGGGCAAGCGGCCGCGGGCGATGATCCGGCTGTTCATGAACCCGCGCAACGCCGCCGCCGGATCGCTCCGGCAGAAGGACCCGCTGGTCACCGCCGCCCGCCCGCTGCGGATGGTGGTGCACGGCATCGGCGCCCGGGTCGGCTTCGACATCGACTGCCAGTCGCACGCCTACCAGCTGCTGCACGACTGGGGGCTGCCGACGGCGAGGCACAACAAGGTGGTCGGCTCGCTCGACGAAGTGCGGGCGTTCATCAAGCACTTCGGCGAGCAGCGGCACTCCGTCGAGCACGAGATCGACGGCGTGGTGGTCAAGGTCGACGAGATCGCCCTGCAGGGCCGGCTCGGCTCCACCTCCAAGTCGCCGCGCTGGGCGATCGCCTGGAAGTACCCGCCGGAGGAGGTCACCGGCAAGCTCGCCGAGATCAAGATCGGCATCGGCCGCACCGGCCGGGCCACCCCGTACGCGGTGCTGGCCGAGCCGGTGAAGGTGGCCGGCTCGATGGTGCAGTACGCGACGCTGCACAACCAGCAGATCGTCAAGGCCAAGGACGTGCTGCTCGGCGACACCATCGTGCTGCGCAAGGCCGGTGACGTGATCCCCGAGATCCTCGGCCCGGTCTACGACCTGCGCGACGGCAGCGAGGTGGCGTTCGAGATGCCCACGCACTGCCCGGAGTGCGGCGGCGAGCTGCGCCCGATGTCCGAGGGCGACATCGACCTGCGCTGCCCGAACGCCCAGCACTGCCCGGCGCAGATCCGTGAGCGGATCGCGTTCCTCGGCGGCCGCCAGTGCCTGGACATCGAGGGTCTGGGCTACGTCGCGGCGACGGCGCTCACCCAGCCGCTGGAGCCCGCGGACCCGCCGGTCAAGGACGAGGGCGACATCTTCGGCCTGACCGAGGCGCAACTGCTGCCGATCAAGGTGCTGGTGCGCGACCCGAAGACCGGCATGCCCAAGCCGGACGACAAGACCGGCAAGGAGAAGCGGACGTCCTTCTTCGCCACCACCGCCGGCGCCCCGAAGAAGAACACCGGCGTGCTGCTGGAGAATCTGGACAAGGCCAAGGACCGCCCGCTGTGGCGCTTCCTGAACGGCCTGTCGATCCGGCACGTCGGCCCGGTGGCCGCCCAGGAACTGGCCCGCGAGTTCCGCGACCTGGACCGGATCTTCGCCGCCGACGAGACCGAACTCGCCGCCGTCGAGGGCGTCGGGCCGACCATCGCCCGGTCCGTCAAGGAGTGGTACGCGGAGGAGTGGCACCGGGAGATCCTCCGCAAGTGGCGGGACGCGGGCGTGCGGTTCACCGAGGAAGCCGGCGAGGAGCAGGGCGAACGGCCGCTGGAGGGGCTGACGGTGGTGGTCACCGGCACCCTCGCCGGGCACACCCGGGACGGCGCGAAGGAGGCGCTGACCTCGCGCGGCGCGAAGGTGACCGGCTCGGTGTCGAAGAAGACGCACTTCGTGGTGGTCGGCGACAACCCCGGCTCCAAGTACGACAAGGCGGTGCAGCTCGGCGTTCCGGTGCTGGACGACGCCGGGTTCGAGGTGCTGCTCGGCCAGGGCGCGGACGCGGCCCGCCGGCATCTCGGGCTGGACGTGGACAGTGAGGAGAACGCCGGAGAAGTGCCGCAGGAGCAGGTGTCCTGACGGGTCGTTATCGTCCTGATGCCGCGCCAGCCGGGTGTTCGAGAGCGAAATCGGGCATTGTGTCATCGAGCAGCGCGCGGATATGACGTCGCGCTCGGAGGTGACCGGAAAGTGCGCCCGTGCGGCGGACCCCGGCTTACCCTGGGCGCTACGAACTGTCAGCAGGAGTGTGTGGCACCGGTTCTGCCGGAGCCCCGGGGACACGCCCTCGTCTGACGTCCACCGGCATCCCGAGGAGGGGGTGCCTCACCGTGAGGCGGCCCAGCGGGGGCGGGCCCGACGGAGGACTGGGCTTATGGATCGTACGACCGGCGGTGCGCCCACACGCCCGCCGCAGGGGATGGCGGGGGCGGTGCTGCTGCTCGGTGTCCTGCTGGCCGGGGCCGCACCGCTGATCCCGCTGGCCGTCCTGGTGTACCGCTACGAACCCGAACTGCTCCCGCTGTTCGCGGTTCCGCTGGCCGTACTGGTCGCCGCCTGGCGGATCGCCCGGGACCGGGCCAGGGACCAGCTCACCGACCCGCTGACCGACCTGCCCAACCGGCAGGCCCTGCTGATCGCCACCCAGGAGGCGCTCGCCGCCCACGAGGGCGAACCCGGCTACAGCGTCGGGCTGATCCTGCTCGACCTGGACCGCTTCCGGTCGCTGAACGACGCGCTCGGGCACACCGCCGGCGACCGGCTGCTGGTGCACATCGCCCGCAGGCTGCACCGGGCGCTGCGCTCCGGCGGCGGCTTCGCGCCGGGACCGGACACCGCCGTGCTGCCCCCGCAGGTGCGCCGCCGCGGCGAGCGCCCGGTGGTGGCCCGGATGGGCGGCGACGAGTTCGCGGTGCTGCTCCCCGGCGTCGGCAGCCCCGAGCTGCTGGAGCGGATCGCCAAGGGGCTGATCGCCGAACTCGCCGCACCGATCCGGCTGGACGGGCTGCTGCTGGTGCTGGAGGCCAGCGCCGGGGTCTGTGTGCACCCGACGCACGCCCCGGACGCAGAATCGCTTCTGCGACGGGCCGACGTGGCGATGGGCCACGCCCAGCACAGCCGCAGTGGCGTCGAACTGTACGACGAGGCACGGGACTTGGAGACCCCGTACCGGATCGGCCTGCTCGGCGACCTGCGGCGGGCGCTGGAGATGAACGAGGTCGCCCTGCACTACCAGCCGAAGGTCGCCTTCGACGGCCGGGTGGTCGGCCTGGAGGCGCTGGTGCGCTGGGAGCGGCCCGGGCAGGGCCGGGTGCCCCCCGACGAGTTCATCAGCCTCGCCGAATCCTCCGGACTGATGCCCCGGCTCACCGACTACGTGCTGGAGAGCGCCGTCGGGCAGATCGCCCGCTGGCGCCACCAGGGCCTGCTGGTGCCGGTCGCCGTCAACGTCTCGCCGCGCGACGTCCTCAATCCGGGTTTCGCCGCCCGGGTCGCCGGACACCTCACCCGGCACCAGGTCCCCGCCGAGGCACTCCAACTGGAGATCACCGAACGGCTGCTGCTCGACGACAGCCGGCGGGCCGCCGACACGCTGGCCGAACTGCGCCGCTACGGCGTGCGGATGTCGCTGGACGACTTCGGCACCGGGCACTCCTCGCTGGTGCGGCTGCGCAGCCTCCCGGTCGGCGAACTGAAGATCGACCGCTCCTTCGTCTCCCGGATGGTCGCCGACGACCACGACGCGGCGGTGGTGCGCTGCTCCGTCGAACTCGCCCACTCGCTGGGCCTGACGGTGGTCGCCGAGGGCGTCGAGGACGACGAGACCTGGGAGCGGCTGCACGACCTCGGGGTGGACGCCGTGCAGGGGTGGCTGGTGTCGGCCGCGCTGCCCGTCGATCAGGCGACGGCGTGGCTGCAGGTGCGGCAGACGGGGGCGGCGCCGGTTTCGTCGCTTCCGCGATAGTTCTTCGCCCGCGAGGTCCGCCCGGGGAGGGGAGTTCCGCCCCCGGGCGGACCTTTCCGCGTCTGCCCGGTTGCTCGCGCGGTTCTCCGTGCCACGGAAGGGGCACATAGGATGGCCCCCAAGACCAAAAAGGACGGGTGTGCCCAGGGCCGCCCGGTCCACCAGAACTCACCCTTGAGGATCGCTGCATGCCTGGCATCACGCGCGAGGAGGTCGCCCACCTCGCCCGGCTGTCGCGTCTGGAGTTGCAGGCGGAGGAGTTGGACCACTTCGCCGAGCAGCTCGACGTGATCATCGGCGCGGTCGCCCGCGTTTCCGAGGTCGCGGGGCAGGACGTCCCGCCGACCTCCCACCCGCTCCCGCTGAGCAACGTCATGCGGGCGGACGAGGTGCGACAGTCGCTGACCCCGGAGCAGGCGCTGTCCGGCGCCCCGGCGAGTGAGGACCAGCGTTTCCGCGTGCCGCAGATCCTCGGGGAGGACTGACCCACATGACCGACCTGATCAAGTACACGGCGGCCGAGACGGCCTCCGCGATCGCCTCGGGCGAGGTGTCGGCCGTCGAGGTCGCGCAGGCCCACTTGGACCGGATCAACGCCGTCGACAAGAAGGTCAACGCCTTCCTGCACGTCGACAGCGAGGGCGCGCTGGCCGCCGCCCGCACGGTGGACGACAAGCGCGCCAAGGGCGAGCAGCTCAGCCCGCTGGCCGGTGTGCCGCTGGCGCTGAAGGACGTCTTCACCACCAAGGGCATCCCGACCACCTGCGGCTCGAAGATGCTGGAGGGCTGGATCCCGCCCTACGACGCCACCCTGACGCGGCGTCTGAAGGACGCGGACGTCGTCATCCTCGGCAAGACCAACATGGACGAGTTCGCGATGGGCTCCTCCACCGAGAACTCGGCGTACGGCCCGACCAGCAACCCGTGGGACCTGACCCGGATCCCCGGCGGCTCCGGCGGCGGCTCCGCGGCGGCGCTCGCCGCGTTCGAGGCGCCGCTGGCGATCGGCACCGACACCGGCGGCTCGATCCGCCAGCCCGGCGCCGTCACCGGCACCGTCGGCGTCAAGCCGACCTACGGCTCGGTGTCCCGCTACGGCCTGGTCGCCTTCTCGTCCTCGCTCGACCAGGGCGGCCCGTGCGCCCGCACCGTGCTGGACGCGGCGCTGCTGCACGAGGCGATCGCCGGCCACGACCCGCTGGACTCCACCTCGATCGACGCGCCGGTCCCGGCCGTGGTCGAGGCCGCGAAGGTGCGCGACATCCGCGGCATGCGGATCGGCATCGTCAAGGAGTTCGCCGGCGAGGGCTACCAGGCCGGCGTCATGCAGCGCTTCAACGAGTCGGTGGAGCTGCTGCGCGAGCTGGGCGCCGAGGTCGTCGAGGTGTCCTGCCCGTCGTTCACGCTGGCGCTGCCCGCGTACTACCTGATCGCCCCGTCCGAGTGCTCCTCGAACCTCGCCCGGTTCGACGCGATGCGCTACGGCCTGCGGGTCGGCGACGACGGCACCCGCTCCGCCGAGCAGGTCACCGCGCTGACCCGCGAGGCCGGATTCGGCGACGAGGTCAAGCGCCGCATCATCCTCGGCACCTACGCGCTGTCGTCCGGCTACTACGACGCCTACTACGGCTCGGCGCAGAAGGTCCGCACGCTGATCTCCCGGGACTTCGACGCCGCGTTCGCCGGCGTGGACGTGCTGATCTCCCCGACCACGCCGACCACCGCGTTCCCGATCGGCGAGCGGGCGGACGACCCGATGGCGATGTACCTCGCCGACCTGTGCACCATTCCCTCGAACCTGGCGGGCAACGCGGCCATGTCGCTGCCCTGCGGTCTGGCTCCGGAGGACAATCTCCCGGTCGGCCTGCAGATCATCGCCCCCGCGATGGCGGACGACCGCCTCTACCGCGTGGGCGGCGCCGTCGAGGCCGCGCTCAACGACAAGTGGGGTCACACCCTGCTGGAGGAGGCACCGGCACTATGAGCAAGATCGAGAAGGCCAAGGGCTGGAAGCACTCGAAGCCCGGCCTGTGGCTGTCCATCGGCACCAGCGCGTTCGGGGCGATCTCGGTCGTCAAGGACATCCGCCACGCCCGCGAGGACAACGACACCCTCAAGCTGATCAACGCCGTGGTCGGCGCCGCCGCCCTGATCACCGGCACCGCGCTCCTCGTCCGCGAGCTCAAGCGGCTCGGCGACGACGACGTCCTGCTCGGCTGAACCCCCCATGACTGAAGAAGGGACGCTGTGAGCGTCATGAGCCTGGTCTCCTACGAGGAGGCACTCGCCTCGTACGACCCGGTGATGGGCCTTGAGGTCCACGTCGAGCTGGGTACCAAGACCAAGATGTTCTGCGGCTGCTCCACCGAGCTGGGCGCGGAACCGAACTCGCAGACCTGTCCGACCTGCCTCGGCCTGCCCGGCTCACTGCCGGTGGTCAACGCGGTCGGTGTGGAGTCGGCGATCCGGATCGGTCTCGCGCTGAACTGCGAGATCGCCGAGTGGTGCCGGTTCGCCCGGAAGAACTACTTCTACCCGGACATGCCGAAGAACTTCCAGACCAGCCAGTACGACGAGCCGATCGCCTTCAACGGCTACCTCGACGTGCAGCTGGAGGACGGCGAGATCTTCCGGGTGGAGATCGAGCGCGCCCACATGGAGGAGGACACCGGCAAGTCCACCCACGTCGGTGGCGCGACCGGCCGCATCCACGGCGCCGAGTACTCGCTGCTCGACTACAACCGGGCCGGCATCCCGCTGATCGAGATCGTCACCAAGCCGATCGAGGGCGCGGGCCACCGGGCCCCGGAGGTCGCGAAGGCGTACGTCGCCGAACTGCGCGAGCTGATCAAGGCGCTGGGCGTCTCCGAGGCGCGGATGGACAAGGGCCAGATGCGCTGCGACGTCAACCTGTCGCTGCGCCCCAACGGCACCGAGACCTTCGGCACCCGCAGCGAGACCAAGAACGTCAACTCGCTGCGCAGCGTGGAGCGGGCCGCCCGGTTCGAGATCCAGCGGCACGCCACCGTGCTGACGGACGGCGGGACGATCGTCCAGGAGACCCGGCACTTCCACGAGGAGGACGGCTCCACCACCTCCGGCCGGATCAAGGACAACGCCGAGGACTACCGGTACTTCCCGGAGCCCGACCTCGTCCCGGTCGCCCCGGCCCGTGAGTGGGTCGAGGAACTGCGGGCCGGTCTGCCCGAGCTGCCGCGGGTCCGCCGGGCCCGGCTGCAGGCGGAGTGGAACCTGTCCGACCAGGACATGCAGTCGGTGCTGAACGCCGGTGCGGTGGAGCCGATTCTGGAGACCATCGCGGCCGGCGCCCCCGCCGACCAGGCCCGCAAGTGGTGGATGGGCGAGCTGGCGCGGCGCGCCAACGAGACCGGCACCGAGCTGTCCGAGCAGCCGATCACCCCGGCCCAGGTGGCCCGGGTCTGCGCGCTGGTCGCCGAGGGCAAGCTGAACGACAAGCTGGCCCGCCAGGTCATCGAGGGCGTCCTCGCCGGCGAGGGCGAGCCGGACCAGGTCGTCGAGAAGCGCGGCCTGGCCGTGGTCTCCGACGACTCGGCGCTCGGCGCGGCCGTCGACCAGGCGATCGCCGACAACCCGGATGTCGCCGCGAAGATCCGCGACGGCAAGGTGCAGGCGGTCGGCGCGCTGGTCGGCGCGGTCATGAAGACCACCCGCGGCAAGGCCGACGCGGCGAAGGTGAAGGACCTGATCCTGGAGAAGCTCGCCTGAGTGCTGCTGCTCCGCACGGTGCCCGTCCCCGCACACGGGGGCGGGCACACGTCGTTTTCCGGCGCGATTCGAGGGAGGTTCGAGTCGCCGCTCCGATCCTGCCCTCCGCGGTACGCCGGAGACGAAGCGAGGTGGGGTAATGGCCGGGACGACAGGTTCGGGACGGAGGCTGCTGGGGACGGCTGTGAGACGGCTGCTGTGGGGCCTGTCGCTGCTCGGCGACATGTACCTCTGCACGGCGGCCTCCCGGTACGAGGCCCTGCTGCTCGGACGGCCGGTGGAACGCCCGTGGCCGCTGGAACCGCCGATCACCCTGCTGCCGCCGCCCCCCGGACACCCCGAGCAGCTGATCCCGGACGTGCCGCTGAGCGCCGTCGAACTCGCGCTGCGTTCCGAACTGCGCCACCTGGAGCGACTGCTGCCGGGAGGGACATGGCGCTGACCGCGCGGGCGCGGCCGAGCCGGAGGAGAGCGGGCTTCAAGAGCTGGTTGAGCGGACCGCCGGAGACTGGGCGCAGCGCGGCTCGAGGAGCGGGCCGGGCGCGGAACCTCCGGAGGTGCGGAATGCGGGAGCCGGCAACTCTGACCGAGGCCCTGGTCGAGCGGTTCGCCCGCGCGGCCGCCGAGCCGGCGGTGGTCGAGCCGGGTGATCCGGGCACCGCTGCGCGCACCGCGAGCTACGGTGAACTCGACCGCCGGGCCCGTGAGTTGGCGAACTGGCTGACCGACCGCCAGGCGACCGGCCGGCCGGTGCTGGTGGCGCTGGAGACCGGCGTGGAACTGGCCGTCGCGGTGGTGGCCTGCCTGTACGCGGGCGCCGTCGCGGTGCCCGTCCCGCCGCCGTCCACGTCCGCGGCCGCCGCCGAGCGGACCACCGCGATCGCCCGGGAGACCGGCGCGGCCGTGGTCCTCACCGTCTCCCGGCACGCCGCGGACGTCTCGCGGCGACTGTCCGACGCGGGGCGCGGCGCCGTGCTGTGCCTGGCCGTCGACACGGTGCTGCCGGACGCCGCCGAGCGGGCGGAGGGACGGCCGATGCCGCGCCTCGGCCCGGAGACGGTCGCGCTGATCCAGTACACCTCCGGCACCACCGCCGCCCCGCGCGGCGTGCAGGTCACCCACGCCAACCTGCTGGCCACCATGCGGGAGATCCAGCAGGCGCTGGGCACCCACGCCGGCTCGCGGATCGGCGGCTGGCTGCCCTGCTACCACGACCTGGGCCTGATCGGGCAGGTGCTGCACCCGCTGTGGCTGGGCGCGACCGCCGTGCTGATGCCGCCCCGGCTGTTCCTGGGACGCCCCGTGCGCTGGCTGCGGGCCATCGACGAGTACGGGGTGACGGTCGCCGCCGCCCCCGACTCCGCGTACGCCCGGTGCGCCGCCGAGGTCACCGACGCGGAACTCGCCGGGCTCGACCTGTCGCGCTGGGAGATGGCCGTGAACGCCGCCGAACCGGTGTCCGCGGCCACCGTCGAGGCGTTCGCCGGACGCTTCGCCGCGGCCGGGCTGCGGCCCGGCGCGATGGTCGCCGGGTACGGGCTGGCCGAGGCGACGCTGCTGGTCAGCACCACCGGCGGCAGCCCCGCCGCGGTCCGGTCCGGGCTGCCGGTGGGAGCCGCGGACGGCCGACGGGTGGTCAGCTGCGGGCGGCCGCGCGGCGGCGAGGTGCGGATCGTCGACCCGGTGAACCGCACCGAACTGCCCGACGGCGCGGAGGGCGAGGTGTGGGTGCGGGGCGCGGCGGTCGCCGCCGGGTACTGGCAGCGGCCGCTGGAGACCGCCGAGGTGTTCGGCGCCGTCACCGCCGCCGGCGCCCGCGGCTTCCTGCGCACCGGCGACCTCGGCGTGCTCAGCGACGGCGAGCTGTACCTGACCGGCCGGCTCAAGGACACCGTGGAGGTGGCCGGACAGAGCGTCCACCCCCAGGAGATGGAACGCCGCCTGATCGACTGCGGCGAACGCCTGGCCTCCGCCGTGGTGTTCGGCGCCGACCAGCCAGACCGGCTGGTGGTGGTCCAGGAAGTCCGGCACCCCGGCCGCGACCAGGCCACGCTGGCGGCGCTCGCCGCGCGGGTGCGCGGCTGCCTGGCCGAGGAGTTCGGCGCGCGGCCGGCCGGCGTCCTGCTGGTCCGCCCCGGCTCGGTGCGCCGCACCACCAGCGGCAAGGTCCGGCGCTCGACGATGCGGCAACTGTTCCTGCGCGGGGAGCTCCGGCCCGTGTACGCCGAACTCGACGAGGCGTTGCCGGTGCCGTCCCGGGAGACGGCCAGGTGAGAGTCGTCGAGAGGCGCGAGCAGCGCGCGGGGCGCGCGGAGGGCGAGCGGGTCGAGTTCGTCGAGGGCGGTGTGCGCGGCGGTGGTCAGGTGGGCACTGCTGAGCGGCGGTGCGGCGGCCCGGCCGACGGGCACGTGGAAGGTGAGCGGGTCGAGCCGGCCGCAGGCACGGGCCTGGTGAACGCCGCTGAGCAGCGCGTGCGGGCCGAGCTTGTCGCAGACGCGGGCCCGGTGATCGCCGAGTGGCGTGCGGAGGGTGGCTTGCGCGGCGGCCCGGCCGACGGGCGCGTGGAAGGCGAGCGGGTCGAGCCGGCCGCAGGCACGGGCCTGGTGAACGCCGCTGAGCAGCGAGTGCGGGCCGAGCTTGTCGCAGACGCGGGCCCGGTGATCGCCGAGTGGCGTGCGGAGGGTGGCTTGCGCGGTGGCCCGGCCGACGGGCGCGTGGAGGGTGAGCGGGTCGAACTCGGCGTTGGCGCCGGGCGCGGCGGTGGCCCGGTGAGTGCCGTCGAGCGGCAGGTGCGGGAGCGCGTCGCGGAGTGGGAGCGGCGGCTCGGGGATCCGGATGATCCGGGGAATCCGGCCGGGTTCCGGGCGTTGTTGGCGGCCGACGAGCGGGCGGAGTTGGCCGAGGGGGCGGTGGCCGTTCTGCACGAGGGCGGGTTCGGTGCGGAGTTGGTGCCGGTGGCGCTCGGGGGGAGGCTGGAGCGGGCGGATGTGCTGGCGCGGGTGCTGCGGCCGGTGTTCCGGCGGGACGTCTCCCTGGGGTTCGGCCACGGGATCACCTCGCTGTTCGCGGCCGCGCCGGTCTGGGCGTCCGGCAGCCCGGCGCAGCGGCGGCGGATTGCCGAACTGCTGCTGGCGGGGCGTTCGGTGGCGATCGCGCACCACGCGCTGGCGCACGCCAACGCGCTGTGGCAGGGCGAGTTCACGGCCGCCTCGGAGGGTGAGGGCTACCTGCTGCGGGGCCGGAAGGACGTGGTGATCAACGCCGATCGGGCCGGTGCGGTGGTGGTGTTCGCCAGGGCGGGGGAGGCGGGCGGCAGCCATTCGGTGCTGCTGGTCGATCCGGCGGAGGCGGGTGGCACGTTGACGGTGCTGCCGCGGCGGATCAGTACCGGGATGCGTGGCTGCCGGTTCGCGGGGTTGGAGTTCACCGATCTTCCGGTGTCCGGCGAGGCCCGGGTCGGGCTGCCGGGGGAGGGCGTCCGGCTGGCGCTGCGCACCTTCCAGCTGAACCGGACGCTGATCCCGGCGGTGCTGCTGGCCGGTGCGGACACCGTGCTGCGGGCCGCCGCCCGGGCCGCCGGCCGGCCCCGTCATGGGGCGCTGCTCGCGGGGGTGTTCGCGGATCTGCTGCTGTGCGACGCGATGGCCACCGCCGTGCTGCGTGCCCTGCACCTGGTGCCGGACAGCGCCCACCTGGGTGCGGCGGCCGTCAAGTACCTGGTGCCGGACCTGTTGCGGGACGACGTGGAGGAGCTGTCCGCGGTGCTCGGTGCGTCCGGGTACGACCGGGCGGGCGGGCCGGGCAGCCTGCAGAAGCTGCTCCGGGACATGCCCGCGGCCAGTCTCGGGCATGTCGGGACCGCTGCCTGCCAGGCCGTGCTGATCCCGCAGCTGCCCGTGCTGGCGCGGGAGTCCTGGCTGCGCGCGGCCGAGCCGCCGGCCGCGCTGTACGCCTTCGAGCAGCCGTTGCCGCCGCTCGACCTGGGCGCGCTCGCGGTGGCCGGCGGCAGTGACGTGCTGATCGCCACGCTGGCCGGTGCCGCGGCCCGGTTGCGGGCCGACCCGCCCGCGGGGCCGGACGGCCGGGTGGCCGCCGAGCTCGCCGGGGTGCTGACGGGGGAGCTGGCGGCGCTGCGGGAGCGGGCGCTGGCGCTGCCCGCCGACAGTGCGGCCGCCCTGGCCAGCCCGTCCTGGTGTGCGCTGGTCGAGCGGTACGCGCTGCTGGCGGCGGCGGGTGCGGCGCTCGGCGGCTGGGAGGCCCGGCGGGGCGGGGGCGGGTTCCTCGCCGATCCGGCGTGGCTGGTGCTGGCGCTGTCCCGGCTGGCCCGCCGGCTCGGCCTGCCGGTGGCGCAGCCGCCCGCCGACTGTGTGCGGCGGGTGCACGCCGAGGTGCTGGCCCGGCTGGCCGGCGGACGTTCCCTGGACCTGTACGACACGCCGCTGGCCGAAGGAGGCTCGCGATGACGAACCATCGAGCGGGAGTGCCGGCACCGCTGTTGATGCCCGGGCCGAGCGCCCGGTGGGTCGAGGTGCGGCAGGCGATGGCCTGGCACGGGCACGCGGTGGTGCACGCCTACACCGAGCAGTGGCAGGACGCGGTGATGGCGGAGCCGGAGCTGCGGCAGGTCCTCGGCACCCGCGACTGGCAGCGGCTCAGTTCGCTGGAGCGGACCCGGACCAGGGAGCGGTTCGCGGCGTCCCGGCTGCTGGTCAGGTATGCGGCGGGGGCGGCGTTGCAGGTGCCGCCGGAGGCCGTCGAGCTCGGCTACAAGCCGGGTGGCCGTCCGTACCTGCGCGGCTGTGACCAGATCGACGTCAGCATCAGCCACACCCGGGACCTGATCGTGGTCGGCCTGAGCCGGCGTGGCCGGATCGGTGTGGACACCGAGCTGGCCGACCGCAAGGTCCGCTACCAGGACATGCGCCGCCTGCTGTGCACCCCCGCCGAGCGGAGCTGGCTGGACCGGCTGCCCGCCCGCAAGCAGGAGAAGCAGCTGTTGCGGCTGTGGACCCTGAAGGAGGCGTACACCAAGGCGCTCGGGCAGGGGATGCGGTTCGGTTTCACCGAGTTCGGGTTCGCCGAGTTCGGTTCCGGCCCCGGTACCGACCTGCACACCCCGGACGGTTCCGCGGCCGGGTTCGGCGAGTGGACGTTCGGCACGTACGCCCTCAAGCGCGGCTATCTGGTGAGCGTCGCCTGCCACGACGCCGGGCATCAGGCGGTGCCGGACACCGCGGTCTCCACCATGCTCGACGGCGGCTTTCTCGCGGAGGTGGTGAACCTGCTGCGGGCGGGGGCCGGGTAACCGCCCTGACGAAAATCGAACGTCCTGGAAGATCCAAAACGGCCCCCAGATCGTTATTGTTCAGCTGATCATGTGTCAAGTCAGCGGAATAACGGGGGCAAGGAATGATTCGCGTGCTGTTGGCGGAGGACATGCAGGTGCTGCGCAGAGCCCTGGTCGCCCTGCTGCAGTTGGAGCCCGACCTGGAGGTGGTCGCGGAGACCGGGTCGGGAGCGGAGGTGGTGGCCCGGGCGAAGGAGAACGCACCGGACGTCGCCGTGCTGGACATCGACCTGCCCGGAATGGACGGCATCACCGCCGCCGGGGAGCTGGCCCGGGAGGTGCCGGGCTGCCGGACGCTGATCCTGACCAGCCTCGGCCGGCCGGGCAACCTGCGCCGGGCGCTGGCCGCGCAGGTCGCGGGGTTCCTGTTGAAGGACATCGAGCCGGGCCAACTGGCCACCGCGATCCGTACGGTGGCGGCCGGCGGCCGGGCGATCGACCCGGTGCTGGCGGTCGCCGCGCTGGACTGTGAGCCCTCGCCGCTCACGCTGCGCGAACTGGAGGTGCTGCGGCTGGCCGCCGACGGCATGGAGGCCAGTCAGATCGCCGCCCGGCTGTTCCTGTCCGCCGGGACGGTCCGCAACTATCTGACCACCGTGGTCGGCAAGTTGAACGCCCGCAACCGGGTGGACGCGATCCGGATCGCGCGGGACGCCGGCTGGCTCTGACGGCCGCTCAGGCCGCTCTGGCAGGGGTCTTGCGGTGGCCGCTGCCGGAGCCGGACAGCGCCAGCGTGGCCGCGTCCAGGTCGATCGCCGCCTCCACCACGAACCATCCGGTGCCGTGCGGGCCCGCGGTCAGGGTGCCGCCGAGTTCGCGCGCCCGGGTGGTGAGGTTGCCGATGCCGCTGCCGCCGCCGGTGTCCCGCACCAGCGGCGGCTGCCCCGGCACGGCGCGGCGCACGCCGTCGTTGGCCAGCCGGAACCGGACGGTGCGGCCCTCGCGGACCGCCGAGATCTCGCACTGCTCGACCTTGCTGTGCCGCAGCATGTTGGTCAGCCCTTCGCGCAGCACCGTCGCCAGCACGGTCTCCACCTGCTGCGGCAGCAGCCCGAAGTCCAGCCGGGCGGTGCAGCGCACTCCGAGCGTGGCCAGCATCGCCTTGGCGCTCTCCACCTCCGCGCAGAGCGACATCTCCCGGTAGCCGCGGGCCACCGCCCGTACGTCCGAGAGGGCCTGACGTGCCGTCTGGAGGATCTCCGTCAGCTCCTGCTGCGCCAGCTCGTGCTGGCCGGGTACCAGCCGGTACGCGAGTTCGCACTTGAGGGTGATGGCGGAGAGGCTGTAGCCGAGCAGGTCGTGCAGGTCGCGGGCGAACCGCAGCCGCTCCTGCGCCACCGCCAGGGTGGCGAGTTCGGCGCGCGAGCGGTGCACCTCTATCACCAGGTCGGTCAGCCGGGACAGTCCGAAGATCACCAGGCCGTTGGTGATGGTGGCGACCGAGATGTAGAAGGTCTCACCGACCGGGTTGCCCATCAGCAGCATCAGCAGGTTGCTGACCGCCACCACGCCGGCGAACCCGGGCCAGGCCACCACCGGCCGCAGCAGCAGGAGCAGTGACCCGGCCAGGAAGCTCGGGATGCCGATCCACAGCGGGCCCAGCCAGCAGAACGGCGCGTAGGTGATCACCGCCTGCAGGGTCAGGGTCAGCGGCCAGCGCTTGGCCAGGGAGGGGACCAGGCGCGGGAAGGAGTGCACCAGCTGGATGCCGAGCAGCAGGGCCAGCAGGGCCAGCGTGCTGCCGAGCAGCAGCCCGCTGGGGTGCAGGGCGAGGACGTAACTGGTGGCCACTCCGGTGTAGCCGAGGAACACCAGGGCGGTGATCGCCACCGCGACCTTCGGTGCCAGCTGGTTGCCGCCCGGGTCGGGTGTCGGCCACGACACCTCATCGTTCACGATTTCCCCCTCGGACTCGTACGGTTCCCGCTTACCGCTTCTCCCGGATCGTACGGGACATGACTAGCCCTGGTCTGCTGCCGATGGGCTCGGACCGACCACGAACTCTCCGACGCTCGACTCGACCGCCCAGTCCAGGCCGAAGGCGCGGGCGGCGGTGTCCGAATTGCCGGAGGCGAGCGCGCACGGCGCCAGGCCCATCGCGGTGGACACCAGGTAGAGGCTCTGCATCAGCACGCCGACGTCCTTCATCAGACTGGTGTACCCGATGCCGCTGAAGGCGTGGGTGGTGCGCCGGAAACGGGCGGTGAGCACCAGGAGAAGCGGTGGCGGAAGGTCGGCGCCCAGGGTGGCCTGGGCGGCGGCCCGCAGCTCGGCGGTCTCGGCGGCCGGGGCGTCCAGCGGCTCCAGCAGGTGGCCGAGCGGGTCGTAGTGGTAGACGCCGGGCGGCAGTTCGGTGTCCGGTCCGGCCACCAGGTACAGCTCCAGGGCGTACACCGAGCCCATGCTCGGGTACGGCCGGCCGTCCCGGTCGGCGCCTTCGCGGATCCGGCAGGACCGGAACAGCAGTTCGCCGATCTGGCGGACGCTCAGCTGGTCCGGGCCGTACTGCCGCACCGAACGGCGGCGTTCCAGCACCGAGCTGAACGGCTCGTCGGTGGTGCGCAGTTGTTCCAGGTCGGGGCGGGGCAGCGGGATCGCGGCCCGGGCGCCGAGCGGCTTGGCGGTCGGCTCGGCCGGCATCCGGCCCAGGTGGGCGAAGGTCGCGCCGAACGGGCCGTCGCTGCGGCCGAGCCGGCTACGGGCGTGCATCATCATGTCGTCGGCGGACCAGCCGGCCAGCGTCGGGTCGTCGTCCTCGGCGTAGACGGGCTCCTCGGTGCCGGTGACGGGGTGCTCGGCGGCGACCACGATCCGGGCGGCCAGCAGGTAGCCGATCGCGGCGGCGGCCACCTCCGGGTCGAGCTGCAGGCCCACCGGCCGGTCGCCGCCCGCCAGCAGGGCCAGCAGCTGCACCATCTCGGGGCGGTGCAGCTGCACCCGGTGGTGGGCGAGCGGCGACTCCAGGCGCAGCCCGCCCTCGGCGTAGCGCAGCACCGCGAACCGGGACAGCCGGCACGGCCGGTCCCCGGGCGCCGGCTGCGGCTCGAACACGGTGTTGCGGGCCAGCGGGACGATGCTCAGCAGCGGGGTGTTGCCGAGTGCCAGGGTGCGCACCAGGCAGTGGCGGATCCGGCGCAGCCCGCGCAGCAGCTTGGTCACCTCGGGGGAGTGGTCCTCGGGCCGGTCGAGGTCCTCCAGGCCGGGGAAGCCCGGCGCCACGTTGTTCAGCGACACCGGGCCGAGCGTCATCCGTTCCAGTGCCGACCGCAGCACCGGGTCGGGGTTCGCGAAGTACACCGGCCCCCAGCGGGTCAGGACGGTCAGGGTGCCGTCCGGCCCGTCGTCCGGGTCGATCAGGGTGTCCTCGCGAAGCGACCACAGCTCGGTGAGCTGCGGGGCGGCCAGGCATTCGATACGCATCAGTCATCCAGCGCGGTGTGCGGGGCTGTTCAGACGAACAGCGGTACGGGGTTCAGCAGGTGGTACGGGGTGGGCGCGGCGAGCCGGCCCAGCCGCACCGGCACGTCGAACAGGCGGCCCGGGGCGAACCGGTTCCAGTGCGGACGCAGGCCCGGCACCACGACCTTGGCGACCGGCAGGCCCGCCTCCGGCCGGGTCTGGTCGAGCACCAGCAGTTCCATTCCGGCCCGGCGGAGCAGCTGTTCGGCGGCGGCGAGGTCGTCCCGCAGGTCCTCGTGCGGGCCGATCGCCGACGAGCAGCGCGGGGCCGGGGCGGGGCGGGCGGCCGGATCCGGCAGCAGGTAAGGGAGTTCGGCGACCTTCGCGGTGCGCATCCAGTCCATCGCCTGCGGGTCGGTGAAGCCGTAGCCGGTGCCGTCGGCGCGGGCGTCCACCACGTTCGGCAGCAGCTGGTTGACCTCCGCGAGGGCCCGGCGCAGCGCGATCGCCGGGTCCAGGTGGGCGCCGAAGCCGGGCATGATGTCCTCGGCCGGCTTGTCGGTGCGGCGGGAGAACGCCGCGACCACCGGGATGCCCAGGTCGGAGGTCAGCTCGATCGCCCACACCTCGCGGTGCAGCGAGGCGTGCAGCTCGCGCACCCGGGCGATCCACGGGTCGCCGTACGCGTCGAGGTCGATGCCGGGCAGGGTGGTGCGGTTGTACCACCAGAGTGCGATGGCGTCGCGTTCCACCAGCTCCAGGAAGCCTTGCAGGACGGCGTCCTCCAGCGTGCCGCCCGCTGCCGCGCCGTTGGAGTTGGCCAGGCAGTAGCGGCGGCCGCGCTGCTGCGGGGCGTTGTAGTAGAGGAGCGCGGCGGGCATCAGCTTCTGCCGCTGCTCGGTCAGCGACCACACCGGCAGCCAGTCGATCGGGTCGTCCTCGTCGAACGGGTCGGCGATCTGGTGGAAGGCCCCCGCACGGGCGTTCCACTCCTGCCGGCCCGCGAACTGGCGCGGATCGAACAGCTGGACGGTGTCGGGATGGACGGCGTCCGCCGCCAGCTCCCGGTAGCGGCCGCGGACGATCGGCTCGCCGCCCTGCAAGTGGCCGGAGTGCCGCTCCAGCGACTCGGCCAGCGCGCCGACCTCGGCCTGCAGCGCGCTCGCGCCCTTGCCGGAGGCGTTGGCGCGCAGCCCCGCGCGGACCGAGGCCAGGCCGGCGGCGCCGCCCACCGGGTTCAGCCCGGCGTGGAAGCAGTTCAGCTCGGCGGGCCCGCGCGGGTCGCGGCGGATCTCCTTGACCAGGCCGGTCAGCGGATCGACGTGGTGGCCGTAGCGCTCCATCATCTGCTCCAGCGTCAGCGCCCGGTGCCCGCCGCCGTCGGTCTGCGCCTTGGGCCGCGAACGCAGCACCACGGGCGCGTTGATCCGCGCCGCGACCAGCCCCGGGTCGCCGCACTGCGGGCACTCCGGGCGGCGGGTGACGGGGTGCCGGCGCCCGTCCAGGGCCAGCGAGTCCAGCGTCCACAACTGCCGCTGGCCCGGGTACCGGTAGCCGGCCAGCCACTTGGTGGCCTCCAGCGCGGCCAGCTGCAGCACCGCGGTGCGGGCCGCCGGCAGCGAGCAGGCGCGGCGCGGGGCCGGGCCGGTGCGCCCCAGGGCGCGCTGGACGTGCGCCTCGACCTGCCGGCCGCGCCACAGCCGGTCGGCCAGGCAGCTCCAGCACGCCCCGTCGGGCGCGAAGAACGGGCCGATCCAGGGCTCCACGCCGTCGGCCCGCACCGGCAGCCAGGGCCGGCCGGCCGCCCGGTGCGCGGCGTCGATCGTGCCGAGCGCCGGGTCCAGGTAGTCCTCGCAGAGCACCACCGTCAGGTCGGCGTCCGCGCCGCCGGTGACGGTGCGCAGGCCTGCGGCGTCCAGCGCGCCGCGCAGTTCGGGCAGGTCGGCGCCGTCCGGGCCGAGCGCCCGCACGGTGGCCGCGCCGAGCCGCTCGCCCGCCGCCTGTTCGTCCTGCCCGGCGGCCGACCAGTAGCCGCACTGGGCGGTGGCCGCACCGGCCGGGCGTTCGGACACCAGCCCGGCCCGGCGCAGTTTGGTGATCAGCCCGGCGGTCTGCGCCGCGCCGAGCCGGTCAGCGGTCTCCCGCTGGAGGTCGTACAGACTCCTCGTCCCGTCCAACAGCGGCGCCAGCCGGGCGATCTGCGCGCCGTGCAGCGCGGTGACCTGCTGGTCCGAGATCAGGTAGACGGCCTCGCCGGGAACCTGCTGCACGCTCAGGTGCGGCCGGAAGGCGAGGAAGTGGCCGGGGCCGGCCGGGTCGAGGAGCCCGCTCACGCCAGGCGTCCGGGGGCGGCCTCGGCCGGGGCGGTCAGGTAGGCGTCCGCGGCGCGGCAGAAGCACAGGATGCCGGCGCCGGTCGGCCGGGCGGCGGAGGAGTGCTGGCTCAGGTCCTCGATGAAGAGGTCGTCGTCCTGACCGATGACGCTGGTGAGGGGGCCCATGGTCTCTCCCGTGGTCGAGTTCGAGTCGTTGTTCGCTCGATGTGACCAGAAGTCTCCTGGGGGTGGCCGACAGGCAACAGTGCCAGCCTCACGAGCCGCACATGAAGGATTCACAGTCGCCGGATGCCGAAACGCATGCCCCGCTCGGGAATCTGGCACTGGTCGCCGCGGACGCGGCCGGGGGAGCCTGATGAAGGCAGCGGGCCCGCTCCGGCCCCGCATCGCCCACGACGCGTCCAGGCGGCTGCCGGACGGGTCCATCCACGGGAGGAACCCTCATGGACATCAGAGTGCTCGGCCCGCTCAGCGCCGAGACGCAGCGCAGTTCCATCGTGCCGAGCGCCGGCAAGCCGCGGCAGATCCTCGCGCTGCTCGCGCTGTACGCCAACCAGGTCGTCCCGGTGCCGACCCTGCTGGAGGAGCTGTGGGGCATGGACGCCCCGCGCAGCGCCCTCACCACCCTGCAGACGTACATCCTCCACCTGCGCCGGCTGCTCGCCCAGGCGCTCGGCCCGGACTCCCCGTGCAGCGCCAAGGACATCCTGGTCACCCGGCACGGCGGCTACCTGCTGGAGGTCCAGCCCGGCGCCGTGGACGTGCACGAGTACGACCGGCTCGCCGAACTCGGCCGGGACACCACCGACGCCGGCGACGACGAGGGCGCCGCCGTCATCTACCGGGAGGCGCTGGCCCTGTGGCGCGGGCCCGCGCTGGTGGACGTCAAGGTCGGGCCGATCCTGGACATCGAACTGGCCCGGCTTGAGGAGAGCCGGCTGCGGGTGCTGGAGCGCCGCATCGAGGCCGACCTGCGCCTCGACCGGCACGCCGACCTGGTCGCAGAACTCACCGGACTGACGGTCCGGCACCCCCTGCACGAGGGGCTGCACGCCCAGGCCATGGTCGCGCTGTACCGGTCCGGCCGGCAGTGGCAGGCGCTGGAGGTCTACCAGGCCCTGCGGGGGCGCCTGGTGGAGGAACTCGGCCTGGAACCGTCGCCGCGGGTGCGCAAGCTCCAGCAGGCGATGCTGGCCGCCGACCCGGCCCTCGACCGGATGCCCGGACGCCGTACCCCGATCCTCGACCTGTTCGCCGCCTGACGGCCCGTCGGCCGGTGGCCCCAGCGTCGCCCTGCCCCGCCTCGACGGATGTTCGAGGCGGCGACCGCACAGTGCTCCCACGCGTTCCGCCGCCCACCCCGGGCCGGAACCCCGTCCTACCCGACCGTGGGGGAGAAGTTGCGGATCATCGACCTGTCGTCACCGGTGGACGCGGCTGGCTGGGAGCCGGACCCGATCGTCCACGAGATCATGACGCCCGCCGAGGGCGCCCGTCACATGGCCGAGGAGATGCGCCTGCACTTCGGCCTCGAATTCGACCCGGCCGAACTGCCCGGCGGTGAGCTGCTCTCCCTGGACACGCTCACCCTCACCAGCCACACCGGCACCCACGTCGACGCGCCGTCGCACTACGGCTCGGTCGGCGACTACGGGGCGCCGCGCCACATCGACGCCATGCCGCTCGACTGGTTCCTGCGGCCGGCCCTGGTGCTCGACGTCTCCGACATCGGCACCGGCGTGATCGGCGTCGAGCGGATCGAGAAGGCCTTCGCCGAACTCGGCCACCGTCCCGCGCCGATGGACATCGTGCTGCTGCACACCGGCGCTTCCAAGCACGCCGGCACCCCCCGGTACTTCACCGACTTCGCCGGGCTCGACGGCCCGGCCACCGACCACCTGCTCGACCTCGGGGTCCGGGTGATCGGCACCGACGCCTGGAGCCTGGACGCCCCCTTCGGGCACATGATCCGCAGTTACCAGGAGACCGGCGACAAGTCCGTGCTCTGGCCCGCCCACTTCGCCGGGCGCCGCCGCGAGTACTGCCAGGTCGAACGGCTCACCAACCTGGACCTGCTGCCCGGACACGGCTTCACCGTCTCCTGCTTCCCGGTCAAGATCGCCGGCGCCGGAGCGGGCTGGACCCGCGCCGTCGCCCTGGTGGAGGAGTGAGCAGCGGCGGGCCACCGCGTCTGATCTGCTTCCACCACGCCGGAGCCGGCGTCTCCGCCTTCGCCCGCTGGCAGTCGGCGCTCGGCACCGCCGCCGAAGTGGTACCGGTCCTGCTGCCCGGCCGCGGGCTGCGGATCAGGGAACGGCGGATCACCGACCCCGACCGGCTGATCTCCGAACTCGACTCACTGATCGGGCCGTTGCTGGACCGCCCGTTCGCGTTCTACGGGCACAGCCTCGGCGGCCTGGTCGCCCACACCTGCGCCGCCGCGCTCCAGCGCGCCGGCGGGCCACTGCCCCAACTCGTCGCCGTGGGCGCCGTGCTGCCCCCGCACCTGCGCTCGCCGGTGCTGGCCGCCGCCACCCTGCCCGACGACGAACTGCTGCACCGACTGGTCGACCACGGCGTCCTGCCGCCCGGAGCGATCGACCCGGAAGAGACCGGAATGTGGCGGCGCCGGGTGCTGCCCGCGCTCCGCGACGACCTCCAGCTCGGCGAGGCCCTGTGCCGCGCCGCCGACGGCCAGACGCTGAACAGCAGGCTGCTGGCCCTCGCGGGCCGCACCGACCCGATCGCCTCACCCGGCGGAATCGCCCAGTGGGCCCGCTACGCCGCGGCCGGATTCGAGCTGCGCATGGTGGAGGGCGGCCACTTCTTCGTCCGGGAGCGCACCGCTCCCACCCTGCTCGCCGAGGTCCTGGACGGCCTGGGAGCAGCACCCGGGCTGGTGTCGAGCGTGGCTTGAGGCCGTCGGCGCAGGCTACCGGGCGGGCCCGACGGTGCGATCCGCAGGTCCGTCACAGGCCTTGAGAGAAGGCCACGAAAGGAAGGAACGGCGTTGAACACGACTATGGGGAGGCGGCCATGAGCCGGCGAGTGGTCATCACCGGGATCGGCGTGGTCGCCCCCGGCGGGGTCGGCACGAAGGAATTCTGGTCGCTGCTCACCGACGGCAGGACCGCGACCAGGGCGATCACGCTCTTCGACGCCTCCTCGTTCCGCTCGCGGATCGCCGCCGAGGCCGACTTCGACCCGATCGCCGCCGGGCTGAGCCCGCAGGAGATCCGGCGGATGGACCGGGCGGCCCAGTTCGCCGTCACCAGTGCCCGCGAAGCGGTCGCCGACAGCGGCCTCGACCTGGCCTCCCTGGACCCGTTCCGCACCGGCGTCACCGTCGGCAGCGCGGTCGGCGCCACCATGGGCCTGGACACCGAGTACAACGTGGTCAGCGACGGCGGCCGCGGCTGGCTGGTCGACCACCGCTACGCCGTCCCGCACCTGTTCGACTACTTCGTGCCCAGCTCCTTCGCCGCCGAGGTCGCCTGGAGCGTCGGCGCGCAGGGCCCCGCCGGAGTCGTCTCCACCGGCTGCACCTCCGGCCTGGACGCCGTCGGTCACGCCGTCGAACTCATCCGCGAAGGCAGCGCCGACGTGATGATCGCCGGCGCCACCGAGGCCCCCATCTCGCCGATCTCGGTGGCCTGCTTCGACGCCATCAAGGCCACCTCCCCGCGCAACGACGACCCCGAGCACGCCTCCCGGCCGTTCGACCGCACCCGCAACGGCTTCGTGCTCGGCGAAGGCTCCGCGATCTTCGTCCTGGAGGAACTGGACGCCGCCCGCCGGCGCGGCGCCCACATCTACGCCGAGATCGCCGGGTTCGCCACCCGCTCCAACGCCTACCACATGACCGGACTGCGGCCCGACGGCAAGGAGATGGCCGAGTCCATCCGGGTCGCCCTCGACGAGGCCCGGCTGCCCGGCACCGCCGTCGACTACATCAACGCGCACGGCTCCGGCACCAAGCAGAACGACCGGCACGAGACCGCCGCGTTCAAGCGCAGCCTCGGCGACCACGCGTACGCCACCCCCGTCAGCTCCATCAAGTCGATGATCGGTCACTCGCTGGGCGCCATCGGCTCGCTGGAGATCGCCGCCAGCGCCCTCGCCATCGAACACGGCATCGTGCCCCCCACCGCCAACCTGCACGAACCCGACCCCGAGTGCGACCTCGACTACACCCCGATCACCGCCCGCGAGCGGAAGATCGACACCGTGCTGAGCGTCGGCAGCGGCTTCGGCGGCTTCCAGAGCGCCATGGTGCTCACCCGACCCGAGCGGAGGACCGCATGAGCAGCGACCTGCTGGAGAGCACCCTTCCCAGCACCGGCACGGCCGGCGCCGTGTTCACCGGCATCGGCGTGGCCGCCCCCAACGGCCTCGGCACCGACGCCTGGTGGCAGGCCACCCTGGACGGCCACAGCGGCATCCGACCCGTCCAGCGGTTCGACGCCACCCAGTACCCCGCCACCCTGGCCGGCGAGGTCCCCGGCTTCGACCCCGCCGAACGCATCCCCGGCCGGCTGATCCCGCAGACCGACCACATGACCCGGCTCGCCCTGGTCGCCGCCGAGGAAGCCATCGGCCACGCCGGCCTCGACCTCGACCAACTCCCCGAGTACGCCGCGGGCGTGGTCACCGCCGCCTCCGCCGGCGGCTTCGAGTTCGGCCAGCGCGAACTGCAGGCGCTGTGGAGCCAGGGCGGCAAGTACGTCAGCGCGTACCAGTCCTTCGCCTGGTTCTACGCCGTCAACACCGGCCAGATCTCCATCCGGCACGGACTGCGCGGCCCCAGCGGCGTCCTGGTCAGCGAGCAGGCCGGCGGCATCGATGCCGTCGCCCAGGCCCGCCGCCAGCTCCGCAAGGGCAGCCGGGTGATCGTCACCGGCGGCGTGGACGGCTCCGTCTGCCCCTGGGGCTGGGCCGCGCAACTGGCCGGCGGCCGGCTCTCCACCGCGACCGACCCCGCCCGCGCCTACCTGCCCTTCTCGTCCGACGCTGCCGGGTACGTGGCCGGCGAGGGCGGGGCGATCCTGATCCTGGAGAACGCCGAGGCCGCGCAGGCGCGCGGCGCGACGGTCTACGGGCGGCTCGCCGGGTACGCCGCGACGTTCGACCCGCGGCCCGGCAGCGGGCTCGAACCCGGGCTGCGGCGCGCCATCGAACTGGCGCTCGGTGAGGCCGGGGTGACGCCCGAGCAGGTGGACGTGGTGTTCGCCGACGCGGCGGGCGCACCCGAACCCGACCGGCAGGAGGCCGACGCCCTGCGCGCCGTCTTCGGGCCGCGCGGCGTCCCCGTCACCGCCCCCAAGACCATGACCGGACGGCTCTACGCCGGCGGCGGCTCGCTCGACCTGGCCGCCGCGCTGCTCACCCTCCGGGACCAGGTCATCCCGCCCACCGTCAACGTCGAACAGGTCGCGGACGGCCTCGACCTCGACCTCGTCCTCGGCACGGCCCGACCCGCGACGGTCCGCACCGCGCTGGTCCTCGCACGTGGCGCAGGCGGCTTCAACTCCGCCGCCGTCGTCACCGCCTGAGCCCCCACACCCCACACCTTGCACCGCACACCAGAAAGGCACCACCAGCCATGGCCGAGATGACCCTGACCGAACTCACCGCCCTGCTCCGCGAATGCGCCGGCGAGGACGAGAGCATCGACCTCGACGGCGACGTCCTCGACACCCCCCTCGACGACCTCGGCTACGACTCGCTGGCGGTCCTCCAGACCACCGGCCGGATCGAGCGCGAGTACGACATCGAACTCGCCGAGGAGACCGTCGCCGAGGCCCACACCCCGCGCCTGCTGCTCCAGTTCATCAACGCGGGCCTGGCAGAGCGCGAGACCGCCGCCGTCTGACGCCTGCGGCGAGCTCCCCAGGGGGCGCGAGCGCCTGCCCGGCGGTGGGAAGGGGCCTCCTCCCCTCTCGCCCCACGCAGCCGCCCGCGCCCCTTTCCCATGCCCGCGAGAGCTTCTTTGCGCTCCGCGCGGGGCAGCGGGCGACGGGAGGATTGCGCTTCGCGCGGTGGCTCGTGCCGTAGGAGAGTGTCGCGCTGCGGTGCTGCGAGTGCTTTTTTGCGCTCCGCGCGGGGCAGTGGGCGTCGGGAGGTTTGCGCTTCGCGCGGTGGCTCGCGCCGTACGAGAGTGTCGTGCTGCGGTGCTGCGGGAGCTTGCGCGCCGCGAGTGCCGTGCGTTCCGCGCGGGGCAGTGGGCGTCGGGAGGTTTGCGCTTCGCGCGGTGGCTCGCGCCGTACGAGAGTGTCGTGCTGGGGT